>NZ_JBHZPY010000007.1:0-169976 GCF_042787235.1 Flavobacterium zhoui
TCTTCTCGTTTTCTTATCAGTTTGTCAAGGAACTTTGCTTGTTTTGCGGGGTGCAAATGTAACATCCGTTTTCCAATCTCACAAGCTTTTGTAAATCTTTTTTTTGAAAATAAATTCCCGTTTTTGATTCAGAATACTTGTCAGTTTATTAAAGAACGTATGCGTTGTTGCGGGTGCAAAAGTACCACCTTTATTCGCTTCTGCAAGCTTTTTTAAACCTTTTTTTTGATGTTTTCTTAACTTAAACTTTAACTCGCTGGAAACATGGTTTTTGAAAGGAAACTTTTTTCCTCTCCCCTCCCGACGCTTCGGGACTCTCCGAAGGAAAGGGTAACTTTATGGGTAAAAATACGGATGTCATTATATATAAGTAGTCGAAATACTGTTTTCTTATAAGACACCGTACTCCTATATATAAGGTAAGAAATGAAACTAGTTAATGAGATTTCTCCTTTGTCGAAATGACAAAGTCACCGGTATACTATGCCGAGTTAAGAAAGGAAAGCAAAACCCACAAGAGAATGGAATGAAATGAACATAGACGGTAGAATTTATCCTTCGTAGAAATAACAAAGTCGATGAAACAATGCCCGCGTTAGGGATAGCAGTGAAAAGCCCACAGGAAAGTGAAGTGAAACGCAACTTGACGAGGACTTGCAGCGAATAGCCCGACCCATTATAAAAAAAGAGGCAACTATCCACTAAGATAATTGCCTCTTTTTTATAATGGGGAACGCCCAAATGATTATCTAATCGAAACGAATGGCTTTTACCGGCGATATTTTGGTTATTATATAGGAAGGAATTAATAACACTAGGAAACAAACGGTGACCGTGAGCAAATTCAATAACAGTATGTAACCCCAATTAAGGTATACTGGAGCTTGGTTGACATAGTAATTTTCGGGATTAAGTTTAATTATTCCAAAATGTTGCTGGATCAACAACAAAGATATCCCAATTAAATTCCCCCAAAATAATCCTCTTACTATTAGGTAAAAGGCGTTGTAAAGAAATATTTTCCTAACCGACCAATTATTAGCTCCTAATGCTTTTAATATTCCTATCATTTGGGTTCGCTCAAGAATAAGAACTAATAACGCAACGACCATGTTGATTGTTGCCACCAATATCATAACTACTAATATGATTATGATATTGAAATCGAATAATTGGAGCCACTCAAATATGTAGCTGTATTTTTCGATTATGGTTTTTGTATCAAGCGTTGAAGCAGTTTGCTCATAAACCTGCTCTCCTGTTGCTTTTATATTGTTGAAATCATTCACGAAAACTTCGAAAGCTCCTACTTCATTTGGACTCCATTTATTGATGCGTTGTAGGTGTCGAATATCCCCTATTACATAAGTAGCATCGAATTCCTGAAAACCAGAGTTGAAAATACCAGTGATTTTGAATCTGCGGATGTTGGGTAACTTATTTTGGCTCTCTTTGATGAAGAATGTATTGAATGAATCGCCAACTTTCAGATCTAGTCTATTTGCCAAAAATTGAGAAATTAGCACCTCTTGATTTAGGTCTTTAGAAAAATCAGGCAGTTTACCCGAAATCAGGTATTCTTTAATATTATCCCATTGGTAATCTTTCCCTACTCCTTTTAAAATGATTCCTTCAAAAGCTGTTTCGGTTCTGATAATTCCGGCTTTTGTCGCGATTGCTTGAATGTGACTTATTCCTGGAACCGAAGTGAACTTTGGATAAAAATCCTGCTTCTTGGAAATAGGCACCAAAGTAACTTCTGATTGATTGTTATCATAATTTGAAATAATGATATGCCCATTGAAAGCAGAAACCTTTTCGCGAATTTTTTGTTGCAAGCCAATTCCCGTTGCCACGGAAACAATCATCATGATCATACCAATAGCTATCGCCGATATTGCAATTTTTATTATTGGCGCAGATATGCTACTTTTATAATCTTTAGCAGTGATGAGTCTTTTAGCAATGAAATATTCTAAATTCAAGTTGATTCGATTTCTATTTTGGATTTGCTAAGCCAGTTTGCGTCGCTTGCGCCAAAAATACAGCTAAAACACGAATTACACTAATAGACATTAATTTTATTATGATTTATCACATGACTACATTTATAAAAAATACACTTTCTCTTTTATTTTTATTTACCACACTAATCTCTTGTACTGTCAAAAAAACTCAATCACAGGAAATGAAAAACGACAGTTTAATAAAAGCAACAAGCATTTCCAAGAACAATATTAAAACGGGCGCAGATAATTATACTGCCTATCTTCCTTTATTAAAAGGCAAAAAAATTGGAATCGTAACTAACCAAACTGGAATTCTATCCGACAAAACTCATTTAGTCGATTTTCTATTAGCAAAAGGCATTGCAATCAAAACTATTTTTGCTCCCGAACACGGTTTTCGGGGAACAGCAGATGCAGGCGAACATGTTGTCGATGGAAAGGATCTTAAAACAGGACTGCCAATTATTTCACTTTATGGAGATAATAAAAAACCAAAACCTGAACAACTGGCCGGAATTGATATATTGGTTTTTGACTTACAAGATGTCGGCGCACGATTTTATACTTATATTTCCTCACTACATTATATTATGGAGGCTTGCGCCGAAAATAACATTCCGCTATTGATTCTTGACAGACCTAATCCCAATATAACTATTATTGATGGACCAGTTCTTGAAGCAACGTTTACCAGTTTTGTAGGTATGCACCCAATTCCTTTACTCCACGGAATGACTATTGGTGAATATGCTAAAATGATTAATGGTGAAAAGTGGTTGAAAAATGGGATTCAGTGTAAATTGACCGTTATTCCGTGTCTTAATTACAACAGAAAAATGGATTACAGTTTACCAATTAAACCATCTCCAAATCTTCCGAATGATCAAGCCGTGAATTTGTATGCCAGTTTATGCCTTTTTGAAGGAACGAATGTAAGTGTGGGTCGAGGTACTGAAAAACAATTTCAAATTTATGGCTCTCCTTATTTACCAAAAAGTGATTTTAGTTTTATTCCAAAACCAAACTTAGGTGCCCAAAATCCTACTTACAACGGAGTGATTTGTTATGGGGAAGATTTATCAACAAATCCACGAGTAAACCAACTGGAATTGAAATGGCTAATTAAAGCTTATCAAAGTACGAATGACAAATCGAAATTCTTTAATCCTTTTTTTACAAAATTAGCTGGAACAAAAAAACTACAGCAACAAATAGAAAGTGGAATCCCAGAAAAGGAAATCAGAGAAAGCTGGAAAGAGGGATTGCAACAGTTTAAAAAAATGCGAGTGAAGTATTTGATATATTAGTCCTTACCCCTCCCGCTCCCGAAGCGTCGGGACGGGACTCTCCAAAGGAAAGGGAGATGAGACCGAATATGTTTAGTTTATTTTGAATGAAATCTTTTTTAAAGAGGTAGTTTCTTCTTCATTTCCTCCACAATATTAAAAGCAGCCGGGCAAATGGTAACATTTTTTAAAGTTAAATCTGTAATTTGTTGAAATTTCTTTCTATCCGTATGCGGAAATTCCCTGCACGCTTTCGGCCGTACATCATAAATCATGCAAGCATTTTCATTATCTAGAAAAGTACAAGGCACACTTTGCAAAACATAATCCCTATCTTCATCAATTTGAAGATATTGCGCGATAAACTGTTGGGGTTTTTGTCTAAGATATTTTGAAACACGTTCAATATCGGCATCGGTAAATAAAGGCCCAGTTGTTTTGCAACAATTGGCACATTTTAAACAATCCGTTTTTTTGAATTCAGCATCATGCAAATCCTGCATAACATAATCTAAATTCTTTGGTGTTTTCTTTTTTAGCTTATCGAAATACTTTTTGTTTTCGATATGCTTATCTTTGGCTTCTTTAGGAAGATTATTTAAAATAGTATTCATTTGCAGAGTTGTCTCTTCGGTTATTCGATAAAACATTTTGCGAAATTACTTAAAACAAATCAACAAATAACTAAATTAACATACCAACTCTAATGAAAGACCTTTTCGGCAAAGCCATACTTGATTATCAAACTAATAATGCTCCCGAAGATTTAATTACGGAGACTACCATTTCTGAAGAAGATGAAATGTCAGTTGCCTATTTATTTCGCTCTTATGAAGAAATGCCACAAATGGAACAAAAAGCGTTGCAACTTGCCAAAGGAAAAATTCTAGATGTAGGTTGTGGCGCAGGCAGCCATAGTTTGTCTTTACAAAACGAACGGAATTTAAACGTTACTTCAATTGACATTTCAGCAAATGCAATCCAAGCATGCACACTTCGTGGATTAAAGAATGCAAAAGTTCAGGATGTGATGACACTAGATAATGAAAAGTACGACACTATATTACTTTTAATGAATGGTGCCGGAATGTGTGGAAAATTAAAAAACATTCCTAATTTCCTTCTAAAACTAAAATCTTTATTAAATCCTGACGGACAAATTCTATTGGATAGTTCAGATATCATTTATATGTTTGATGATGATGAAGACGGCGGAAAGTGGATTCCTTCAAAAAAGGAATATTATGGCGAAATTGTTTTTAATATCTCCTACAAAGGCGAGAAGGAAAAACCATTCGATTGGATGTTCATTGATTATAATACTTTGCAAAATGCCGCTTTAGATAATGGATTTCAATGTGAATTAATTCATGAAGGCGAGCATTATGATTATTTAGCGAAGCTTTCGATTTAAAGAAAGAAAAAAGAAACCGTAACATACGCTACTGAAATTATGGAAAATTCAGAATTTGAGAAATTATGCTATCCCATAGGAAAGTTTACAGCACCCGAATTATATTCAAGCAATTATTTAGCAGAAAAGATAGCTGAAATCGCAAGTTTCCCAGAACGACTAAAAAAAGAAGTGATTTATTTAACCGATGATCAACTCGATACTCCTTATCGACAAGATGGCTGGACGATTCGTCAAGTAATTCACCATTGCGCAGATAGTCATATTAATTGTTTTATCAGAATCAAATGGGCTTTAACAGAAGATAAACCCATAATAAAATTCTATCATGAAGACCGTTGGGCAGAAATGCATGATAATTTAAATATGCCTATTCAACCCACATTATCTTTTCTAGAAGGGTTACACTTCCGATTGTCCTATTTAATAAAAAGTTTAAACGAGGTAGATTTAGAAAAGATATTCATTCACCCGGAACATAATAGCGAATTTAAAATCAAGGAAATAATTGGGCTTTACGCTTGGCATGGCAATCACCATTTAACTCATATCACCGAATTGAAAAAACAAAAAGGTTGGTAATTAAGTTGGCCTAGTGTTTTAACATACCCACCGATGAAAATACCCCAAACTGAAATTACGTTTGGGGTATTCATTTTTTAAGGAATATTTAAATATTTATGTGTTTGTAAAGATACACGCCACTTAGGATTGTTCATTACATAATCCACAATTAATGGAGTCATCTCTTCTTTTTTGCTCCATTCTGGTTGAAGAAATAAAATAGCATTCGGATTTACTTTTTCTGCCTGTTCTTCGGCAAAAATAAAGTCATGTTTATTATAAATGATTACTTTCAACTCATGCGCGTTATCATAAACGGTTTCTGTAGGTAATTTATTTTTCTTTGGTGAAAGACAAATCCAATCCCAAGATCCTGAAAGCGGATACGCTCCTGAGGTTTCAATATGTACTTTTAAATTTTGATCTTTGAGTTTCTGAGTAAGTAAAGTCATATCCCACATTAACGGTTCCCCTCCGGTAACGACAACAGTATCTGCATATTTATTTGCATTGGCAACTATCAGATCAATACTTGTTGG
Source organism: Flavobacterium zhoui (assembly GCF_042787235.1). Lineage (NCBI taxonomy): Bacteria > Pseudomonadati > Bacteroidota > Flavobacteriia > Flavobacteriales > Flavobacteriaceae > Flavobacterium > Flavobacterium zhoui. The sequence goes on from NZ_JBHZPY010000007.1 coordinate 5,813, forward strand.
CGGATGTAATTCGGAATTCCAGCTTTCTTTAACATCACACCAATGACAACCCACATCACATCCACCAATTCTAATAAAGTAAGCTGCTGTTCCTGTGTGAAAACCTTCTCCTTGAATGGTATAAAATTCTTCCATCAATGGAAGCATTGCGCCTTTATTAACTTCTAATTGTATTTCTTTTGATAACATTATTTTATTTTAAAGTGCAAAGATAGTTAATTTGAAAGGGAGTTAATTTGATATTTAGAAAATGCTTGCTGAAAATCACTATTAATAACTGCTAGCCCCGATAGAAGCGGCATCCTTTTTTAAGGGCATTTTTTTGACCTTAAAAAAGATAGAGCGAATAGCGGGAATAATGCTAGCAAATAATCCTGGAGTTTATGCTCAAAAAAAAACCGATAGTTCTTTTGAAACTATCGGTTTTATAAATGTTGAAATATTTAAAATTATTTCAAAGTTTTCAATGCATCTAATGCGTATTGATTAGCTGGATCAATAGCAAGTGTTTTGTTTAAGTATTCTTTTGCTTTTACTTTATCCGTTTTAGAATAGATTACGGCTATATTATTGTAAGCTTCTATAAATTTGGTCTTCACAGCTGGTTTAGCTAATTCTTCAGCTCCCTTTTGTGTAGTCTTATCTATATAATCTTGGTATGCTTTAGTCATTACAGCATCGTTTTCAAGCAATCTATTTGTTCTCGCTCTATACAAATAAGCTTCTTGATAGTCAGGAGATGCAGCAATTACATTAGCAAAGGCAGCATCTGCTTTTTGTAAAGCAATAGGATCGGCTTTTATGTCTTTTCTGTTATTATCATAATATAACGATAAACCGTAATAAACATTATCATCTAAATAATTTCTTGACTCTTTATTACTTGAACTAAGTTCAAAAATTGCAGCGGCTTCTTTGAATAATTTTTGAGCAAATAATTTTTTACCCACTTCATTCAATTCTTCAGCTGCGATAGGTAGAAGTTCGATTCCTTTTTTGATGATAGCCAAACCTTCTTTGAAAGCTGTTGGATCAACCGAAAGACCATTAGCACTAGTTCCTTTTTTAATTTTTACCAAACCTAAAGTAATATAATCTTTAGCGATAATCTTGTTAGCTGGATTTGATATGAAACTTTCTAAAGAAGTTTTCGCTAAATCAACATTTCCGTTTTCGTATGCAGCATAACCCAAATAACGTAAAATTCTTGGATTAACCTTGTCTAATTGTTTCATTTTATTAGCTTCAATTTCCAGTGCTTTGTAGTCACCCACAAGAATAAGGAAATCAGCATGACGCATACGAGATGCAAGAGAATAATCTGTCAAACTCATGTATTTATCATAAAACCCAATCGCAGTTTTCAAACTCTCTACAGATTTTGAAGGTTTATTTCTAGCAATTTTATAATAGGTTTCGGCAAGTTCTCTGTAAACCGGACCATAATTAGGATTTAAAGCGATTACTTCATTAAATGCTTTAATTGCCTCATCATAAGATTTAGCTCCTTTAAGCAAAACTCCTAATTGCATTTTAGCTCTTAATAAAGAATTATCTGTTTGAAAAGCATTTCTGTATGCAACATAAGCCTCATTCTGATTGTTATCGCCAAAATAAGCATCCCCTAATGCTAACTGCACTTGTGCATCTGATGAGTTATTAATTTTAGCACGATTCAAAATTGCAATGGCACTTTTATAATCTGGCTTTTCAGCATTCATATAAGCTCTACCTACATATACTAATTCTTCAACGTCTTTTTTATTAATTCCTTTCGTACCTAGTCCAAAATTAGTTTGAGCCGCAGCTTTATTATTATTATCTAAATCAATTTGTCCTAAACCGATATAATTCAGTTTTCCGTTATCACTCCCCGCTAATCCTTTTTGAAAATAGATTTTAGCAGAATCAGTAACACTTTGATTAAGATAGATATTTCCTAAAAGAAACGAGGCTCTTCCATTACTGGGTTTAGCTTGAATGATCGATTTTAACATCGATTTTGCTTTCTCAAATTGTTCTGCGTCAATTGCTTTTTTTGCTTGATTTAAATCTTGAGCTTGACTCACGGTTACCGAAGCTAATAAAGCAACACTAAAAATTTTAAATTTATTCATCTTTGTTGTAGTTAATTTATTTTTTATCGTTTTCAATATTTTTCCTAATTGTTATATTCCTTCCAGGAATACGAACAGGAAGCAATCCAGATTTTAAAATTATTCTCTGCCCTATATCTCCTGCCACAAATGAAGCAAAGCCCATTCCTAATCCAGAATATCCCTGACAATTGATAATATACAAATCGCGTGCCAAAGGGTATTTTCTCTCTGCGATATTATTCTGAGTTGGAGCAAAAGCATTTTCACTATCCAGCCCTTTTACGTTTAATGCATTTACATTATCAACATATTTTTGCATGGCCGGCATAGGCTGTGAAAGCCAGTTAACCCCAACAATACCAATCATCCCCTCATTTTCAGAAACATATTTAATAACTTCATCATTCGTCTTAAATGAAAATACACCCTTTTCAGGTATTGCTTTTATTCCTGCCAAAGAATTCATGTATCGAACAGTACTTGAATTTGGATTATCGAAAACTAATCCCTTGATGGATGGAACTGTGTTCCCTTGCATAAAACTGATAATATCCTTTAACGCGACAATAGTATCATTATTATTTTTATTGGAGATTAAAGCCACTGCATCAGTAGCAAAAATCGTTACTTTAGGAACTATTTTCTTTTGTTCAAATATCTTTGATTCCTCTACTGTCAAATTTCTTGACAAGATAGCTATCGCAGACTTTTCTTTAAACAATGAGTTAACAGTCTCAGCTTCTGATTTAGAAATAAGTTTAATTTTAGCTTCATATTTATTTTCAAAAACTTCAACCTGGTCTTCAATAACAGGGGTTAGAGTTTCATCAACATAAACAGTTGCTGAACCTTTAAGTATGGTTTCCTTGTTCTTAGAGCTTTTAGATTGGTTGCATGCAAAAAATAATATAATTACTGCAAGAAAAACAAAATACGAAATTTTAACATAATTTTTCATAATCTAGTTTGTGTTAGCATTGATAATCCGGAAGAATCTAATAGAAGCATACACTATAAGTAATACCCCAAAAGCAATTCTATAATTTGGTTGAATCGCAAGAGGAAAATTCTTCATAAAGATAATAAATAAACCCAAAATAAGATAAACTAGAAAAAACAAAATCCCTAAAACAAGAAGAAATCGCTCTTTAAGCGATTTCTTCTTAATATTCTTTACTATGTTATTTAACATTATTCTGCAGTTTGAATAGTAATAGGAAGAGAATAAAGCACCCTAACTTTCTTACCATTTTGCTCACCAGGATTCCATCTAGGACATTTGTTTAAAACACGAATAGCCTCTTTTCCTGTACCGTAACCAATATCTCTAATTACTTTGATATCCGTTAATGAACCATCTTTCTCCACTACAAATGTAACATACACTTTACCTTTCAAACCATCTTCTTCAGGTGTTTGATAATTTTTGGCTACATACCCATAAAACTTATCCATACCACCTGGGAATTCTGGTTTAACCTCGATACCAGCAGTATTATAAATTTGGTTATCCTCTTCAACAACTGCTGCAGGACCTGTACCTACTGGTTCAACAGTCAAGACTGCATCTGGATCACCTTTAATAGTTTCAGCACCTAATTTCTTGTCTTTAATAGCTTCCATTTTAGGTGGTTCTTCTGTAATCTCTTCTGCCTTAGCCACTACTGGCTTCACAAATTTCACTTGATCCACCTTTGGAGGAGGTGGTGGAGGCGGAGGAAGATCTTTTTTTATTTCTTCTTTCTTAGGCGGCAATTTGATTGCTGTGATTTTCGTGTCTAATGTTTCAGTATCATCTGAAGAATTAGGAAGAAGACTTACAATAAGAGGACTACTAACTGCAAGAGCAAAAACAATTGCGCCAAGCACAAGAGCTTTAACCGTAGTCTTGTTATTCGTTTTTCTAAGCTCATAAGCGCCATAGGCCTTATTACGACCTTCGAATACAATATCAAGCCATTGGTTTGTGAATATATCTAATTTCATTTTTCTTAGTTATTAGGTTATTGAGTAATAAGATAAATCTTATTTACCTTCTAACAATTTTTGTTCTTCAGGAGTAATGTCATTAACGATCGCATATGCACCGTTTTTACCAACTCCAACAATTGCCATTTCATCAAGTATATCCACCAAATTACGGTAATTTGATTTTTTACTTGGTTTAATAATTACAATCATACCATCTTTTGGTTTACCTTTAGCTGCAGAATATTCCAAAACTAATTTACTTCTGGAGAATAACTCTTTACGAATACCATCTTTACCATAAGTAAAATCCTTAGGAGCACCTCCAGAGACAGGGGTCGCAAGTAAACCTACATAACGAACTAATTTATCATTATCTCCCAATAAAATAGTCATAGTACGATTTTCATCTACTTTTATATCGTTCTTTTCTTTAGGATCTTTCTCCTTATCTGGCAATGCCAAATCCATGGATTGGGGCTTTGACAACGTCGTAGTAAGCATAAAAAAAGTAATTAACAAGAAAGCCAAATCCACCATAGCAGTTAAATCTACTTTTGATCCTGATTTTTTACTTCTTACCTTTCCACCCTTTTTGCCACCACCGTCGCCGGTATTTAATTCAGCCATTTTAGTGTATTTTTTTTAGTTATTTATCTTTTGCTCTTAAACCAGTAACTAGATTGAAGCTGTTGATTTTTTGCTCTTGTAAAATATCCATAACTTTTAATATAGCCGGATACTCTTCTTTAGCATCACCTTTTATAGCGAACTGCAATTCTTTATCATCTACTTCAATATTAGCAATACGAGCATTGTAGATCCAATCTTTCAACTGATTGTCAAGCGAATCTTTAGGAACACCTGGCTGAACTCCTTCTTTACTTCTGTCTGCAGTTTTCATTGCAAGAAGCTGCTGAAGGTTTGCAATCGGAACACCAATTCCCTCCATAAGAGCAAATTTTGCTGCTTCCTCTTCAGTAAATGCTACACCGTATTTTTGACCCATCAATTCAAGCGTTCTTTTACGAACTTCTCTACCTTTTAAGTCAAAGAATACTTTTCCTTTTCCAACAGTAATTGTAGCCAAGTCCGTTTCTGGTAACTTAGTCTGAACCGTTGAAGCAGGAGTGTCTACTGGCAATGCTTCCGGAATCTTAGCTGTAGCAGTCAAAATAAAGAAAGTCAGCAAAAGAAAAGCCACATCACACATAGCTGTCATATCAATAGACGCTGCTTTTTTGGACATTTTTATAGCCATTAATATATTTTTTAATATTTATAAGAAAATAGATCTTATTACAAGATTGCTATTTTCTTATAAATTAAATTATTAATTATTTTTGAGTACTTCTGTAGTGTCTGTAAGTATTTACAATTGTATTACCAGCCTCATCGATAGAATAAGTCAAAGTATCAATTTTAGAAGTAAAAAAGTTGTAAGCAACAATAGCTAAAGCTGAAGTCGAGATACCTGTTGCAGTGTTGATCAAAGCTTCAGAAATACCATTTGCAAGTGCAGCTTGATCTGGAGTTCCAGCAGAAGCCAACGCACCAAACGCTTTAATCATCCCTGTTACCGTACCTAACAAACCTGCAAGAGTTCCTAACGAAACTAAAGTAGAAAGAATAGTCATATGTTTTTCTAACATTGGCATCTCTAACGAAGTAGCTTCTTCGATTTCTTTATGGATAGTTTCAGCAGCAGCTTCACTATCTAAACCTTCTTTTTTAACGTCTTGGTATTTCAGCAAAGCAGATTTTATTGCATTAGCAACTGATCCTTTTTGCTTGTCACACAAAGCGATAGCGCCATCAATATCCCCATTAGTAATGTTATTTTGAACATTTTTCATGAAAGTATCTAAATTTCCTTTTCCAGCTGCTTTTGAAATTACTGCAAAACGCTCAAAAGAGAATACAATAACCATTAAAAGACATCCTAATAAAATTGGCACAATAGGACCTCCTTTGTAAACCATTGCTAAATAATTTCCTGGTATTGGGTGACCTGTATTAACTCCACCTTCGAAATTAGCACCATTACCCATTATAAAATTCCATACAATCCATCCAACAAAAACACATGCAACAATAATGATTCCTGAAATCATTCCTCCTCCTTTTGATCCGTTTTCTTTTTTAACGTTTGCCATTTTTTTTAATTTTAATAGTTTTAAATAATAATCTTTAGTTATAATAAACTTGTAGTGGAGCAAATTTATATTTTTAGTTTAAATAAAAAAACTTTTTTTTATTTTATTGTAATTAATTTTATTTCAATAAATACACTACCTTCCATTACTTTACATTTATATCAAAATATATAATAAATTTAAACATTTAACTTATACAAACATACAATATTATGAAATATAGTGACAATATGTTAATATACAAGCGAAAGACAAATAAAATATTTTTTTTAACAATTCTTAACAAAAAAGCAATAAAACAGTAGTAAATACTAAAAATAACGCCATTTTAAAAAAAACCAATAACTTGCAATTAATTTAAATTTGATTAAATCATGGATAGAAAAGATGCTTTTATAAAAAATATTAATGAAGGATACAATTCAAAAGGGGAAAGCATCATTCTGGGCGGAGCTATACTTGATGGTGAAGCTTTAGCTGATGCGCAAGTCAAAATACCTTTGAAAACATTAAATCGCCATGGATTAATTGCGGGAGCAACCGGAACTGGAAAAACTAAGACTATTCAAGTACTTTCCGAACAATTGTCTTCGCTTGGAATTCCGGTATTAATGATGGACATTAAAGGAGATTTTAGCGGTATCGCAAAAGAAGGCGAAGAAAAAGCTTTTATAACCGAACGCCATGCTAAAATAAACATCCCTTACTCCACCTCCAGCTTTCCCGTTGAGTTGCTAACGATCTCCGAACAAAATGGAGTTCGTCTTCGTGCCACTGTTTCAGAATTTGGACCCGTTTTATTTTCCCGAATATTAAATTTGAATGATACTCAAGCCGGAGTAGTTTCAGTAATATTCAAATATTGTGACGATAATAAGATGGCCTTATTAGATTTAAAAGACATCAAAAAAGTAATCAATTATATAACCGAGGAAGGCAAAGATGAAATTGAAGAAAATTATGGTAAAATATCCACTTCTACAACGGGCACAATTCTAAGAAAAATAATTGAACTGGAACAGCAAGGAGCAGAATTGTTTTTTGGAGAAATGTCATTTGACATCGAAGATTTAATGCGAATTGATGAAAATGGAAAAGGATATGTCAATATTATCCGCTTGACAGACATTCAAGACAAACCCAAACTATTCTCCACATTTATGTTGAGTTTATTGGCTGAAATCTACCAGCAAATGCCGGAAAAAGGAGATATGGATCAGCCTGAACTAGTTATTTTTATTGACGAAGCCCATCTAATCTTTAATGAAGCAAGCAAAACCTTGCTAGAACAAATAGAAACCATTGTTAAACTTATTCGTTCTAAAGGAGTTGGTGTGTATTTTATAACTCAAAACCCTATGGATATCCCTAGTGGCGTTTTGGCACAACTAGGATTAAAGATACAACATGCTTTAAGAGCTTTTACTGCAAATGATAGAGAAGCTATCAAAAAAACAGCCGATAATTATCCTATTTCAGAATTTTATAAAACCGATGAAGTACTGACTAGTTTAGGAATTGGAGAAGCATTAGTGACGGCGCTGAATGAAAAAGGAATCCCTACGCCACTTGCCGCTACTATGATGCGAGCGCCAATGAGCCGAATGGATGTTTTGACTGAGAGTGAGATCCAGGAAATAAACAACAAATCGAAGCTGGTAAAAAAATACAGCGAACTTATTGACCGCGAAAGTGCCTACGAAATGCTTAACAAAAAAATAGCAGTGGCTGAACAGGAAGTCGCAGAACAAGAAGAAGAGAAGTCAGAGAAAAAAGAAGAAAGCAAAGGGCCGAGCACTGCAGATGTTGTAGGCAAATCCGTTCTTAAAGTATTAACAAGTGCTACTTTTATAAGAGGCGCTTTTGGGGTTTTGTCCAAAATGTTTAAAAAGTAATCCCTAATGAAAAAATATTTTATTCAAAAAAATCCTTTTATAGTTCCAACAACTGATGGAAAACTCATAGAAGAACATCATGGAATTGCAACCACAAATAATCCTGAAATCTCAATTGCACACATGATTGCCCCACCAAAATGGAGCGAACCATTTCAAACTCCTGAATTTGAAGAATACACTTATATTATTAAAGGGAAGAAACAATTTAACATTGACGGAGAAATCATCATTCTTGAAACGGGTCAGTCCATAAAAATTGAGAAAAACACCCGAGTTCAATATTCCAATCCTTTTGACGTAGCCTGCGAATACATTGCTATTTGCAAGCCAGCTTTCGATTTCACAAAAGTGCATCGAGAAGAGGATTAACAACGACAATCAAAATTTAATTCTATCACTTTAGAATTGAATTTTGATTGTTATTTTTTATTCTAATAAAGCCAAAATCTTATTTTCTACTTCTTTACTGTCCCAGATATTTTCTATGTTTTCCATTCTCAAAACTTCTTCCATAATGGCATTTTGATAATCACCAATCGCTAAAGCCTCGGCATAAGGACGATCACTAAATGTCACTCGGCTATAAAGCGGAATCCATTTATCAGGATGTTTATCAGAAAAAGACTTTTCGATTTTCTTCTGCAACAAAAATTTCTCGTCAGCCGTTTTAGAACTCATTTCCATAAAATTGCGATAGGAAAGTTCCGCAATCGCATCTGCATTGGGTTTACGGGATTTTTCATATTCTGAAAAGATCGTTTTCCAATCATCGCCGTACTTTTCAATCATTTCCTGAAGTACTGAAATATCTTCAAAACCGGCATTCATACCTTGTCCATAAAAGGGAACAATAGCATGACAAGCATCGCCAATTAACGCTACTTTATCATCATAGGTCCATGGAAAACATTTCATCGTTACGAGCGTGCTCGTAGGATTCTTGAAGAAATCTTCGGCTAATTTCGGAATAACATCAATCGTATCGGGAAGATTCTTTTCAAAAAACTCCTCCACCAATTTTCTGTCTGTCAAAGATGCAAAAGAGTTTTCTCCTTCGAAAGGCATAAATAAAGTACAAGTAAAACTGCCGTCCAAATTGGGCAGAGCGATTAGCATGTATTCGCCTCGCGGCCAAATATGAAAAGAATTCTTATCTAATTTATGGGAAGCATCCGCATTTGCCGGAATATTTAATTCCTTATAACCCATATTTAAAAACTCCTGGGAGTAATTAAACATGCTCTGGCGCTGCATACGGTGACGAATTCTTGAAAAAGCACCATCGGCACCATAAACCATATCGTACTTCTTATCTTCCCAAGCTCCACGCTCCGTTTCACCGATGTGCAAAGTCGCATCCTCTAAGGTGACATCCCAAATCTTATGCTCAAAGAAGAATTCAGCTCCCGCACTCTCCGCTAAGTCTATCATTTTTCTATTCAAACTACCTCTGGAAATCGAATAAATAGATTCGCCTTCCTGACCGTAATTCTGAAAATTGAGTTTGTCAACTAAATGTATGGCGCGTTTGTCCATTGGTATTGCAATAGTTCGAACGTCATCCCCCACTCCAACAGCATCTAACGCTTTCCAACCCCGGTTAGACATTGCCAAATTTATGGAACGCCCCGAAAATTGAATTTGTCGAATATCTGGACTACGATCATAAATATGAACAGTATGACCCGCTTTACGGAGGTAAATAGCCAATAAGGAACCGACTAACCCGGAACCAACAATTGCTATTTTTTTAGGAGTTTGCATCAAGAAAAAAGTAAGTGTAAGTTCGCAAAATTAAGTAATTATCAACAGAATCAGGCAATTTAGAAGATTTATTTGGGCGTGACCTTCCCAAAAAGGTCAGGTCGGGCTTTTCGTTGCAATCTTTTTTTCGTTCCTCAAAAAAGGATTTCCACTACACTCCCTCACGCGAATCATGCCACTAACAAAACCCGTTTTAACCAGAAAAGTAGAAAATCGATATAATCACAAATCTTTCAACCTATTTTTTTTATTTAGCAATGAAAACTAATTTCGTCGAAGTCCTAACAATCTCCGCTTTATTCATTTTCATTTTTCTAAACTTTCCGGCATTGTATAGCTCAGCCTGATCACTGTAATGAGAACTCATCGGATTTCCCGATTGTCCCGTTGGCAAAATACTCCAGCTGTTTTCTACATCCGAAAAATCGATTATCCTTCTCGTTGACGGACCTCCTTTTACCACATATTTTGCATCATCGGTATAATCAAAAAATTGGTTGTTGACTACCTCATTCGAACCCGGAACTTCAAAGGGTCCCACATTAAAAATTCTTCTCAATGCCACCACCTTTCCCAAAGGATGCTGATGTTCCAAAACATGAACTCGATTCCAAGTCCAGGAAGGAACTGAATTTCCAAGTTGCTTTTCTAAGGAGGCCATTGCTTCTTTAAAAGATTTCGAGAGAATCTGCCTTCTGGTCTCTTTCACATTTTTACTGGCAATATTATCCCACCAAATTGAATTAATATTTGACATTTGTTTCGCAACAATTTGTTTCATGATGTGTGTTCCTAGAAACTGCTTGAAATTAGTTGCACCAAGTTCATCTTCAAACGTATTTTTTAAATAAAAATAAATCCATTTATTGTAAATTGTCGGAGCCACATCGTTAAGATTATTAGATCCTTTCCAAGATTTTAAAGTAGTAATTGCTCCTTTTTCATTTTTAGAAAGTACATTGTAATTCACATTTGAAATTAAATTCTTAACTACTTCCGGCGTAACTATTGAAGTATTATCAAAAATCATTTTGCTGACAGACTCTTTATCCCAATTGGATTTAGGGTCTAACAATTGTGTGATCCTTCGGGCTCTGTCTTCAGGTAAATAGTAACCCGGATATAAAAAACCGTCTATAGGTTCCGGTTGATTATTCGCAGAATATATATAATTCCAAGCGGGATTCTCCGCCGATGGATTTTTGGAGAAATCCAAATATTCCGTAATATCATCTTTGCCGCTGGCGCCATCCAATACAAAATTAGTATTTACACCTTCGTTGTGTTTATATAATTTGCCGGTTGCCCACCAAGCCACATTTCCTTTGGCATCACCATACATCACATTCAATCCCGGCGCAGCTATCAATGCCACTCCTTTATGGAAATCCTCTTTACTTTTAGCGTGTGAAAGGGTATAAACTGCGTCAAGAATTTGAATAGGTTGTTGCGTATAAATCCATGACATGGCCACGGGTTTTTCCTTATTTAAACCATCAATCATATCATTCATAATAGGTCCGTGGCGGCTCACTTTTACGTTCAAAACCACGTCGGCAGAGTCTTTTACTTTTATGATTTTTTTTCTGGTTTCATAGTTAGTGAAACCGGTTGGTATTCTATATTTATTGGAATCATAAGGGTTATTTTCTTCTTGATACAAATCGATATCATCATTTTCAAACATCGTCAAACCATAAGCATATTCTCTGTTATGACCCAATAAAGGATATGGTGTTCCTGCCAGATAACAACCATACAGTTCAAAATCAGGCGTGACAATATGCGCCTCATACCAAGTGCCGGGTTCCGAAAATCCAATATGCGGATCATTGGCGAAAATCACTTTCCCGTTTTTTGTTTTCTGTGGTGCAATTACCCAACTATTACTTCCCACAAAAGGCGGAATTGGAGATTGGTCTAAAAGCGAAGCTACTGAATTAGCAATTGCGACATATTCCTGAGGTTGTTCCTTTGCATTTTTGATTCGAGTGGTATTAAAAGAGCCATCGATACCAAAATCCTTCAAATAATTCATTCCGTATTTATTGCGAATATCAGTCAATAACGGATCTGATTTTTGAGCCATCGCAAAACTAAAAGACATATAACCAAAAATATTATAAACGTCTTTTATCGTAAACTTCTCTTTCTTAACTCCAACTAAACTGAACTCAATCGGAGTTTTTCCTTCGTCAATATATTGATTTATCCCATCCAAATAAGCCATTGTCAACTGGTAGCTTGGGCTATTTTTATCTAAACTTGCAATGGCTTTTGCAGAAGCTTCTTCGATTCCAAGGCCTGCAAAAAATTTATCATTCTTTAATGCAACTGAACCAAATATTTCAGACAAACGCCCAGGAGCTATGCGCCTCATCAATTCCATTTGCCATAATCGGTCTTGCGCATGGACATAACCCAAAACTTCCATCGCGTCTTTGGAGCTGCTAGCATAAATATGAGGGACCCCAAATTCATCAAAATAAACTGTAGTTTCTTTCTGGATATTTTTCAGCGGCACCTTGCCTTCATATTTTGGTTTTAGATAAAAACCATAAACAACTAAAGCAGTTGTTATACTAATTAGTAAGGCAAGTAAAACCAGTATGGCGTTTTTGAGTGTTTTCATCTTTGAATAAATTGGTTAACAAATATATATGATTTGTAAGTTATTTTAAACAATTAATTTTCAGCACCTTTTTGGCTTTAAAAATATTTATAAATAAATATTTTTATTTTTGTTTAATTTATTCTATATTTACTTAAACAAAAAGTATATTTGTTTTTTAAATTATAAAGACATGAAGCACATTTCTAAAGATGCTATTTCTCTAATGGAGAAAGTAGAAAGATTGAACCTTATCAATTCCTGTACTGGATATAAATCGGCTAATCTTCTGGCTACAAAATCACTTGACGGGAAATCTAATGTAGCTATTTTTAGCAGTGTTACCCATTTAGGAAGCAATCCTGCCTTGATCGGATTTGTTACGCGTCCTACCACAGTGCCCAGAGATACCTATAAAAACATTAGAGAAACCGGTTATTTTACCGTAAATCATATTACTGTTGACATGATTGAAAATGCGCATCATACCTCGGCTAATTACGAGTTGGGAATTTCTGAATTTGACAAAACAAATCTCGAAGAAGAGTATAAAAATGATATTGCAATTCCATTTGTAAAAGGAAGTCCGGTACAATTATATTGCAAATATGTAAATGAGTATTACATCAAGGAAAATGATACAATTCATGTGATTGCCTCTATTGAAAATTTGTTTTTTGAAGAAGAATTGGCGCATAAAGACGGTTGGTTACAAATTGATAAAGGAAATGTTGTAGCACTTAATGGACTCGATGGGTATTGCCTCCCAAAATTAGTCGATCGTTTTGAATATGCCCGAAAAGAAATTCCCACTACTTCTTTTTACAAAAAATAGAAATGAAAAAACTACGGTTAATACTTGGTGATCAATTAAACCTACAGCACTCCTGGTTTCAGGAAAGTGATAACAACACAATTTATGTCCTTGCCGAAATGCGTCAGGAAACAGACTATGTAAAACATCATATCCAAAAAATTGTAGGCTTCTTTCTATCGATGAGGAATTTTTACAAAGCAATACAAACACAGGGACATCAAGCCGTCTATTTTCAAATTACCGATGCGGACAATCCACAGAATTTAGAAAAAATCATTGCCAGTTGTATCGAAAAATATAAAATCGAAAAATTTGAATACCAACTACCTGATGAATACCGACTGGATCAACAACTAAAAAAGATTAGTTCCAATCTAAAAATAGAGTCACAAGCTTTTGACTCGAAACATTTTTATACTACACGTCATGAACTTTCCGATTTTTTTGAAGGCAAAAAGTTGTTGCTGATGCAGAATTTCTATCGCAATATGCGTAAGAAACATCATATCTTAATAAATGGATCAACTCCTATAGGAAACCAATGGAATTTTGATGCAGATAATCGCAAAAAATACAAAGGTGAAGTTCCTGTTCCGTCAGAAAAAAATTTCCACACCAACGTTTCTGAAATTATTGCTCAAATAAAAGAAGCTGGCATAATTACTTTTGGAAACATCGACGCACAAAATTTTAGCTGGCCGACTTCCCGTGAGCAATCTTTGGAAGTTTTAGATTATTTCTGTAAAAATCTGCTAATACATTTTGGTGATTATGAAGATGCGATGCACACCGATGAAAAATTCCTTTTTCATTCTCGTTTGTCATTTGCCATGAATAGCAAAATGCTTTCGCCAAAAGAAGTTCTGGAAACCGTTATTACTTTTTATCATAAAAACGAAGCTGAAATTTCCATCTCACAGGTAGAAGGATTTGTGCGACAAATACTAGGTTGGCGCGAATACATTCGAGGGATTTACTGGAAAGAAATGCCCCATTACGCCCAAATGAATGTATTGAAAAACGATAATAAATTACCAAATTTTTTCTGGACGGGTAAAACCAAAATGAATTGCATGAGCCACGCTATCAATCAAAGTTTAAACGAAGCTTATGCACATCATATTCAGCGCCTCATGGTGATAGGGAATTTTACGCTACTCACACAAATTCATCCCGATGAAGTAGATGCGTGGTACCTTGGCGTATACATAGATGCTATTGAATGGGTCGAAATGCCCAACACCCGCGGCATGTCACAATATGCTGATGGTGGAATTATAGCCACAAAACCCTATGTTTCCTCCGGAAGTTACATCAATAAAATGAGCAATAATTGTAGTAAATGCCATTACAATGTCAAAGAGAAATTTGGAGAAAAAGCCTGTCCTTTCAATGCTTTGTATTGGAATTTCCTGGATGAAAAGAAAGAGTATTTCAAAGGAAACCAACGCATGGCAATGATGCTGAATCTATTGAACAAGATCAATCCGGAAGAAATGTATAAAATTAAAATTAAGGCCAATACCATTATTGAAGATATGGATTCGTATTGAACTGAAAATGCCTTAAATAAAAAGAGTGCTTAAATTCTAATAGAACTTAAACACTCTCTATTGATATAAAAATTTACTTTATTCTTTTTTTCCGTCAATTATAGCACCAGTTCCAGCACCAACTCCTGCTCCTGCTAAACCTCCAATTATTGCTCCTTGACCTTTTTTCTTACTGATAATTGCTCCAGTAACAGCACCAACTCCAGCTCCAATCACAGCTCCTTTCGCAGCCCCGCTCCAACCTTTCTTTTTTGCAGTCGTTGTAGTAGTGGTAGCTGCCGCTTGATGATTGACAACAACAACTTCTTTTTGAGGAACAATCCTAGCCTCTTCAACTCTCGCCATTTCAATTTGCATGGAATCGATAACTTGTTGCTTCTCGAATTCGGCAGTCATTGAATCCGCACTAACTTGTTTCATAGAATCAATACTAACCTGTTTGGCTTTTTGAATTTCCATTTTACCTTGATTTTGACAAGAAATAATTACTAAAGACAGTACTATAAAATATATATTTTTCATGATTTTAAAATTTAGAATTTCTAACGATAAAGTAAAGACGAAACATTCAAACAAACCTTATAGAATTTAAGCTGTTTATTACATAATTAAACGGCTAACCTAACCTTGTATCCCCGCTTTTAATATTTGACCAAAATTGTATATATCTTCAAAAGAACAATACAATGGAACGGGCGCTAATCTGATAACATTAGGTTCACGCCAATCTGTAATTACACCATTTTCCATTAGGTAATCAAACAAACTACGGCCTTCCCCGTGCAACAGAACTGACAATTGTGAAGCTCTTTCAGCAGGATTTGACGGCGTTATTATTTCGAAAGTACGATCCACTTCTTTATCAATTTCATGAAGAATAAATTCTAAATAGGAAGTAATTGTATCTCTTTTTGTGATTAAAGCGTCCATCCCAATCTCATCAAACATTTCTACTGAAGCCAAATATGGTGCCAGAGAAAGCACCGGTAAATTACTTATTTGCCAGCCATCAGCACCATGAATGGGATCAAATGTTGGTTCCATCTTAAATCGACGTTCTTTATTATGTCCCCACCAGCCGGCAAATCTTGGCAACTCCGAATTATTATGGTGTTTTTCATGAATAAAACAACCAGAAGCATTTCCGGGTCCAGAATTCATGTATTTGTAACTGCACCAAGCGGCAAAATCTACATTCCAATCGTGAAGTTCTAATTTAATATTTCCTGCTGCGTGAGCCATATCCCAGCCAACTTTGGCACCCGTTTTATGGCCAGCTTCAGTTATGGTTTTCATGTCAAAAACTTGTCCCGTGTAATAGTTGACACCACCAATTAAAACCAACGCCAACTCATCACCTACTTCTTCAATTTTTGCCAAAACATCTTCTAAACGAATGTTGTGTTCCCCTTCGCGACGCTTGATTTCCACAATAGCATCTTCTGGTTTGTACCCGCGAAAATGCACCTGACTTTGAAACATATATTGATCTGAAGGAAACGCTTTTTCCTCACAAATGATTTTATATCTGGTTTTTGTCGGCCTGTAAAAGGAAACCATCAGTAAATGCAGATTTACTGTTAAAGTATTCATCACGGTAACTTCACTTGGAAGCGCTCCAACTATTTTACTCAACGGATTAGCAAATCGTTCGTGGTAATCCCACCATGGTTTTTCGCTGTAAAAATGACCTTCAACAGCAAGATTCGCCCAATCATTCATCACCTCATCTACGTATGACTTAGTGCGTTTAGGTTGTAATCCTAATGAATTTCCGGTGAAATAAATAACCTTTTTTCCGTTTACTTTTGGAAAAATAAATTCATTTTGGTATTTATTTAATTGATCTTGTGTATCAAGTTTTTGTGCAAATTCAAGGGTATTTTCGAAAGTCATTGTTTGGATTTTGTTCTGTAAAAGTAATAAAAAAAGATAGATAGATAAAAGACTTTAGTATTTCACACAGAAAGATAAAAGTTAAAATAAAGTAATTCGCGAACGAAAAATAATTCCTCTATATTATACTCTTTCATAAACTAACTCGTTATTGATTATATTTGATTGAATTAAAAAAAACGCTAAGTGATGCTTAAAAACAATTTGAACGTTATTATTATTTCGTTGGCCGTTGTGATTTCAGCTTATTTATTTTCGAATGCCTTTCAGAATCGAAATAAAAGTAATGATACTATAAGTGTAACAGGTTTAGGAAAGAAATATTTTGTTTCTGATTTGATAGTCTGGAGCGGTTCTTTCTCTAAAAAAAGTATGACTTTGAAGGAAGCTTACGCAGCATTAGATGCTGACCGGGAAAAAATAAAAAGCTATTTATTAGGAAAAGGAATTGCTCCGAATGAAATGGTCTTTTCGGCGGTGAATTTCAATAAAGATTTTCAAACCATTTTTAATGATAACGGTACTACAAAACAACAGATTTTCACTGGATTTACGTTGACCCAAAGCGTAAGTATTCAATCTAAGAAAGTAAATAAGATTGAAGAAATTTCGAGACAATCCAGTGAATTGATTAATTCGGGTGTGGAATTTTACTCGAATCCACCGGAATATTATTACACCAAATTAGCCGAACTAAAAATAAAAATGATTGCTGAAGCTACAAAAGATGCGAGTATCAGAGCCAAAAGTATTGCTGAAAATGCGGATGCAAATCTTGCAAATCTAAAAAAATCAGACATGGGTGTTTTTCAAATTACGGGTCAAAACTCATCGGAAGATTTTTCTTATGGCGGTTCGTTCAATACACAATCCAAAAACAAAACAGCAAACATTACTGTAAAGCTGGTTTATCAAGTAAATTAGATTATAGTTTATAATAATAAGTAATCGATACCAACACATTGCGTTAGGGATGGAAATGGAAAGCTTTTTTCACAAAAAAAAATAGTAATACAGCAACGAGGAAGCGACCGGAGGAAGCTCCCACAGTGCTAGTATTACTTTGTTTTTGAGAAAAACTTGCAATGTACAGCCCGAAGAACGCCATTATCATTATATTTTGAGATTGCATAAAAAAATCTCACCATTACTGACGAGATTTTGTTATTTAGAATCTGATTGATCCCGAAGTTGCGGGGCAGATTAGATAATCAACATGGCATCTCCGTAAGAATAGAATTTGTATCCTTCTTTGATAGCTTCTGCATATGCTTTTTTCATTAAATCGTGTCCGCAAAATGCTGAAACCATCATTAATAAAGTTGATTTTGGTGTGTGAAAATTAGTAATCATGCACGTTGGAATTGTGAAATCATGAGGAGGAAAAACAAATTTATTTGTCCATCCATCAAAAGGATTTAAGGTGTTATGTGAGGACACTGAACTTTCAACGGCGCGCATAGAAGTAGTTCCTACGGTACAAATACGTTTCTTTTTAGCTTTGGCTTCATTCACAATATCACACGCTTCTTGAGTTATTTTCAATTCCTCAGAGTCCATTTTGTGTTTCGATAAATCTTCTACCTCAACTGGATTGAAAGTTCCTAAACCTACGTGAAGCGTAACTTCGGCAAATTTAATTCCTTTGATCTCTAATTTTTTTAATAGATTTTTAGAAAAATGCAAACCTGCTGTTGGTGCTGCCACTGCTCCTTCTTCTTTTGCATATATTGTTTGGTAACGTTCCGCATCTTCCGGCGTTACGTCTCTTGAAATGTATTTTGGGATTGGAGTTTCTCCAAGTTCCGTTAATTTATTTCTGAATTCTTCATAAGAACCGTCGTAAAGAAAACGCAATGTTCGTCCACGAGAGGTTGTATTGTCAATTACTTCAGCAACTAATGAATCATCATCCCCAAAATATAATTTGTTTCCAATTCTGATTTTACGGGCCGGATCAACTAAAACATCCCAAAGTCTTTGCTCAGAGTTTAACTCTCTAAGTAAAAAAACTTCGATTCTTGCACCAGTTTTTTCCTTATTTCCATACAAACGCGCTGGAAAAACTTTAGTATTATTCAGAATTAAAACATCTCCGTCATCAAAATAATCGATAACGTCTTTGAACATTTTATGTTCTATAGTTCCCTTCTTACGATCAATAACCATTAGACGAGATTCGTCTCTGTTTTCAGCTGGATATTCGGCAAGAAGTTCTTTTGGTAAATCGAATTGAAAATGTGATAATTTCATTTAAAAAATTTATGAGTTATGACTTATAATTTATGTCCTTCAACTTCTCTCAGGACGGCAAAATTCTAAATCGTTTGCAAATATACGATTGTGAGATAGGCGTTGTCAAGTGTTTTGCTGTTTATTTTCAAAAGTGGCTGATTCACTAGTGTTTACAACTGCTATTTTTCTGAAATTTCGATGCCTAGACTTTTTAAATCACTCCAAAAATCAGGATAGGACTTTGAAACTACTTCCGCATTTTCGATGATTATTGGCACTTTCAAGGCCAAAGGTGCAAATGCCATCGCCATTCGGTGATCGTTATAAGTTGCGATTGTTACATTATGATTGATATTGTTTGAAGCCACAAGCGTCAAACTATCGTTAGTCACCGAAATATTCGCCCCAAGTTTTGTCAGCTCAATTCGCAGTGCTTCCAGTCTATCAGTTTCTTTAATCTTCAAGGTATGAAGTCCTGTAAGATGGCAGCCAATTCCTAATCCAAGACAAGTAACCACTATGGTTTGGGCTATATCCGGAGTATTATTTAATTCAAAATTTACAGTTTCAGGTTTAAAGTTAGACTGTTTAACCAAAGTCATTTTGTTTCCATCAAAATGTGTATCAATACCCATTTGCTTGTAGATTTCAACCAAAGCCGAATCTCCCTGCAAACTAGTTTCATTATAACTCGTCAATGAAATAGCTGCATTATCAGCTACAGCAGCCAAACTAAAAAAGTACGAAGCAGAACTCCAATCGGATTCCACGGTCATTACTTTCGATTCCACTTCTTGTTTTGGATAAACCGTAATTACATTTCCTTCAAAACTGGTTTTAACATCTAAATCATTCAATAAAGCCAAGGTCATTTTGATATAAGGAATGGATGTGATTTCACCTCCTAAAGTGATTTCGATACCATTTTCCAATTTTGGCGCCACTAGTAACAATGCTGATATGTATTGACTGCTTACATTTGCAGGAATGTTAACTTTAGAGGTCGTGATTTTTTGTCCTTTGATTCGAATAGGCGGATAACCAACTTCATTTTCATAAGAGATTTGCGCACCTAATTGTTGCAATGCTTCCACTAAAACTTTTATTGGACGCTCTGTCATTCTTTGTGAACCAGTCAAGACCACTTCTCGGCCCTCGTTTACCGCAAAATAAGCCGTTAGAAAACGCATCGCGGTTCCCGCATGATGAATGTCAACTATTTCCTCATTTCCTTTCAATGCTTTTTGCATCACTTCACTATCATCTGAGTTCGAAGTATTGGCCAAAGTAATATTGGGAAACAACGCTTGTAATAATAATAGTCGGTTGGTTTCACTTTTTGAGCCGGTAACTGCAATTTGAGCTTGTAAATTAGATTGGGAAGATTGTAACAGTAAATTCATGTTTTTAATTATGTGTTATAATTATGAGTTTTAGCTTCGGCTTTCTACTCAAATACTTTGGGGCGCAATTTACCACTCCTCCTTTATAATTCATAATTTATAATTCATAATTTATTTGAGTTTTTCGTTGTTTTTGTGACGGTCTTTGTCACGAATAGATTTCAAATCCATCTTTTTGTCAAAAGCAGCCTGCAAATCGATTCCGGTTTGATTTGCCAAACATAAAACCACGAAAACAACATCAGCTAATTCCTCGCCAAGATCTTTGTTTTTATCCGATTCTTTTTCGGATTGTTCTCCGTAACGTCGAGCGATGATTCGAGCCACTTCACCTACTTCTTCCGTAAGTTGTGCCATATTCGTCAATTCGTTAAAGTAGCGAACGCCGTGTTCTTTTATCCAAGTGTCAACGTCTTGTTGGGAATTTTTTAGGTTCATGGTGTTGTAATTTTAAACCCTGTCAGGGTTTTGAACCCTGACAGGGTTGATCGTAAAGATTAATATTCGATTATTAAATCATTGATTTCGTTTAAATTTTGTTGTTGATTGTGAAAAAAAATAAATTTTTCTGCATCGCCGAATAATTCAACAACTTCCTTTCTTTTAAGTTTAGTCGGTTTATTCGAAATTATGGTTTCATAAGACGACCAAGGATACAAACTCATTTGTTTTACAAAACCGTGATGTACTGGATTGTTATGTATGTAAAAAATCAATTGTTGAAAATACATTTCCGAAGCAACTAATTTTCTTTCAAAAGTTGTTTCAAATAAACTTCCAGTTCTATTATGACGTTTATTTATAGCTTGCGTATAAGCGTTGAATAAATGCGAAAACTGTCTTGATGGGTCAATGGTTTTTGGTTTTTCGGTTGTGGTGTAAGTTAATTCATTTTGTTCTATTTCAAGTTTTTCTTTGATTCGCACCAAGATATGAAAATGATTTTTCAACAAGCACCATGCATACGTTTCGGCAATAGGTTCTATGTATTTAGCATACAACCGAAGAAAATGATAGTAATTCTCGTTTTCAAGAAATATATCAATTCCGTTATTACCACGATTATAAATGTGGTAGTAATTCCCGTGAACTATGGGTTGTTTTATTTCCATGTTACTATTTCTTTTAAATTTTAACCCTAACAGGGTTTCGAACCCTGTTAGGGTTGGGATGAAATACTGCCTACTCTATCTCTATTTTTTCTATTTCTTTCATCAATCTGTCCGTTTCATTTAGTGCTACTATGATTTTTTGATAATGTGCAATATCGTCAAATTCCAGTTTGCGTTCCTTACGGTCTTTGAGCCATTTTTGAGCGGGTTGATAACCGCCAATGTAGAAATTCCAAGCTACTTCGGGAACGTTGTCGAAATATTGGGTTTCGTTGATCCAGACCATTCCAACCCTAACAGGGTTTTGAACCCTGTTAGGGCTAATTTCAAATCGTGGTTTGTTTACCACACAATCGCCGTCAATATTAAACTCTGTAATAAATTCTTCTACTGTTGCGCTTTCCAGCAAATGAATTTCTCGGATTTGTGACCCTAATTCGACCAATTCCCAAAAGATTTTTGTGTCTTTTGGATATGGGATTTTAGGAAAATCGATCTTTAAAAATTCTTTGTATTTCTCTCTGTAAGTTGGCGAATGCAAGACGGCATAAATATAATCCAGTATATCAATTGGCGCAAACGTTTCTCTGAATTCAGGACGAACTTCGGAATTATTTGCCATACAAACATTGCCTTCTGGTTCT
Organism: Flavobacterium zhoui; assembly: GCF_042787235.1. NCBI lineage: Bacteria > Pseudomonadati > Bacteroidota > Flavobacteriia > Flavobacteriales > Flavobacteriaceae > Flavobacterium > Flavobacterium zhoui. The sequence continues at coordinate 27,969 of NZ_JBHZPY010000007.1, forward strand.
TTTTCAGCAACAAAAGTCAAGCCTAATTGTTTGGCGATTTGATTGACGATTTCTGCGTTAAGATTGGGGATCCTTTTTAAAATCTCGGTAGGTTCGTTCAACCCTGTCAGGGATTGTTGTTGCCCATTGGTAGGTTCTTTCAACCGGGATTGTTGTTGTCCATCGGTAGGTTCTTTCAACCCTGTCAGGGTTTGGAACCCTGACAGGGATTGTTGTTGTCCATTCGTTTCAGGATAAAGATATAATGGGAAATGATTTGGGCAAGCATTAGCAGTTTCCATTATGTGAAGATCGGTAATGCTTTTTGATATAAATATATGTTGATAACTTTCTAATCTGCATTGACGATTTGAAATAAGACAAATATTTTCATTTAACATATGTTTCATTACGTTTTCCCTGCCAAAATCAATAGCGTCTTTATGATAAAATATTTCTCTCTTATCAAATAATCTGTAATCTATTTTAGTAACTTTTAATAATCTATCATTGTCGTTTATTATTAGTTTTCTTTTTGAAGGTAATTTCCAATCTCTATTGTCTTTTAAGTTTAATTCTAAATATATTTGATCATCCGATTTGTTAATGTCACAAAAATGATTAATTCTTTTTATTAATTCAGATTTATCCATTGAAATTACAAATCCATCTCTCGAAGTTGCAATCGAAACTGAACTAATTTGAAATAATTCATTTATTACAAAACCTTTATCGTAATCCGTTTGTTGATCAAAATTTTTGTTAACAAAAAAATAATTTGGCGCAACACTCGGTAATTCTTTGTAATTAATACTTTTCAATGAGTTTTCAGAAAGGAAATCATATTTAAATTCTCGTTTTCCAAACAAATCATAATGAAAAACTTGTCCTAATTCGTTAGTTTTTTTCTTTCCTGTTTTCACAAAAACATTAATAGAAACTCCTTGTTCAATATCAAATACATTGACATCCGCTGAACCATCAGGAGCCGTTTCTTTTTTCTTAGCATTACCATGCAAATCTATCGTATAAATTTTGTCGTAGGTTTTCAATAAATTCCAACGCATACCGCGAAATGTGGGATTGTCCAGAAATCCGTGCGGGTTGATGAATGCCAAAACTCCGCTGCCATTTTTCTCGATATAATGTTGTCCGTAGCGCAGGAATTTCACATAATCATCATTAATCCATTTTGGGTTTCGTTCTTTCAGTTTTTCCTTTCCGCCCGGTTCTTTTTTGTAATCTTCCATCAATTTCATAATCCATTCGCCTTTGTTGTTGCTTTCGCCACTATACGGAGGATTTCCAATAATGCACATTACGGGAGTGTCACGTTTGATGAAATTGGCTTCATTGGCTTCGGAACTCAACCAATTGGCAAATAACGTTCCAGTATCCGGATGACTTTCTTCAAGAGAGTTGGTGAGATATATTTTCAACCGTTGTGACACACCCCCAGCCCCTCTCGAGAGGGGAGTGTAACCTGTTTCGGTTAGCAATAAATCCATTTGCAAATGCGCCATAGCGTAACTCGCCATCAATAACTCAAATCCGTTCAATCGGGGCAATAAATGCGTTTCTACATAATTGCTCCAAACGCCTTGTTGTCCTTTGAATTTTTTGTGAACGTGTTTGACTACTTCCGCCAAAAAAGTTCCGGTTCCCGTTGCCGGATCCAGAATTTGAACGCGATGCACCTCTTGATCTACTTTTTTACCTTGAAGGTCAATTTTTATTTTGGTCTTGCTATTGTCGGCCAAACCTTGCGGCAAATCGAACTCCGTTTTCAAGATATCATCAACGGCACGAACGATAAAATTGACTACAGGTTTTGGTGTGTACCAAACGCCTCGTGCTTTTCGTAATTTCGGATCGTATTCGCTCAGGAACGTTTCATAAAAATGAATGATTGGATCTTCCATTTTAGTTGATTTTCCGTAATTTTTCAAGATTTGTTCCACATTACATGCCAAGAAAATATCCACCAAAGAATCTACAATCCATTTGATACGGTCGTCAAGATCCGGTCCTGCGATGTAGCCAAAGAGTTTTCGTAAAAAAGGATTTGATTTCGGAATTAATTCAGCTGCTTCTTGTCTGGAAAAAGTAGGTAACGTTGGGTCGTGCAATCTCGCGGCAAACATACCGTATGCAATGGTCTGGGCATAGACATCGGCAAACCCTTTGGGAGTAATATCATGAATTAAGATTTCTTTGAAAGCGTTCATTTGGTCTTTCAACGTACTGTCTTCACTATTATTTTCGTCAGAAGTCAAAGCTTGTTCAATCACATCCGATAACAATCGGGCTTTTCCCGCCATCATTTCTGCCAGTTTCTTGGAACTTTTTATAGATTGACTACTGTGAATACAAAAATCTTTAATGAGGTTCGTAAAAGCAGTGAAGTTTTCCGGTAAAGGAACGATTTCCATTTTATTGTCATCCTGAGCTTGTCGAAGGACGGCTATGGCAATTTTTGTTATAAAAACACCATCGATATAAAGATGAAAATCTAAGTAATCGGTAAAAATTAAATTGTTTAGCGAATTTTTATAGCGATCAAATTGTTCTTTGTTTCCCGTTTTCTTTGCACCCGATAAATCTTTGTCGCCAATATCTTTGGCTTCAATAAAACCAATCGGAATATCTTTTTTGGTGATGATATAATCCGGAGCTCCGCATTGTTGGCGTTTAGGTTCATTAGTTGCGGCAATATCCGTTACAATACTTTCAATGAGTTGCTTTAAATCCCCACGATAGGTATGTTCTGTTGCGTTTCCTCTTTTGTATGCGGAATTTATATTTTGAATGTATTGTTCTAAGGTCATCTCAGTTGTATTTGAACAAATGTAAAGAATTGGAACCTAAAAAAACACCTTCAGTGAGGTGTTTCTTATAATTTAAATTGGTCTTTTCTGAATTTCCTAGGAAGTAATGCGGAATTTGAAAAACATTGAATGATTTTCTCAAATTCACCTTCAATTAATTTTCCTTTAAATTCAATATCCTCAATTTGATAGGTTGAAAATAAATTGGTTTCTGTTTCATCAAAAACATATTGAGCATACAAGTAAGTATCCAATTGAAAAGAAAATCCTTTATCCGTTACAATTATGTCTTTGGGAATATAATAGCAACAAATACATTTTTTCAGGAAAAGAAATACAACCGTGAATTTTTCCAATATTAGCAGGTAGTGATTCTACTTTTGTAGGCAAAATAGCCGCAATAAAACCATTTTCAATGGTTTTTAAAACTAGAAAAAATTTGTTTTTTGGCTCGTTCCCGTTTTTAAAAATATAATCTTTAAGATAAAACAGATTTCCTTTTTCGAACATCTTTTATCTTTGATTTAAAGATGCCGTAAAGTTTAAAAATTCTAAATGGTCGTGGTAGAATGCTACTTTATTTTCATCGTGAGCAACTAAATCCGCAAAATCAATTTTATAATCGGTGGCATTGATTTCTTCATTCAACAAGGCTTCAAGCACTCCATTTTTTGAAGCAGTTGTGTACCAAAGTGAATTTTTTTGATGTGTATAATCTACTAAATAATTGGCGTTTTTTCCTGAAAAGGTCGTAACGATTGAGTCTAAAATTGCGATATCAGAATCTGAAAATTCATCATCATTGAAACTGTTTACAGGAGAAATATGCGTTGCATTCTCAATAACTTCAGATTTAATATAATCTTTTAAAAGTGAAGCCCCATCGTTAAACTCTATATATAAATCTTGACAAACAGGGCCATATTTCCAAATTTCATATTGCAAATTAAACATAGGAAACCCTCTCTTTTTAACGGAGTATTCATCCAAAATATAAATCAGTTTTAACAAACTTGTCTTTGGAAGAATACCCATATTTTCAATCAAATAAATTAAAGCATTACCTAATTTATCAATTTGATTTCGAGAATATTTATTGTTAGCTATCATAATTAAAATGATTAATTAATGCATTCATTTTCAGAGACATAAATTTTAATCAGGGTGCAAAGATAATGCGATTTATTTTAGCATTAGAGTAAATATACAAATAATTGGTTCAATTCCAGCAAAACTTACTCTCTATTTTTACTGTCAATTACGATCGTTACAGGACCATCATTCAGCAAAAGTACTTTCATATCTGCACCAAAAACGCCAGTTTGTACTTTTTTACCCAATTCTGTTTCTAACTGCAGTACAAAATTTTCATATAATGAAATGGCTATTTCTGGTTTTGATGCTTTGATATAGGAAGGACGATTTCCTTTTTTGGTAGAAGCATGAAGTGTAAATTGGCTTACCACAATAATATCGCCATCAATAGCTGCAATAGATAAGTTCATCACGTCATTCTCATCTCCAAAAATACGTATGTTGGCTATTTTTGAAGCCAGCCATTTACTGTCTTCTTGATTGTCTAAATCTTCAATTCCAACTAAAACCAATAATCCTTTTTGGATATCGGCTACGATTTTATTGTCGATGGTTACTGAGGCGGAAGAAACTCTTTGAATTACAACTTTCATTATTTATGATAAAAATTCAATTCTTTAAGTTTTATTATCAAGGAATTTTTAAATTTCAAATAAGACGGTAATTTTTCTAATTCTGACAATTCAACTTTTTGACCCATAATTTGGTACAAATCAGAAATATTTAAACCATTATTTCTTCTCCTCTTAGTTAAATCTTCTTTAGACAAACGGATTATTTCTTCGATTATATTTTTAGGATTTTTTAATCTTTCAGGATTTAAATGAATTCCTAATTCTGCATCGGTTTTATCAATACCAATTTCACTTTTCAAGAGCTCTCTGTCTGCAATCATCCAAGCTTCAGTCATATGAATTGGTACGATAGCAATCATTTCTTTACAATAAGAACTGCCATCTTGATCTGAAAGCCTTTTTTGGGCAGGAACAATTTTTGATGTAAAAATTAATTCATCATTTGTATCGTCTGAATCTGTGTGAACAAATAATAATAAGATGCTAAATTTTTCAAAAGCAGACTTTGAAGCTTCTAATACTTGATCACTAAAACTCAAATCTTTTTTATCAATCTTAATTATTTCTAGTTCTACATCTATATCTCCTGTGCAATCGAAAGCAACTTCTTCTAAAGTTCTTTTCACAACACTTTCCAAAAATCTATTATCTGTAGTTCCTTCGGTAAACAACCCAGTTAAAATAAAATTACTCATAAATATTAAATAATGTTATCTTCAAATTCAGCAGTTTGCAAATAATCATTTACAATTGCTAAGGTTAATTTTCTGTCTTGTTCAGAAAAAACCAAATGAAGTTGTTGCAAACTATTATCTTTTATCACTCTACTTATTTTGGTTGTACTAATTTTTAATCTAGTCTTGTTTATTTCCGTAATTGTATTTCTCATTTGAGCATACCAAATACTTACATTCGTGTCGTTTTGCCACTTCATCATATTACCAACCAAAACAGGCGAATGTGTGTTTACAATCACTTGACGTAAAGGAGTTTCTTCTTGATTAAAATCGACACTCAAATCTTTTAACAATTCAGTCATTGCTTTAATTCTAAATGGATGAATACCATTTTCTGGTTCTTCGAAACAAAGCAAACCTGTATGCTTATCATCAAATTCTAAAATGCACAATGCCAAAATCCTTAAAGTTCCTTCAGATAAAACTCGTGACGAAAATTCTTTTTTCTCAACATCTTTTAGTTTTATTAAAAATTGTTTATTTTCTTTATCATCTATTACATCAACCTCAATGAAGTTCGGTAAAAATTTATTAAGTTTTCTTGAAATTTCTTTTAAAACATATTTGTCTTCTTGCTTAATACGATACAACGCAGCAGCTAAATTTTTTCCGCTTGTAGATATGGTATCTTCTCCGTTATTTTTACTAGTTGCTTGACGCAAATCTTCAGGATTTAATTGCAAAAATTTCCAGCTTTTCATTTCTTCTTTTGCGGCTAAAACGTGTGGAAAATCAACTGTATCAAAACTACTTAAAACTGTTCTTGTTGCATTACTTAAAGGAAATCTTCTTTTATTACCAGTCGTTCCGTCTTGTGAAACTAAAACGGTAGGTAAATTATTTTCAGTTTCAGTTTGAATATATGGAATCCCCCTTTTTCCTGTAACTACTTTAGGTCTCCAAAACGCTAATGTCTTTTTTGATATTAAATTAATCCATTTGTCTTCCTGATGATTTAATTTAATTAAATTTTCTTTTGAAACTAATAAATCTTCTATTCCTGATGAATTTGTTATTCTCTTAATTGACAATTCATACCTTAATCGAGTATATTTTAATTTACCCTCATTACCCCAAGCATCTTTTATATTTTTGTTTACTAACATTTCTACAACAAATTCCATTTCTGAAGCAAATTTGTCATCTCCGTATTGTGTAAATAATTCAATAAATTCGCCTCTTTGCTCATTAAAAGCTCTTTTAAGATTATCAGATTCAGCAAGTCTAGACAATAAAGTTAGTGCATCAAATAAATTACTTTTTCCAGAAGCATTTGCACCAGCAATTACTGTAAATGGCGTAAATTCCATTTCAAAATTATAGAAAGATTTAAATCCATTTATTTTAAGATAGGTAATCATATTGTGAAATTATTTATTCAAAAATAGTACAATTAATTTGTAATTAGTTGTTTAACGCTCCCTTATTTATTCCCTTGTTTTATCACTTATAATTCTATCTTCATTATGAATATCTGTACGGTAATTTTCATCATCACCTTCCAGTATTTTAAGATAACTTCTATAGCGGGACCATGCGATTTCATCTTTTTCTAAAGCTGCTTTGATGGCGCAATGCGGTTCGTCCTTGTGCAAACAATTATTGAATTTACACTGCTCTTTCAGTTTGAAAAATTCTGGGAAATAACCGCTGATCTCTTCTTTTTCCATATCGACAATTCCAAAACCTTTGATACCTGGCGTATCAATAATTTTAGCATCAAAAGACAAATCGTACATCTCGGCAAAAGTAGTCGTGTGTTGTCCTTGCTTGCTTGCTTCAGAAATTGTCTTTGTTTTTAGATGTAAAGAAGGTTCCATAGCATTTACCAAAGTCGATTTTCCAACACCGGAATGTCCGGAGAACATGCTCACTTTACCAATCATCATTGCTTTCAATTCCTCAATTCCTTTCATTTCTGTCGAAGAAACGCGCAAACACTTATACCCTATTTCCTGATACACATGTTGCATGTACAATTGTTCATCCAGCGTGGCATCATCAAAAGTATCAATTTTATTAAAAACCAGTATCGTTTCAATTCCATACGCTTCGGCAGTAACCAGAAAACGGTCAATAAAATTAAAAGTCGTTGGCGGATTATTTATCGTAACTAGCAAGAAAACCCGATCAATATTAGACGCAATAATATGCATTTGGTGTGATAAATTCACTGATTTTCGAACGATATAATTCTTCCTGTCATGAATTTTATGAATAGTTCCTGTAACGGTATCGGACGATTCTTCAAGTTCATAATCTACAATATCACCTACAGCAATAGGATTGGTGCTTTTGATTCCTTTTATACGGAATTTCCCTTTCATACGGCATTCTATAAAATCACCTTGTTCTGATTTTACGGTGTACCAACTTCCTGTAGATTTGTAAACTAGTCCTGTCATGGTGCAAAGGTAAATTTTTGTTTTAAGTTTATCCCGACAGTTGAAGATAAAGTTTATAGTTTTTAAGATTACCCTATAAATAAAAAATCCCCACAACTTTAAATTTAAAGCTATGGAAATTGATTTTCAAGAATACTACTGAAATATAGATCCCTTATTTTTTAACTTGATAAGGGAAATTTCGCCCCACTTTTCTCATCATTCTTTCCATGACAGCATTTGCTGAGCTCATTACATCTTCATTCATCTCTTTATAAAATCTCCAAAGCAAATCCCCATCCGTACCGTTGTAAACATTCATAGTCATTTCTCCACTGGCTACTTTTCCCGTTCCAAAACCAATTAAAAGTGTTTTTGCAAGTGCTAATCCCTCACTACTGGTTTTTTCATAAGCGTAACCACATTTGATTACTGCATCAACACCTAAAATTTTAGCAAGTGCATCCGGAGTCATTTCGTCAATTTTATCATAAACTGCACTTTGTTTCAAAAGAACATTTGTTCTTTCAATATCCTGAACAGTAACCGTATAATCATCTGATTTTCTCAAAAGATAAGTATACATTCCGGATTGCAAGTTAGAGCCTAGTTTTGTTTCTTCATCTCTATTTGTCTGCGCATCAAAATTTTTAGGCAATCTTTTATACGAGATCGATGCTTTAAAAGGCAATATTGCCACTGTTTTGTGTTCTGCAGTTAACTGAACTAATTTTGGCGATTCAAAAATTTGTTTTGCTCCTTCAAATTGTGCTAACATTAGCGTTGTCGACAACAAGCAGATAAGCAGTAAAGTAATTCTTTTCATAATAATAAATTGATTTTAGGTTGTCGCAATAATACAAAAAAAACCTACAAATAAATTGTAGGTTTTAATAAATAAATTATTTGCTTAAATCAATTACTTATTCAGCACTTTTTCCTGGTGACCAATACTTTCCTGGTGAATCGCTTTGAACATTTTTAGCACAAACTCTTCAGTCAATCCTTTTTTCTCTCCTTCAAGAATCATTTTACCTAGTATTTCATTCCAACGTGTGTTTTGAAGAATGGCAACGTTAGCGTCTTTTTTTACTTGACCAATTTCATCCGCCACTTTCATACGTTTTCCTAATAAGTCTAATAAATTTTCATCCAAGATGTCGATATTCGTTCTCAATTTCGTCATCTTTTGAGTAAACTCTTCAGATACATCATTTACTTTTCTTACTTTCAAATCTACAAAAATTTGTTTCAAAGCAGTTGGTGTCACTTGTTGTGCAGCATCACTCCACGCATTGTCCGGATCATAATGTGTCTCGATAATCATACCGTCATAATTCAAATCAAGTGCTTCTTGCGTTACTTCAAGAATCATATTGCGATCTCCTGTAATGTGAGACGGATCGATGATTAGAGGTAAATCAGGGAATTTATTTTGCAATTCGATAGCAATTTGCCATTCTGGAATGTTTCTGTATTTTGTTTTCTCGTAAGTAGAGAAACCTCTGTGAATCACCCCTAGTTTTTCGATTCCTGCATTGTACAAACGCTCCACTCCACCCAACCACAAAGATAAATCTGGATTTACCGGGTTTTTTACTAATACAATTTTTTTAGTTCCTGCTAAAGCATCTGCAATTTCTTGCATAGCAAATGGATTTACTGTCGTTCTTGCACCAATCCACAATACATCGATATCATATTCCAAAGCTAATTTTACATGAGCAGCATTTGCCACTTCCGTTCCCATTAACAATCCAGTTTCTTCTTTTGCTTTTTTCAACCATTTCAAACCTATTTCACCAACACCTTCAAATCCTCCCGGACGTGTTCTTGGTTTCCAAATTCCAGCTCTAAAAACACTTACATCTGAATCTTTCAATTCATGAGCAATTTTCAATACTTGTTCTTCTGTTTCAGCACTACAAGGTCCTGCGATAACAAATGGGTGAGTTAAATTGAATTCATTCAACCAATTTCTCATTTCTTTCTTGTTTTCCATCTTTTCTAATTTTATTTTTTTTTAGTTTTTTGTGTTGTTCTTTTTAATTTTAATTACGACTGAACACTGATTATTTTTTCACGTTCATTCCGTTCAATATTTCTTTTATTTTATTTACACTCTCCATTTCATTGTAAATCGCATCGTAATCTTCTTTTTCTAATAGTTCTTTAAATTTTGACAAATTAGAAATATACTCTTCTAATGTTTTTACGACCTGCTTCCTGTTTTGTTTAAAAATAGGTGTCCACATTGCTGGTGAACTTTTAGCTAAACGAACCGTACTTTCAAAACCGGAACCGGCCATATCAAAAATATCCTGTTCATCTTTCTCTTTATTGATAACCGTTTTTCCCAGCATGAAAGCACTAATATGTGACAAATGCGACACGTAAGCAATATGTTTGTCATGTGATTTTGGATCCATATAACGAATCCTCATTCCCATCGCGGTAAAAAGTTGTAATGCTCTTTCCTGCAATTTGAAAGTTGTTTTCTCTACCTCACAAATAATATTCGTCTTCCCCTGAAACAATCCTTTTATCGCTGCCGATGGACCTGAAAATTCCGTTCCTGCAATAGGATGCGTTGCTATAAAATTCCTTCTTTTAGGATGATTGGCTACTGCTTCGCAAATGGGCATTTTGGTGGACCCAACTTCAAAAACAATCGTAGTATCACCAATACTATCCAAGACTCTTGGCAAAACCGTCAGCGCTACATCAACCGGAACAGACACAATTACAAAGTCTGCGTCAACTAAATCATCAAATGCTGCGCCTTCATCAACAACTCCTAAAGCAATGGCTTCCGCCAAATGACTTTCGTTGTTATCAATTCCATAAATTTTGGCTTCCGGATGCAACGTTTTAATGTCCAATGCCATCGAACCGCCTATCAATCCTATTCCTATTACGTATATTTTCATATTTTATATTATTTGGGATTTGGGATTTTCGAATTAGGATTAATTTGAATTCCTAAATCAAAAAATCCTAATTCCTAAATCTTTCTATAGCCTCTTGTACTTTTTCCTCTTTTACACAAAGTGCAAATCGGATGTATCCTTCTCCATTAGAACCAAAAATGGTTCCCGGTGTAATGAAAATAGATTTGTCATATAAAATTTCATCAATGAATTTCTCTGCCGATGTAATTCCGTCCGGCAATTTTGCCCAAACAAATAATCCAACTCCTTCTTTATATACTTTACAACCTAATTTTTCAGCCAATTGCTCGGTAAGAATTCTGCGTTTTCTATAAATAGAATTCATCGATTCAAACCAAGTCTTGTCACTTTTCAAAGCTTCAATTGCTCCCTTTTGAATCCCGTAAAACATTCCGCTATCCATGTTGCTTTTTACTTTTAAAACAGCATCAATACATGCTGCATTTCCTAAAACCATCCCAACTCTCCAGCCTGCCATGTTGAACGTTTTACTCAAAGAATTCAATTCTAATGCTACTTCTTTTGCTCCTTCCACTTGCAACAAACTCATTGGATTGTCATTCAAAACAAAACTATATGGATTGTCGTTGACTAACAAAATGTTGTGCTTTTTGGCGAAAGTCACCAATTTTTCAAACAACTGCAAACTTCCTCTTGCTCCTGTTGGCATGTGCGGATAACCAATCCACATGATTTTCACTTTCGACAAATCCAGTTTTTCCAAAGCTTCAAAATCCGGCTCCCAGTTATTATTTTCTTTTAAGTCATAATAAACTGGAATTGCTCCTACTAAATTCGTCACCGAAGTGTACGTTGGGTAACCTGGATTTGGAATCAATACCTGATCTCCTTCATTCAAAAAAGCCAGTGAAATATGCATAATTCCTTCTTTGGAACCCATCAAAGGCAAAATTTCGTTGGCAGGATTCAACACTACTTGAAAATAGTTCTGATAAAAATCAGCCATACCTTGTCGTAATTCCGGTAACCCTTGATAACTTTGATATTGATGGGCACTTTCTTCTTGCATCGCCTGCACTACTGCATCAACAACTGCTTGTGAAGGTTGTAAATCTGGACTTCCAATTCCCATATTGATAATTGGTTTCCCTTCAGAAGCCAATTGTCTCACCTCTCTCAGTTTTGAGGAGAAATAGTATTCTTCAATTATATCGAGGCGTTTCGCTGTTGCAATCATTTTTCTATTTTAAAATTCTTTTGACTTTTTGACTTTCAACTTTATGACTAATTAAGGCTTTGTATTTTTATATTCGCCTAAAACTTTAAAGTATTCTGCCATAATGGTCAGTAATGCTTTTGCCTTAGCATAATCTTCGTATTTTTCGAAAGTAACATCCACAAAAAAGGAATATTTCCAAGGCGTTTCTATTTTTGGTAACGATTGTATTTTAGTTAAATTCAATTTACAATCACTCATTACATTTAAAACTGCCGCTAAACTTCCGCGTTTGTGATCCAATTCAAATTTGATGGAAGCTCTGTTTATTTCATTTTTAGAAACAAAATTATCAGCTTTATTAATGATAACAAATCGTGTCATGTTATTATTTATCGTCTGAATCTCCGGAGCCAAAATTTCTAAATCATACATTTCAGAAGCTGTTTTGCTCGCAATTGCCGCAATTCCTTTTAACTGATTTTGATGAATTCTTCTGGCTGTTTCAGCGGTATCTTTATCTTCGACTAATTTTATATTTGGATACTTTTTCAAAAATTCCATACACTGTAACAACGCCATTGGATGAGAATGTACTTCCAGGATATCTTCTATTTTTTGACCTTTTAAAGCCATAAAATTTTGATGAATATCCAAATAATGCTCTCCAATAATGTGCAGATTATTTTTATCAATCAACGCGTAGTTAGGGATAATTGGTCCCGCAATAGAATTTTCTATCGCCATAACTGCCTGATTTGATTTGCCTGACATTAGACTATCAATCAATTCCTCAAAAGACAAACATTCATCTACCTCAACATTTTGATAATAATATTCTTGTGCCACTTGATGATGAAAAGAGCCTTTTATACCTTGTATTGCAATTTTTGCATTCATATTCTAAACTTTTAAGCAAAAAAAAATCCTGATTTTCATCAGGATTGTATATTAGTTTTATTTGTTTGTTGTTTTTCAAATAACCATAGCACAATCCCTTACTTCCTAAAGAAGAAATAATAAGTGTTGCTAAAATAAAAACGGTTATGAGACATGATTGTGTGTGTTGTTCTTAATAATTACAATGCAAATGTAGGCCTTATTTCGAACCGACCCAAAAAAAAATATTTTTTTACGTAACAAAAAAAGAATTCTTTGTTAAACAACCTTTTTATTATCAAATACTTAAATAAATGATTTTTAATTTATGGTTTATTACCGATTTCCAAATGACTTTTCCTTTAATTTTGATTCAAAATAGCAATTAGGAAGCGATCTTAACTGAAAGCCATCTTTTTCCTTCCGCAATTCTGGTAATCAGCATCGATGAAACGACATCACCATTGGCATTCAATAAAGTAGCCATAGGATCCACTAAAGTCCCAACAATCATAGCAGCCGGTAATGCTTGTTCCATCGGGAAACCATAAATTGTAATTGCTAAAATCTCTCCTATGTAACCGCCATTTGGAATTCCACCTTCAACCACTGAAACGATTACTGTGATTCCTAAAGCTAACAGTAAAGTGTGTGGATCTGTAAAATCCTTGCCAAACATAGCAAAAATAACAGCAATCTTTATAACGGATGACATACTGGATCCGTCTTTATGCAGAGGCGCTCCTAATGGTATAGCAATATTGCGAATGTGTGACGGTATATTCATTTTCTCCGTTGCCTCTAAATTAGCAGGAATTGTCGCAATACTACTGCAAGTTCCCAAAGCCGTCAATGACGGTGTGATATTATTTCCCCAAAATATTTTTAGCCCCCTTTTCCCTCCGGCAATAAATGCATATAAACTAAAGAATACAACAAAATAGAAAGCACATACTGCATAATAAAGTCCCAGTGGTTTAGCATAAGCTCCGAATAATTGCGGTCCAAATATCCCAACCTGATACGCAAAGTAAGCCCCTAATCCTATTGGAGCCGTTTTCATTATCAAATGCAGCAATTGTTTCATTACTTCATTTCCAGAATTCAGAAAATCTCTAAAGCTGGCGCCTTTTTCCCCTGAACGTAAACTGGCAAATCCAATTAAAAAGGAAAATATAATTAATGCCAACATGCTTTTTCGAGAAAGCAATTCATAAAAATCACCTGCGGTAAGCAATTGGGTAATTTGTGATCCTGCATTGCCGCTTTGAATACTTTCCAATGGTATTTTTGAAATGATAATATCTTGATGAATGGGGAAAAGCAATACTCCAATAATCATTAATATTGCAGAAATAAGTACGGTACTTAAAAATACCCCAATAACAATCACAAACAGTTTTCCTAATTTCTCAGATTTTTCTAAACTGGCAATCGAAGATGCGATGGTAAAAAAGATCAACGGTATTATTGCTGTAAACAGTAAATTTAAAAATATATCACCTAATGGCTTGATGATTTCTACACCTTTTCCAAAAACTAATCCTAATATACTTCCGGCTATAATTCCGCATAGTAACCAAATGATGCTACTGTATGTTTTAAACAAACTTGACTTACCGCTTTGTTGATTCATGTTTTTTAATTTTCTATAAATATATAAATCTAATTGAGAAACACCTCAACCATTATAAACTTTAAAGCTTTGAAAATACAGTTTTAGATATTGTCCCCTGAAAACTAATAAATCAAAGATTATTCTGTTTACTTTTGTAACAAAATATATTCCATGTCAATAGAAGTAAATAATATATCAAAAAGTTATGGTGCCCAAAAAGCATTGGATAACATTTCGTTTTCTATAAAAAAAGGAGAAATCGTTGGTTTTTTAGGTCCAAATGGAGCTGGAAAATCGACTTTAATGAAAATATTGACAACGTATATTAATGCTGACAAAGGTTCAGCAATCGTAAATGGAAACGATGTAAACACCCAACAAAAGGCAGTTCAGCTGTCTATTGGCTATTTACCCGAACACAATCCGTTGTATTTGGATTTGTATGTGAGGGAATATTTAGCTTTTAATGCTGATGTCTATAAAGTGGCGAAATCCCGTATCGAAGAAGTGATTCAGCTTACTGGTTTAACGACCGAAAGTCAAAAAAAAATAGGGCAATTATCCAAAGGATACCGTCAGCGCGTAGGTCTTGCCAACGCTTTATTGCACAATCCCGATGTTTTGATTCTGGACGAACCAACTACCGGTTTAGATCCGAACCAATTGATTGAAATACGCAACGTAATTAAAAATGCAGGTAAAGACAAAACCGTTTTTCTTTCTACACATATTATGCAGGAAGTGGAAGCCATTTGCGACCGCGTAATCATTATCAATAACGGGAAAATAGTTGCCGATAAAAAACTCGACAACTTAATCTCTGCCGACAAAGAACAGATTATTGAAGTAGAGTTTGATTATAAAATAGAAGAACAAGCCATTGCTAAGATTCCACATTTAAAATATTATAAAAATACTCATGATTTCTCCTGGGAACTGACTTTTGTATCCGATAAAGATATGCGTCCGGCAGTTTTTGATTTTGCTCATGATAATGGTTTGAAAACCTTACAACTCAATCAGAAGAATAAAAACTTGGAGGCTGTTTTTAGAGAAATAACAAAGGAGTAGTATTCAAATTACTGATTTTAGATAAAACAACTCAGTTTTGTCATTCCGACGAAGGAGGAATCTCATCATGTGGGATTCCTCCTTCGTCGGAATGACAAAATAATGAGAATTTGTAAGGACTAACGATATTGAGGAATATTAAATCCCTAGCCCAGATAGAAGTGAAAATCCTTTTCTTGTCTCGTCTTTTGAGACAAGAAAAGATTGTAACGAATAGTTGGAAATAGCTCCTAAAAAACCTTGCTCGCTATTTGACGAATATTTTCTGATTTTCCCATAGAATAATAGTGCAACACGGGAACGCCGGCCTTTTTCAACTCTAATGATTGTTGAATCGCCCATTCTATTCCTACTTGTCTGATATCCGCATTATTTTTGCACTGATCCACAGCCTGAATTAAATCTTCGGGTAAATCGATTCGGAAAATTTGAGGTAATATTTGCAAATGTCTTTGCACAGCAATCGGCTTAATTCCCGGAATAATAGGAACGGTAATTCCCATTTCTCTGGCTTTGGCAACAAATTCAAAGTATTTAGCATTATCAAAGAACATTTGTGTCACCACATAATCTGCTCCTGCATCCACTTTTTCTTTCAGTCTTTTTAAATCGGATTGCAAAGAAGGAGATTCCAAATGTTTCTCAGGATAACCCGCAACTCCAATACAAAAATTGGCTTTATTATCGACTTCCATCACATCATGCAGGTATTTTCCTTGATTCAATTGATAGATTTGTTTTACCAAATCGACAGCATAATCATTCCCTCCCTTTTTTGGCATAAAATATTGCTCGTCCTTCATGGCATCACCACGCAAAGCCATTACATTATCTAAACCTAAATAATGACAATCAACCAATAAATACTCGGTTTCTTCTTTGGTAAAGCCTCCGCAAAGTACGTGCGGAATTGTGTCTACGTTATATTTATGTTTTATGGAAGCGCAAATTCCCAAAGTCCCAGGACGCATTCTGGTTAGTCTCTTGTCTAACAAACCATTCCCTTTATCTACGTAAATGTATTCTTCGCGAGAAGTGGTTACATCAATAAATGGCGGTTTGAACTCCATCAACGGATCAATATTATCGTATAACTCCTGAATACTTTTCCCTTTTTGAGGCGGTATAATTTCGAAGGAGAATAATGTTTTCTCTTTTGCTGCTTCTATATGCTGTGTTACTTTCATAGCCCCCTAGCCCCCGAAGGGGGAATTACAGTCGTGCCTATAAAACACAGCGCAACTTGGTTAATAATTATATAATTTTTCAAGATTTTTTTTTGTTATGTTGACAAAACAATTGAATTTGTTGAATGTTAAGTGAATAATTTCTGCCAGCCCCAATTTTATTTACAAAGATTGGAGTTCCCCCTTTGGGGGTTAGGGGGCTAGTCCGCTATATTTGGATTCAACCATTTCGTTGCCACTTCGGTGGAAACACTTCTACGTTTAGCGTAATCAATCACTTGGTCTTCTTTTATTTTTCCAAGTCCAAAATACTTACTTTCCGGATTCCCAAAATAATATCCAGAAACCGATGAAGCGGGCCACATTGCCATACTTTCCGTTAAAGTCACACCAATTTCTTTTTCTACATTTAGTAATTTCCAAATCGTAGGTTTTTCTAAATGGTCTGGACAAGCGGGATACCCTGGCGCCGGACGAATTCCTTTGTAATCTTCAGCAATCATTGCCTCTGTACTCAAAGCTTCATCGGACGAATAACCCCAAATTTCTTTACGGATTTTTTCGTGCAAATATTCGGCGAAAGCTTCCGCAAAACGGTCCGCCAATGCTTTTACCATAATTGAATTGTAATCGTCTAAATCTCTTTCGAATTCAGCCGCCCATTCATCAACGCCAAAACCGGTGGTTACACAAAATGCACCCATATAATCCTTTTTTCCGCTGTCTTTTGGAGCAATAAAATCAGCCAATGCGATGTTTGGAGCTCCTTTAGTTTTTTGCGATTGCTGACGTAAAGTCAAGAATGTCTGCAATGGTTTTCCGTTTTCATCACTCAATTCAATATCATCATCGTTGATTTGATTCGCAGGAAAAATTCCGTAAATTCCTTTAGCGGTTAGTTTCTTTTCTCTCAAAATAACTTCCAACATTTCTTGTGCATCTGCAAAAACAGACGTTGCTTGTTCTCCTACTACCTCATCCGTTAAAATCGCAGGGTATTTTCCGAACAATTCCCATGTTCTAAAAAATGGAGTCCAGTCAATATACGGAACTAAAACATCCAAATCGACTTCGATAGTTTGTTCTCCAATTACATTTGGTTTTACAGGAGTAAAATTCTCCCAATCCAACTGCAATTTATTTTTACGTGCTTGCTCAATGGTTAGGAAATTTTTATCACGCGAACGATTCAAAAATGTTTCTCTAAACGCATCATATTCCGCTCTAATATCGCTTGCGTATATCTTTCTATCTTTGTTTAATAAACTTCCAGCAACCGTCACGGCTCTCGAAGCATCGTTTACGTGAATTACCGTTTCTCTATATTGAGGCGCAATTTTTACGGCAGTATGCGCACGAGAAGTCGTTGCACCACCAATCATTACCGGAATTTTCAGCCCTCGTTTATCTAATTCTTTGGCGAGATAAACCATTTCGTCCAGTGATGGTGTGATTAATCCGCTTAATCCAATAATATCTACATTATGCTCAATGGCAGCTGCGATAATTTTTTCAGGTGGTACCATTACGCCCAAATCTACAATCTCATAATTATTACACGCCAGCACCACGCTAACAATATTTTTACCAATATCGTGTACATCCCCTTTTACGGTTGCCATAAGGATTTTTCCATTTCCTTGCTTGTCACCTGCTTGTTTGCTAGCTTCTATGTAAGGCAACAAATAGGCCACCGCTTTTTTCATTACCCGCGCCGACTTTACAACCTGAGGTAAAAACATTTTTCCACTTCCAAATAAATCCCCAACAACATTCATTCCTGTCATCAAGTTAATTTCAATAACTTCGATGGGTTTTGTAGCAGCTAATCGAGCTTCTTCAACATCAATCTCTATAAACGCATCGACCCCTTTTACAAGTGAGTGTGTAATTCGTTCTTGAACGGTTCCCGAACGCCATTCTTGAACTGCTTTTTCATTACTCTTTACATCTCCTTTTACATTCTCTGCAAAATCCAATAATCTTTCGGTCGCATCATCACGGCGGTTTAGAATTACATCTTCAACGTGTTCTAATAAATCCTTTGGAATTTCATCATAAATGGAAAGCATCTCTGGGTTTACAATTCCCATCGTCATACCATGCTGAATCGCATGATATAAAAATACCGAGTGCATCGCTTCCCGAACCGTATCATTTCCTCTAAACGAAAACGAAACATTACTTACTCCACCACTAATGTGTGCATGAGGCAAATTTTCTCGAACCCATTTCGTTCCTCTAAAGAAATCCAAAGCATTCAAGCGGTGTTCTTCCATTCCCGTTGCCACTGGAAATATATTCAAATCAAAAATAATATCCTGCGGAGGAAAACCAACTTTGTTTACCAAAATATCATACGACCGTTGGCAAATTTCGACTCGACGTTCGTAATTATCCGCTTGTCCCACCTCATCAAAAGCCATGATAATTACCGCAGCACCGTAGCGCTTAATTAATTTGGCATGATGAATAAATTGCTCTTCGCCTTCTTTTAAAGAAATGGAATTCACAACACTCTTTCCTTGTACCACTTTTAGACCCGCTTCGATGATATCCCACTTCGAGCTATCAATCATGATTGGAACTCTAGAAATATCAGGTTCGGCAGCGATCAAATTCAGGAATTTTGTCATGGCATATTCGCCATCGAGCATTCCTTCATCCATATTAATATCGATGATTTGTGCGCCACCTTCCACTTGTTCTTTAGCAATACTGAGTGCTTCTTCGTATTTTTCTTCCTTAATTAATCGAAGGAATTTTCTAGAACCTGTAACATTCGTACGTTCACCAATATTCACAAAAACGCTTTCCGGCGTAATGATTAAAGGCTCTAATCCCGATAATACAAGGTTTTTTCTAGTTTCTTGTGCCATTTTTTATTTTATTTGATCCTTCACGATTTCAGCAAACATGTAGGTTTCGTATAACTTATTAGTATTTTGGGCGTGACCCAAAAAGGGTCGGGCTATTCGCTGCAAGTCCTCGCTCTTCCTTCGTCAGGCTGTGGGCTTTTCGCTGCTATCCCTCACGCGGGCATTCTTGGTTACATTGTTGCTGTTGATACTCTAGGTTTATAATCTTTCGCAATATCAGCAATCAACTTGATGTGTTCTGGGGTTGTTCCGCAACAACCGCCTATGATATTGACTAAATTATCGTCTAAATATTCTTTGATGAAAGCTTGCATCTGTTCCGGTGTTTCGTCGTACTCTCCAAATGCGTTTGGTAATCCTGCATTAGGATGTGCCGAAACGTTAAAAGAAGTATTTTGTGATAAGGTTTGCAAATATGGTTTTAATAAATCGGCACCCAAGGCACAATTAAAACCTACACTCAACAACGGAATATGCGAAACCGAAACCAAAAAAGCTTCCACCGTTTGTCCTGAAAGTGTTCTTCCTGATGCATCGGTAATTGTTCCGGAAACCATGATTGGAATATCGATATTACGCTCGTCTTTTACTTCTTCAATCGCGAAAAGTGCTGCTTTGGCATTTAAAGTGTCAAAAATAGTTTCTACCAAAAGTAAATCGCAACCGCCGTCCATTAAGGCTTCTACTTGCTGTTTGTAAGCA
Organism: Flavobacterium zhoui; assembly: GCF_042787235.1. Classification (NCBI taxonomy): domain Bacteria; kingdom Pseudomonadati; phylum Bacteroidota; class Flavobacteriia; order Flavobacteriales; family Flavobacteriaceae; genus Flavobacterium; species Flavobacterium zhoui. The sequence continues at coordinate 48,031 of NZ_JBHZPY010000007.1, forward strand.
ATACGCAAATCATCAAAAGTTACGGCTCTATAACCTGGGTCGTTTACATCTGGTGACATACTTGCCGTTCTGTTTGTTGGTCCTATTGAACCTGCTACAAAACGAGGTTTGTCCGGATTTTTGGCAGTAAATTCATCGGCTACTTCACGGGCTATTTTTGCCGATTCGTAGTTGAGTTCATAAACGTATTCTTCCAGATAATAATCTGCCATACCAATTGTGGTTCCTGAGAACGTATTGGTTTCAACGATATCTGCACCCGCCACAAAATAAGCTGCATGAACTGCTTTGATAGCTTGTGGTTGTGTAAGTGACAATAAATCGTTGTTTCCTTTTAAGGAATGTGGAAAATCTTTGAAACGCTCTCCACGAAAATCTTCTTCCGAAAAATTGTAACGTTGTAACATCGTTCCCATAGCTCCATCGAGTATGAGTATGTTTTTTTTAATGGCTTCTTGAATGCTTGACATATCTATTTTTTTGCTCGCAAAGACGCAAAGGCGCAAAGCTTTTAATGGATTAAATAATTTCAAAAGTTCAATCTAGTAGCTCTTTAGCCCCGATTGAAGTAAAAATCCTTTTACTTTTTTTCTTTAAAAAAGTAAAAGATTGCAACGGAAAGCGGGAACGGTATTGGCAAAAAAACGCCAATTGTTCGCTCCTGTTACTGAAATTAATTCAGTAGGCTAAATATCGATATGTTGTCAAGAAAAGGTTTGAGAAATACTAAGTGAGTATTCGTGTGTTATCTATCTTAAATACTGAAATTGGTTCTGTATAAAGTAGAATGTAGCACCTTCTTTAAAAATAAAGGGTTGCTAAGGTTTCATTGGGTCTTTCCCTCCGCCTTTCGTGATAACTGTCAATAAATATAAGAACAGTGCAAAGTAAAGACAAAGCGCTAATACTTGCAAGTATTAGCGCTATATTTTTTAACTAGTTTCTAGTAAGTTGTTAAACAATGGCTTTCACCACTGCTTTTGGGGCCTCTTTACGAGTTCCGTCAAATCCGTCGACACCAGAAACTGTAGTATATTTCAATACATATTTTTTTCCAGGATTGATGATTTGGTAGGCTGCCTGGCACATTAATGTCGCCTCGTGGAATCCACAAAGAATCAATTTCAGTTTCCCCGGATACGTATTTACGTCCCCAATGGCGAAAATTCCTGGAATATTCGTTTGATAATCTAGCGCATTATTTACTTTGATTGCATTTTTTTCGATTTCTAATCCCCAATGTCCAATAGGACCTAATTTTGGCGTTAATCCAAAAAGAGGAATAAAGTAATCGGTAGGAATGGTTCTGTGCGCTCCATCTTCTTCAATATCTATAGATTCCAAATGTTCGGCACCATTCAACCCAACAACTTCTGCCGGAGTGATTAGCTTTATTTTTCCTGAATCTTTTAATTCTTGGACTTTTTCTACAGAATCTAAAGCGCCTCTAAATTCGTTTCTTCGGTGAATCAAAGTCACTTCGGAAGCAATATTAGACAAGAAAATACTCCAGTCTAAAGCTGAATCACCACCTCCGGCAATCACAACTCTTTTGTCTCTGAATTTCTCCGGGTTCTTGATGAAATATTTTACACCTTTATCTTCGTAAAATTCGATATCTTCGATTAGTGGTTTTCTAGGCTCAAAACTTCCTAAACCACCAGCAATCGCTACAACCGAAGCGTGAAATTTCTTTCCTTTATTTGAAGTCACAATAAAACTTCCGTCCTCTTGTTTAGCTATAGTTTCTGCACGTTCTCCAAGTGTAAAACCGGGTTCAAACTGCTTTATTTGCTCCATTAAGTTATCTACCAAATCTCCTGCCAATACTTCCGGAAAACCTGGAATATCATAAATAGGTTTTTTTGGATACAATTCTGAAAGTTGTCCGCCCGCTTGTGGCAGTGCGTCTAAAATATGACATTTTAGTTTTAACAATCCTGCTTCAAAAACTGCAAATAAACCTGTTGGTCCGGCTCCTATAATTAATATGTCTGTTTTAACCATTTTTTTATTCTTTATATGTGTAATGTAATTATGCTAAACTATTTTACTGCAAATTAACGATAGATTTTTACTGTTTTAGATGATAAATATCATTCGTTCTTATTGGCTCTTTTATTCTTTGTTTTTTAATGCTTCGGTAATTTTGTTCATTTTTTGAACTTTTTCTTCAAAATTCCCTTTTAGCGTTTTTCGATATTCATTTAGGTTCTCGACCATTTTATTAATATCGTCCGGGATTATTTCTTCGAAGAACTCCCGTAATCTTTTGGCAGTTGTTGGTGATTTCCCGTTTGTAGAAATCGCAATCTTTACATTACCCTTAGTTACAATTCCACCTAGATAATAATCGCATAAATCTGGCGTATCGGCTATGTTGCAAATCAAGTATTTTTTTCGTGACAAATCAAAAACCTTTTTATTGACTTTCAAATTATCGGTACAGGCTATCACCATGTGCCGTTTCTTCAACATTTTTTTCTTGAACTTGGCTTTCGTCAGTTTTACTGAAGGATGCTTCTTCACCAACGCTTCCAGTTCCGGTAAAAATTTTGGTGCCACGACCTCAACATTGGCATTTGGACTGGATTTTAGCATAAACGATAACTTTTCTAAACCTACATTACCTCCGCCTACAATAAGTACATTGAGTTGCTGTAATTTTAAAAATATCGGATATAATTCATTCCTTTCCATATACCAGTACCTTATTATTGTTTAATTTTAATTCTTTATAAAATCTTAACTTTTTCTTATTATCACGCACTACCTCTCCAATAACGATTATCGCCGGAGAACTTAAATTATTCTCTGCCACGACTCTTTGTATCGTGTTTATTGTTCCAATCCCTACTTTTTCCTCAGGAGTCGTTCCGTTTTGAATAATCGCAACAGGTATTTCTCCTTTGGATTCCTTTTGAAACAGAGCTACAATTTCTTCCAATTTACTCATCCCCATCAAAATAACAACTGTTGCTGTTGATTGGGCTGCCAAAGCCACATCGGCCGATAATTTTCGTGCTGAAGTCGTACCGGTAATTACCCAAAAACTTTCAGAAACACCTCTCTTTGTCAATGAAATCCCTCGAGAAGCAGGAACTGCAATAGAAGATGAAATTCCCGGAACCACAAATGTAGGAATTCCAAAACTTTCTACGAATTCTATTTCTTCACTTCCTCTTCCAAAAATAAATGGATCGCCGCCTTTTAACCGAACTACATGACCGTAAGTAAGTGCATTATCTACAATTAATTGGTTAATTTCATCCTGGGTATAGGCATGACTTCCTTTTCTCTTTCCAACAAATAATTTCAATGCTTTTTTAGGAGCATAAGACAAAAGTTCTTCATTAGCCAAGGCATCATACAAAACCACGTTTGCTTCAGCCAATGCTTTTGCTCCTTTTAGAGTAAGCAAATCCGGATCGCCAGGACCTGCACCTACTAAAGTTACTTTTGGTTGTCTTGAATTATGCATCAGCTAAATCTTTTGCTCTGTATTTTTCTATTTTATCAAAAAAGGCAACTCCTTCTTGAATATATTTTTGTGCAAACGCTTGGGAAGGTTCGTTTTCTTTAATTTGATAAACTGATTCTTTGAAAGTCGAATCCAATTCAATCTTGTTACTTTCTATAAAAACAGTATCAAACAAATCGATAATTCCTGCATGGTGATTTGTTTTTTGGTTTTCAGCAAGTAACAATGCTTTAGCACCATTTACAAATCCAGCATACGCTAAATAAATTGCATCTGCCCATTTTCCTTCTTCAAAAGCTTCTTGAGCAAAAGTCATTTTATCCTTAGCCTCAAATATCAAAGTGGCTACTAAATCAATAACAACTCCGGCACATTCTCCAACTCCAACTGCTTTTACATAGTTGTCAGCATTTCCCCAATCAATAAAATCTGCTTCAGTAAGATTAGTCAAATCAGCTAATGGTTTCAAAAATTCGTAGAAGTATTTCTCTCCTTTAGCATCATAATAATTTAAGAATGATTGTCCATTTCCGTTTGCTTCAAAATCATTTAAGATGAAACGCAACGCATCAGGTCCTCTTCGGCTTGGAATTTTGATTACTTTATCCGAAAATCTTCCGTTTCCGTTTCCTAAATTTCCTCCGCCTAATAATACTTGTAATGCTGGCGCCACTAGTTTTCCCGAATTAATAGACATTCCTTGAAAACCTATTTCGGCCATATTGTGTTGTCCACAAGCATTCATGCAACCACTGATTTTTATGGTGATTTCCTGATTATTAATGTATTGCGGATATTCTGTTTCTAATACTCTTTCTAGTTCTACTGCAATTCCGGTGCTGCTTGCAATTCCTAAATTACAAGTATCTGTTCCAGGACAAGCGGTGATATCTGCGGTACCATCGTATCCCAAAGCTACAAAGTCAAGCTTGGCTAATTCTTGATAGAAAAATGCTAAATCTTCTTCCTTTATGTGACGAATTAAAATATCCTGTCTTAAAGAAAAACGCAATTCATTAGCTGCATAATTTTTGATTAATTCTGCTAATAATCTTGCTTTATCGGTATAAAAATCTCCTAATAGAACTTTGATACCAATCGCTACATATCCAGCTTGTTTTTGAGAAAAAACATTTGATTTCTTCCAAGCTTCGAAAGCAGCTGTGTCTTCGATTACTACTTTTGGAGCTTCCAATAAAGGAGCTGGAATTTCACCATCAAAAGCAGTCGTATCGATTTCAACCGTTTGGTAAGACAAGGCTTTTTTCTCTTCTTCCACCAATCTTAAAAACTCGTCTCTTCCCAAATCTTTGATTAAGAATTTCATACGCGCTTTCAAACGTTTCGCTCTTTCGCCGTAGCGATCAAAAATTCTTAAAACACCTTCGGTTGTTGGAATAATTTGGTTTACCGGAATAAACTCCGATAATAATTCGGCATGACTTGGTTGAGAGCCTAATCCTCCACCTAACATTACTTTAAATCCTCTTTCGCCATTTACAATTCTTGGAATAAATCCTAAATCATGCAAATAACTCAACGCCGTATCTTTATCCGAAGAAGAAAATGACATTTTGAATTTACGTCCCATTTCCTGACAAACTGGATTTCTTAAGAAAAACTGAAACATAGCATGCGCATAAGGCGACACATCAAAAGGTTCCTCTAAATCGATTCCTGCTGTTTCGCTCGCCGTAATATTTCTTACGGTGTTTCCACAAGCTTCACGAAGTGTTACATCATCTTTTTCCAGTTCAGCCCAAAGTTGTGGTGTTCTGTCTAAACTTACATAGTGAATCTGGATATCCTGACGCGTTGTAATGTGCAAACGTCCGGTTGAATATTCATCAGAAACTTTGGTAATACGCAACAATTGTTCGCTGGTCACTTTCCCAAAAGGCAATTTAATACGAATCATTTGTACGCCTTCCTGGCGCTGACCGTAAACTCCTCTCGCCAAACGAAGGCTGCGAAAACGCTCATCATCAATTTTCCCGTCACGGAATAAAGCAATTTTTCTTTCTAAATCGATAATGTCTTTTTGGACAATCGGATCTTCTATTTCGGTTCTAAAACTTTGCATCTGTAGTTGTTTTTTAGCAAAAGCTAGGTTTAGTTTATAAAACCAACTCCTGCAGTTGTATTGGTTGCTGTATCTATTAAAATAAAAGCGCCGTTTGACTTATTGTCATTATAGGCATCAAAATAGATGGCTTTGCTTAATTTAATATTCACTTCTCCTATTTCGTTAATAGCCAATTGAGTTACTGGAGTTGAACCTGAATAATCAGTAGCAATCACATTTTTTACGCTTTCAATTTTTGCCAAAACCCTATTGGTATTGTGTTGAATCAAATATTTTGTTCCCGGAACTAACTTTTTGCTGTCCATCCAGCAGATCGTTGTATTGATATCTTTTTCGATTCTAGGAAGCTCATTCGATTTTACAATCATATCTCCTCTGGTCACATTGATATCATTTTCTAATTCGATTGTAATCGAAGAACCTGCAGTAGCTTCATCGTATTTTTTATCGAAAAAGTGAATGTTGGTCACTTTAGATTCTGTCAAAGAGGGAAGAACGGTTACTGCATCACCTACTTTAATATTGTTTCCGTATAATTTCCCAGCGTACCCTCTAAAGTCATGGTATTCCTCCGTTTTTGGTCTAATAACCGTCTGAACCGGGAAACGAGCTTGTCCTTTTTCGTAAACGTCTTTTGGCTCCAAAGCCTCCAGATGCTCCAAAACTGTTTGCCCAGTGTACCAAGGCATATTTTCTGATTTGTCCACTACATTTCCACCATTGATAGCACTTAGCGGAATGTAACTAACCGTCTGTTCTTTGAATGTACTTTTTGCATTTAAAGCTTGAAAATCAGCTTTGATTTTGTTGTAAACTTCTTCCGAATAGTCCACCAAATCCATTTTATTTACCGCGACAATCACTTCTTTGACACGCAATAAATTATTGATGAAAAAGTGTCTGTAGGTTTGCTCAATAACTCCTTTTCTGGCATCAATCAATATAATTGATACTTGTGAAGTTGAAGCTCCTGTAACCATGTTACGTGTATATTCTACGTGACCTGGAGTATCGGCAATGATGTAACTTTTTTTCGCTGTTGAAAAATAAATGTGAGCCACATCTATCGTGATTCCTTGTTCTCTTTCGGCAACCAAACCGTCAGTAGCCAAAGAAAAATCTAAATAATCATATCCTTTTTGCTTGCTGCTTTTTTCTATTGCTTCAATCTTATCAGTAGTCAACGATTTTGTATCGTATAATAATCTCCCGATTAATGTACTTTTCCCGTCATCTACACTTCCTGCTGTTGCTATTTTTAAAACTTCCATTATATATCTTTGTTTCAGGTTTAAAGTTTCAAGTTTTAAAAACTCCTTAACTTAAATCTTTTAATTTTTAAATCCTTAAATCTTTCAATTGGTATTCTAAAAGTACCCTTGTTGTTTTCTTTTTTCCATTGCGGCTTCAGAACGCTTGTCATCAATTCTGGCTCCTCTTTCAGAAATGGTTGAAGATCTAATTTCACCAACTACTTCTTGAATTGTTGCTGCATAAGAATCAACGGCAGCGGTACAACTCATATCTCCAACGGTTCTAAAACGAACAATTCTTTCTTCGATTTCTTCGTCTTCTTCTTGAAATACAAATGGAGAATGCGACCAAATCATGCCGTCTCTCAAGAACACTTTACGTTTATGTGAAAAATAAATTGATGGAATTTCAATTTGCTCTTCTTCGATATAACTCCAAACATCCAATTCTGTCCAGTTTGAAATTGGAAAAACACGCACATTTTGACCATTCTCAATTTTTCCGTTCAAAATATCAAACAATTCCGGGCGTTGGTTTTTCTCGTCCCACTGACCAAAATCATCACGAACAGAGAAAATACGCTCTTTAGCTCTTGCTTTTTCTTCATCCCTTCGGGCACCACCAATACAAGCATCAAATTTGAATTCCTCAATAGCATCTAAGAGAGTTACAGTTTGCAAACTGTTTCTACTTGAGTATTTTCCGGACTCCTCTACTACTTTCCCTTCATCAATAGCATCTTGTACATTACGCACGATTAATTCTAATCCTAATTCAGCGACCAATCTATCTCTAAATTCGATTGTTTCAGGAAAGTTATGACCGGTATCAACGTGCAATAATGGAAAAGGAATCTTTGCGGGAAAGAATGCTTTTTGAGCTAAACGTACCAATGTAATTGAATCTTTTCCACCTGAAAAAAGCAATACAGGCTTGTCAAATTGAGAAATTACTTCTCTAAAAATATATATCGCTTCGCTTTCTAATGCGTTTGTTTTTAATATTGAACTCATTATTATTTGGTAATTTGTTTATCTGTTTATTCGGTTAAACGACTAAACACATAAACGATTAAACTTTTACTTTTGGTGTAAACCGCATTCTTTATGACTAGACTCCCACCACCATCGTCCCGCTCTGATATCCTCGCCAGGCGTATTGGCTCTGGTACATGGCGCACAACCTATACTCACAAAGCCTTGTTTATGGAGTGCGTTTTGAGGCACATTGTTATCATCAATATATTTTTGAACCTCTTCTAAGGTCCATTTTAATAATGGATTGAATTTAATGATATCAAAATGCGCATCGTATTCAAATAAATCCAGATCATTTCTGTTTTCGGATTGTTCCGCTCGTAAACCGGTAATCCAAATCTCATTGCCTTTTAATGCTTTAGTCAATGGAGCCACTTTTCGAATAAAACAACATTCTTTCCTATTTTCAACTGATTCGTAAAAGCTGTTTGGACCTTTTGTTTGCAATAAGTTTTCAACAGCCGTAGCTTCTGGGAAACATACTTTAATCTCTTTTTTATATTTCTTTATTGTTTTGTGAAAAACATCATATGTCTCTTGAAATAATCTTCCTGTGTCTAAAGTAAAAATGGTAATAGGCAAGTTGCTTTTAGCAATTAAAGCTGTAATCACCTGATCTTCCTGCCCAAAAGAACTAGAAAAAACCACTTTATCCTTGTATTCGTTAGCTAAAAAAGCCAAAGTCTCTTCAATCGAGAAATTTGCTGTTTTTTCTAATAAAGTATTTATTAATGTTGCACTCATTATAATAATTTAGATAATGTTCGTAAACTCAAAACGATAATTAAGATACCTACTAAAATCATCATCGGTTTTCTTTTGATTTTATTGACTAATAAAGCAGCAATTGGCGCAGCAATAACACCACCTAAAATCAGACCTATAATCACTTGCCACCCTTGTATGCCTCCAAAAATCATAAATGTTATTCCACTTGCAAAAGAAACCGCAAACTCGGCTGCATTCACGGATCCAATAGTATATCTGGGATTTCTGCCTCGCCCAAGTAATGTAGAAGTGACAATTGGCCCCCATCCACCGCCACCAACAGCATCCATAAAACCTCCAAAAGAAGCCAAAATGCCAAGACGCTTGGTTTTCTTTTTTATAATATTCTTTTGCATCGCTTTTCTAATAATAATACAAGCTAATGCAATCATATAAACCGCAATAAAAGGTTTTATCGCATCCCCATCAATCACATCTGATAATAAATAAGCTCCAGCTATAGAACCCAAAACACCTGGAATCAATAAATGTTTCACTAATTTTTTATTAATATTTCCAAATCTATGATGAGAAATTGCAGATGCTCCTGTAGTAAACATTTCAGCAACGTGAACTCCAGTACTACTGATTGCAGGAGGAATTCCATAAGCCAATAAAAAAGAAGTTGATGTTGCTCCATAGCCCATTCCTAAAGTACCATCCACCAATTGAGCAAAAATTCCAATGCAGAAAAAGATTAAAAACTCCTGATTAAATCCGCCTATAAAAGCATTCCAAGAAAATTCAGCATGATGATTATATACCAATGTAGATATCAATCCGATTAATAAAGTAACCGGAATAATAACCCATAAACGTTCTTTAAAAGACGTTTCCGATTTTATTACTGCACTGCTTTCTTTTAAATCTTTATTCATATTATTTTCTATTCAATTAATTTATCTATTACCCCATCGGAATAGTAGATTAAAAGGCAAAAATAATACTTTTTACTTAATTACAAAACTTATTCAGAGATTTATTTGTTAAAATGCGATATCAGCCAGTGTGTTACTATCTAAGATTTTCAATGTGTTATCGCGTACTTCGATCATTAGTTTTCTAACCGCGCAAGTTGCTTCATCAGTACAATCCTCACATTTTTCATAGAAATTATGACTCGCACAAGGTAATAGTGCAATAGGTCCTTCCAGAATACGGTAGACATGAGCCATATTTATGTCTTTTGGCTCTTTAATTAAATAATAACCACCACCTTTTCCTTTTTTGGCACCCAAAAAACCGGAGTGACGTAAAAGTAATAATATACTTTCTAAAAATTTCAACGAAATATTTTCACTCTTTGCTATTTCAGCAATTTGAACTGGAGTATTATCTTTCTGGCGAGCCAAAAAAGTCAAAGCTTTTATTCCGTATTTTGTTTTCTTTGAAAGCATTTAAAAAAATATAAGATTGAAGATTAACGATTTTTGATTTCAGATTTTAAAAGTAATCCAAAATCTATATGTCTTTTATTGTAGCAACAAAAATATACTTTTTGATTTAAGAATAGTGAATGCAGACTAACGATTTTCGATTTGCACTAAATCTGCTCCCGAACTTCGGAATAAAAATCGCTAATCCACTTCCGAAACTTCGGGACAAAAATCTTTACGATAGAGCTTGCTCTAAATCTGCTATAACATCTTTCACTGTTTCCAACCCTACAGAAACGCGAACCAACCCATCCGTTATACTTACGGCCAAACGTTCTTCAACAGATAATTTACTATGCGTAGTAGACGCTGGGTGCGTTACAATTGTTCTGGTATCTCCTAAATTTGGTGATAATGAGCATAGCTTTATTTTATCCAAAAAGTTTCTTCCGGCTTCAAGACCACCTTTTATTTCAAAAGCAACGATGTTCCCACCCAACTTCATTTGCTTTTGAGCAATTTCGTATTGCGGATGAGATTTCAAGAAGGGGTATTTAACACTATTCACATTTGGATGTTGCTCTAAAAACTCTGCTACTTTCAATGCATTTTCACAATGTCTGTCTAAACGAATTGCTAAAGTTTCTAAACTTTTTGACAAAACCCAAGCGTTAAAAGGCGATAAGGAAGGCCCCGTAAGTCGAGAAAATAAATAGATTTTTTGTATCAATTCAGCATCACCAACTGTTATTCCTCCCAACACTCTACCTTGACCGTCCATTAACTTCGTAGCGGAATGCACCACTAAGTGCGCGCCCCATTTTATAGGTTGTTGCAGATAAGGTGTTGCAAAACAGTTATCTATTACCAAAATCAAATTGTGTTTTTTAGCAATAGTTCCTAAAAGCTCCAAATCGATAATATCAACAGCAGGGTTGGTAGGCGATTCAGCAAAAAGAATCTTTGTATTTGGTGTAATAAAACTTTCAATCGTTTCCGGCTTATTTATATCAAAATAGGAGGTTTCAATGTTCCATTTTGGAAAATAATTAATGAATAAAGAATGTGTCGCTCCAAAAACACTACTGGATGAAACTATATGATCTCCGGATTTCAGTAAAGCTGCCAAGGTTGAATACACTGCTGCCATTCCTGAAGCAAAGGCAAAACCAGCCTCAGCCCCTTCCATTTTGCAAACTTTATCAACAAATTCGTTCGTATTTGGGTTGCTGTATCTGCTATAAATATTCCTGTCTTTCTCCTCAGCAAAAGAAGCACGCATATCTTCGGCATCTTCAAAGACAAAACTTGAAGTTAAGTACAAAGGAACCGAGTGCTCTAAATACTGCGTTCTTTCTAATTGGGTGCGTATGGCTTGGGTTTCAAAACCAAAATTATCATTTTCCATAAATAAGCCCCCTAACCCCCGAAGGGGGAATTGTATTGGGGTCGATTTGTTTGTTACTAAATTTAATATTTATCCCACAGCTATTACTTGCTAGTTCCCCCTTCGGGGGTTAGGGGGTTTCCATTCAAGACTACTTTGTAATGTATGGTTGCTGTTGGTTCTAATGTTTTAGAAACCGAGCAGTATTTTTCGAAAGAAAGTTGTGCTGCTCTGGCTGCTTTATCTTCATTAATAGGTCCTTCTAGATAAAACACAACGTGAATATCTTTGAATGGCTTTGCCTCGCCTACTTGTACACGTTCACCTTCGACCTCAGCTTTAAAAGAAGTGATAACTTGTCTTTGTTTTTTCAAAATAGAAATCATATCAATCGCACTGCAACCAGCAACACCCATTAATACTAATTCCATTGGGCTTGATCCCATATCATTCCCACCAAATTCTGGTCTAGCATCAACGTTTACAATATGTCCACGGTCATTTTTTAATTCAAAGTGGAAGTTTTCGTTTACTCTGTTTAGTGTTATTTTCATTTTGTGTGTTTTTATTTTAAATCAAAAATCTGCACTCTTAAATCCTTATCCTTTATCAGACAGTCTCAAAATATCTCCAAAAACCCCTCTCGCCGTTACTGCTGATCCTGCTCCAGCTCCTTGAATGACAATCGGTCTGTCTCCATATGATTCTGTGTAAATTTCGAAGAACGAATCTGAACCTTTCAATCCTCCCAATGCCGTATCAGATGGAACCGAAACTAATTTTACTTCAAGATTTCCTTTGTCATTTTGTAAATCACCCGATAATTCACCAATGTATCTCAAAACGTGATTTGGTTTTTGTTCTTTTTTTATTTTATCATAAATAGGATCAAACTCTTTTAGTTTAGTCAAAAATTCCGAAGCGCTTCCTTCACGCAAATGTTCTGGAATTAAATTCTCAATTTCGATTTCTTCAAATTCATTTTGCAAATCCAATTCCCTTGCTAAAATTAATAATTTTCTACCTACATCGTTGCCACATAAATCCTCGCGAGGATCAGGTTCCGTGTATCCGTTATCAATTGCCTCTTGCAAAACCTGACTAAATGGAAGATCATTAGCAGAAAAATTATTAAACAAATAACTCAACGTTCCGGAAAAAACACCTTTTATTTTGGTGATATTTTCACCAGAAAGATGCAATAATTTAATCGTATCAATCAATGGCAAACCAGCTCCAACATTGGTTTCATAAAGATAACTCTTTTGATTGTCAGCCAATACTTTCCGCAACTCTTTATAAAAACTATAACTTAACGTATTGGCTACTTTATTCGAAGAAATTAAATCGAAACTGTTTTCAGCCAATTTAACATAATTTTCAACAAACGCTGCACTTGCTGTGTTATCGATTGCAATTAAATTTTCTAGGTGATTTTCATTAGCAAAGGCAATAACATCATCAATCGTATAAGAAAAACCATTATTTTGTATCTCGTTTTTCCAGTTTGGAGTCACTCCGTTTTTATTCAACAATACATTTTTTGAATTGGCGATAGCAAAAACATTCAATTTAATGTCCTTTCTTTTTTCGATAGCAGCGGCCGATTCCAGTATTTGGTTAATCAAAGTTCCACCAACTAATCCATGTCCAAAAATGGCAATATTAATTTTCTTTGAAACTCCAAAAATCTCCCCGTGAATAACGTTTAACGCTTTATGAAGTTGCGATTTTTTGACAACTAAACTTACGTTTTTCCCCGTTACCGTATTATTGAAAAGAATAGGCACAATCTTGTTCTTGATTAGAGCGGTATATGGCTTGTGAAAAGTGCTTAAATCCTGTCCAATGATAGAAATCACCGAAACATTATCAGTAACTGAAATTTTGTTGACGTCTTTAGAATAGAAATCATTTTCGAATTCTTTTTCCAGTTCTATCATTGCTTTTGTAGCCTGATCTGCGGCAACTACAAGGCCAATTCCTCTTTCTGAAGAGCCTTGTGAAATGATACTAACGCTAATATCATTATCTCCCATTACTCTAAAAATACGAGCATCAACACCAGTTTTTCCCAGCAAACCTCTTCCTTCCAGGTTTACTAAAGACACATTTTCCAAAACGGAAAGCGTTTTAATTCCTTCCTCATTAGAGTTTGACGTGATTAAAGTTCCTTTATTTTCGTGATTGAATGTGTTTAAAATTCGAAGAGGAATATTTTTTTCCAATAATGGAATTATCGTTTTCGCATGAAGAATGGTTGCTCCAAAATTAGCCAACTCATTCGCTTCATTGAAAGTCAAATGGTCAATTTTTTTGGCATCCAAAACTAAATCAGGGTTTGCTGTGTATATCCCATCAACATGCGTATAATTCTGAAGCTCCTCGGCATTTAAATAATTAGCAATCAAAGAAGCCGTATAATTGCTGCCATTTCTGCCTAATGTCGTAGTGTCATTTTTACTGTTTGATCCAATAAATCCAGTAACAATATTGACTGTGTTCCCAATATTTTGCTTGAAATAATTGATTACATTTTTCTTCGAAATTTGTTCCAAAGGTTGTGCGTCTCCAAATTTAGAATCGGTTTTTATCAATTCTCTGGAATCGGTAAAACGAGCATTTATACCATTTTTAACTAAAATGGCAGTAAGTAATTTAGCCGAAAGCAATTCTCCTTTCGAAAGCACTAAATCTTTAATTTTATTGCTATAATCCCCAATCAAACTTACACCTTCAAAAAGTTTTTCCAACACTTTGAATTCTTCTGTTAAATCGACATCGCTATATTCGGCTTGTTGGTATTTTTTAAAATCTTCGAAAACCGGTTTATAATTTCCATTTTGTGATGCAATTTTCAAAATGTTTTCCAACTCGTCAGTTGCGTTCCCACGAGCAGATACAACGATAGCAATTTCTTCTCCTTGATTAACTTTATCAGTAATAATAGCAACCACCTTGTTTAATCCCTCTCCATTCGATAAAGATTTACCTCCAAATTTTAATATTTTCATTGTGTTGTGTTTTTTGGCTTAGAATATATTCTGAAGCAAATTGTCTAATTGTTTGAATTCTATCAAAAAAGCATCATGACCATGAATGGAAACTATTTCGTGATAGGAAACATTATTTTTATATTTTTTTATTTCTTGATAGGTAGATTTATTCTCATCTGCAGTAAAAAATAAATCAGAATTGATTCCGATGATATGAATATCAGCATCAATTTTGGATGTAATTTCTTCGAATGATCCTCTATTTCTGGTGATATCTATTGTTTTGAGCAATTGATTCATCATTTTATAAGAGGAAAGTTGGAATCGTTTTTGGAGTTTCTCACCGTGATGACACAACCAACTTTCTATATTAAAAATGGCCAATTCCTCATTAACAGTTCTCTGAAATTTTGACTTGAATGATTCTGGAGTACGGTAGCACAACATGGCATGAATCCGGGCATCTTCAATAGGCTTTGAAGAATTGTTTAGAATTTGTTCCTGCAAAAAGCAATTGGCTATCAACCAATCCGTCGATTTCCAATCCGTTGCAATAGGAATTAAATGTTTTGTGATTTTTGGTTCCAAAGCTGCTATTTCCCAAGCAATTCCGCCACCGACTGAACCTCCAATAATAGCATACAGCTTTTTGATTTCAAGAAATTTAATTCCTTCAACAAATGATTTTGCAATATCTCTCGCATTGAAATCCAAATAGTTTTCTATTCTAGTTTCGTCATAGCCATTGCCTGGTACATTAAAAGCTAATACCGTATATTTAGTGATGTCAATTGTTTTATTTTCACCGATTAAATCATTCCACCAACCGTTTTTTCCAATAACTTGGGAATTTCCGGTTAAAGCATGATTTACTAGAACGATTGGCGCCGTATTTAATTCTGGCCCAAAAACTTGAAAACTCAAGTTTAGAACAGAATAAAACACGCCACTTTCGGTGGTGAAATTTTGTAAGGTAATATGGTTTGGTTTATTTTCCAATTTCAAATCTTTTATGATTTTTGATTTGTGTCTGGAAATATTAGAAAGAAAAAACTAGAGTAAACCAGTTAAATTCTTGTTGTTATCTTTCCACGTTTGGCGTGGTAGAATGCAGCACCTTCTTCGATAAATCGAAGGGTTGCTAAGGCTTCATTGGGTCTAATCCCTCGTCCTTTCTTTATAACATTTCAATACGTTTGTGAACTTAAAGGAGCAAATTAACTACAAATTTTTTAAAGAAACAAATTTTTTAAAGAATTGATTGTTATTATTTAGCAACCTCTCGCTTTATATAAGCACAAAAACGCATCCATTTTATTGAATGGTGCTTTTCGGTTTTTCAAGGGAATTCTAAATTTTAAGAAAGTCGTTTTTTACCATGTAAAATCCTGATTTTAAATATGCATAATTAACGAAAGATTGCCTTTAAATTAGATAAAAAGCACCTCGTTATCTTGAGAATACATTAAAGCCAATAAAGAGGTAGAATCTTTTTCCCCAAACACACCTTTAGTTTTCATTTCAAACCTAGTATGCATTAATTCATTCTCCGCTTGAATCTCTTTTACTTTTCTTGCCTTGAATTTAAAATTCGGCAATGACGAAATTGTTTTTGATGTTCTCATGATAATTATTTTTAGTTGTTGTTTTAGTATTAATTAAATTCGCAAAATCCCAGTTAAAAAGAACTGGTATTCCACACAATCAATTTCATTGCCAATAATATTAAATCTAAAAAATAAATGCCAAATAAGGTATTCGTTGGCGATTTAGTGAAAAACTATTTTTCCAAAATAGCGCACCAATAATTTGATGCTTTAGTTTTCACTACAAGTTGAAAAACAGTGTTTAATTATTTTTCATATTAATTTTAATTACTCGTTTGATTTGCTTTTTGGTTAAGCATTTCTTGGCATACGCTCTAGTGATTCGATTTTGTAAATCTTCCCATTTAACAAGCATATAAGGATACAGAGATAATGAGATTTCATCTCCATTTTGTGAATTCTTGTAATGTTTTTTATATTCCTTGATATAATTGTTATAATCATCCAGATATTTGTCCCATTTGTTAGTATGGATCTTGCCTCTTTTTTTCATTGTATTTTCCAATACAAAAACGTTTTCACTTGCTTTCATAATTAAATTATTTTAATTAAAAATTATTTTAATAATAAACAGTTGGGGCAATACCACTTCTCTAACACAATTTGATAAGCTGAAAATGTGGTGTAATTCTGTAGGTTGTAATTTTATAACATGAAGCTTTTTAAACAAAATCAATCTTGAAAAATAATTATTCTCTAGATTGTTACTTTTAGGGTTTAACAAATTTAACAAAATAAATAGCTTGGAATAAAACATATCCGACCAACTAACACTATATCAGATATAAAGCATTTTTTTAAGAATATATTTCAGAAAAAAGTCATAAAAAGAAAAATAACGGCTATTTCTAAACAAAACACAAAGCAATTAGTCAACAAAATCGCATTAATCCAATTCAATTGTTAATGCTAAAAAGATTAAAATTTGATTTTCAGCGATGATAAATAGTTGCTAAATATTTCTATTCCTAATTATAGGAAAACTGCCTTTGGCTTAACAATAAACCAAAGACAGTTTAACTTCCAAAAGATAAATTTTTATACCAATTGTGATTTTTTTATATTTTCAAAAACAGTTTTCAAATCTCCTTTCAAATCTTCTATATCTTCTAAACCAACAGAAAGTCGGATTAAATCTTTAGAAACACCTGTCGCAATTTGCTCCTCGTCAGACAATTGCTGATGTGTAGTACTTGCCGGATGGATAATCAGTGATTTAGTGTCACCGATGTTAGCCAAAAGCGAGAATAATTTAGTTTCATCCGCCACTTTTTTGGCAGCTTCAAATCCTCCTTTTAGACCAAAGGTAACTACTCCACTTTGTCCTTTTGGCAAATATTCCTGCCCTAAAAGATAATATTTACTCGATTTCAATCCCGGATAATTTACCCATGCCACTTCTTCCTGGCTTTCCAGCCATTGCGCTAAAGCGAAAGCATTTTCGCTGTGTCTTTGAATACGAATAGGCAATGTTTCTAATCCTTGAATAATCTGGAACGCATTGAACGGACTCAAAGCAGCGCCATAATCTCGTAAACCCTCAATACGAACTTTGGCAATGAAAGCGGCATTTCCAAGAGCTTCATGATACACTAATCCGTGATAACCGGCGGAAGGTTCAGTGAATTCCGGGAATTTCCCATTAGTCCAATCAAAATTTCCTGCATCAATAATAACACCTCCCAGAGAAGTTCCGTTACCCGTTATGTATTTCGTCAACGAGTGAATGACAATATCTGCTCCGTATTGAATAGGATTTAATAAATAAGGAGACGCAACCGTATTATCAACAATAAAAGGCACTTTAGATGCTTTGGCTTCAGCCGAAATCGCTTTCAAATTCAGCACATCTAATTTTGGGTTTCCCAAAGATTCTACAAAAAATGCTCTGGTATTTTCTTGCACAGCATTTTTAAAATTAGATGGATTAGATGGATCTACAAATGTGGTGGTAATCCCTAGCCTTGGCAAAGTAACTTTTAATAAATTATACGTTCCACCATACAGACTGTTGGAAGCCACAATATGATCCCCTGCTTTTAAAAGTACCAATAATGTTGTAGCAATTGCAGCGGTTCCTGATGCAGTGACTACCGCTCCAATACCGCATTCTAAAGTAGCTAGTCGCTGCTCAAGAATGTCATTTGTTGGATTATTCAATCTCGTATAGATAAATCCGGGTTCAGCAAGACCAAAAAGGTTTGCGGCATGTTCTGAGTTATTGAAAACATAAGAACTGGTTTGATAAATAGGAACAGCTCTGGTTCCTGCGTTTTTTGCTACGTCGTGTCCCGCGTGTAGTGCGTTTGTTGCAAATTTTTGTGTGCTCATGATGTTTAGATTTTAATATTAGTATTATTTATTTTGTATTTTTCATTTCTTGCGTAAAAAAAAAGTCCTTATGGATGACTTACCAAAAGGACTTATAGTTTGAACTATAACAAAGATTCTATCCTTCACTTTCGGCAACAGTTAATTGGGATGCACATACGCATCATACAACACATCATCATTTTATTTACTACCGTTTTAATCATTATAGTGTGTTTTATAGGTTTGACAAAATTGAATTATATCTTTTTATTTCTTCAGATGTTGAAATGACATTAAATAAAAAAACCTCTGCGGTTAGCAGAGGTCTTGATTATATATTTTAAAATTTAAAACTATACAATAGTGCACTCTGCGGAAAGTTCCGGCATCATGCAACACATATTAATAGCAACTAATTTCATTTTTTCTTGTTTGATGAGACAAAATTGCAAATTATTTTTGAATCTGCCAAAGAAAAAGTAATTTATTTCCCAAACTCTATAGGGCAACTAGGATATGTTAAATTAACTTTATTTAAATTAAAAAAAACAAAAGATTAATTTGCAATTCAAAATGGTTTCATACATTTGCACTCGAATACAAGAGGAAAAATTTGAACTGATTGCAACCTCTTCATAATGAAACGAATTCATTATGGATGCTGAAAAATTTTCAGTAGAAAAAATGCTAAAGCAGAAACTCTCCTTTAGTACTATTTCCAGCAATTATTTTCCTCCCTTTAATTTTAAATTTATATTTATTATGGCATATTTATTTACGTCAGAATCTGTGAGTGAAGGACATCCAGACAAAATTGCAGATCAAATTTCAGACGCATTAATTGATAATTTCTTAGCATTTGATTCAGAATCAAAAGTAGCTTGTGAAACTTTAGTAACTACCGGACAAGTAATTTTAGCTGGTGAAGTTAAATCTAACACTTATTTAGATGTCCAACAAATCGCCCGCGATGTAATCAAAAAAATTGGTTACACAAAAAGCGAATATATGTTTGAAGCCAATTCATGTGGTATTCTATCTGCTATTCACGAACAATCTGCTGATATCAATCAAGGTGTTGACAGAAAAAATCCTGAAGAGCAAGGTGCCGGAGATCAAGGAATGATGTTTGGTTATGCAACTAATGAAACAGAAAATTACATGCCATTGGCACTTGATTTATCTCATAAATTACTGCAGGAATTAGCTATTTTAAGACGTGAAAATAACGAAATTACGTATTTACGTCCTGATGCTAAATCTCAAGTTACATTAGAATATAGCGATGACAACAAGCCAACTCGTATTGATGCTATTGTAATCTCAACTCAACACGATGATTTTGACGAAGAAGCTGTTATGCTTGCTAAAATCAAAAAAGACATTGTTGAAATTTTGATTCCAAGGATTATTGCAAAAAACCCAAAACAAGCGCATTTATTCAA
This sequence comes from Flavobacterium zhoui, assembly GCF_042787235.1. NCBI lineage: Bacteria > Pseudomonadati > Bacteroidota > Flavobacteriia > Flavobacteriales > Flavobacteriaceae > Flavobacterium > Flavobacterium zhoui. The sequence continues at coordinate 67,781 of NZ_JBHZPY010000007.1, forward strand.
TGATGCAATTCAGTACCATATCAATCCAACAGGGAAATTCGTAATTGGTGGACCTCATGGTGATACTGGACTTACGGGAAGAAAAATCATTGTGGATACTTACGGTGGAAAAGGAGCTCACGGTGGTGGTGCATTCTCTGGAAAAGATCCAAGTAAGGTAGACAGAAGCGCAGCTTATGCAACACGTCATATCGCTAAAAATTTAGTTGCAGCAGGTGTTGCTGAAGAAATTTTAGTGCAAGTTTCTTATGCAATTGGTGTTGCAAAACCAATGGGTATCTTTATTGATACTTACGGGACATCAAAAGTAAACTTGACTAATGGTGAAATTGCCAAAAAGGTTGAAGCTATCTTTGATATGCGTCCTTACTTTATTGAGCAACGTTTGAAACTAAGAAATCCAATCTATAGCGAAACTGCAGCTTACGGTCACATGGGACGTACTCCAGAAACAGTTACTAAAACTTTCTCTGCTCCAGGTGGAAACGAAAAAACAGTTACTGTTGAATTGTTTACTTGGGAAAAATTAGATTTTGTTGACCAAGTTAAAACGGCTTTCGGATTGTAATAATTCGAAGTATTTATATATAGAAAACCGCAATTCAATTGGATTGCGGTTTTTTTTTAGCCCATCCCGAAGTCTCGGGAGGTAATGGAAATCCTTTCAGGAAAGATTGAAATGTACAGCGGGATTAGCTCCTTATAAATTATACTTTAAAGAAAAAATTATATAGCGCGGCTGCACGGTATATTGGGATGTTCTGGTGGAGAATTGAGAGAAACTATCATCATTTAAGGAAGTTGTATTCAACAAATTGGTTCCACTGACTTTGTATTCCAGCTTGCTTCCTTTCTTTTGATAAATCAAGCTCGCGCTCAAAAAATCATACGCATTATTGACTGTTTTAGCGTTGTTGTAATAATGATAAAACTCATACTCCGTCACGAAGGAAAAGCTTTCCAAGAAATAATAATCTAGTCTGGCAAAAGGTTTTTCTGTGTAAAATGTAGAATTATTGTAATCATTTTTCACGATATTATATCCAAGCTCCAGATTGGGCATATTTTTATAATTGGTAGAAGCTTTAACCGTATAGCTTTGTGTGAAACTTTCGTTTGTAGACAAAACATTGTTTTGAATATTGTTGAATTTCGACCAATTCAAATTGGTTCCCAAAGAGGCTTTGTAATTCTTCAAGAAAGAACGCCCATAAGAACCATTTCCTGACAGGGTTTCATCGGCAAAATCAGAATTGAAAGGCGATGAAGTTTGATTTACTCCGTTGAATATTGCTCGTGTTTTTATTGCTTCAACTCTTTTAGAATAGGTGGCAAAAGCGGTGATGTTTTCAAAATTAAACATGTTGTACTTGAAATAACGCAAAGAATGTACTTGAGCGGTAGCATTTTCTAAAAACCTGTTTCCTTTTGTCAAACTGTTGTAATTGGAGAAAACATACCCTTCGGCTAATTGATTTATATCGGTAAAATTATTAGCGTACGAAAAATTATAGGTTAAACTTTCTGCTTTTTTAATTTGGTAAATTGCTAAAAAGTCAGGCAATGCCCTGAAGAAACTTTGACTGTTACCGGTTCCTAATTGCTCGTTTGTCATATTATAGGAATGCAGACTCACTCCCGGAGTAAACGTAAATTTACCGCTTAATACTTTATAATGCAGACCCAAGAACGTATCATTAAAATTATAATTTACATCATTCGTATTCGCAACATTACCTAAATTATTGACAGTTTCATTATCTAAAACTTGAAAAATACTCGAGTTGAAGTTTTGATTTGAATACGTATTCCCTAATGTTACATTGATATTACTTTTTGGGGTAAGCATGTAATAATAATCCAATTTTGCGTCAAGTTTATTAGTTTTCACAAAACGGTTTTGATTAATATCGTTTCTGTTTTGACCAGAAGTATAACCCGATAAACTAAAAGGCTGCGATCGTAAATTAGCATTGTAAAAAGGGTTTTCTTCTTGGTACAAATGTTGTATTTCGAAAGCAAAAATATTTTTATCGCTTTGGGTATAATACAAACTCAAGTTTTGATTTACCGAGATTGGGTCTTGTTTTTTCAAAGTATTAATGTTCTCCGTCTGAGAAGTATTGCTTACAATAGATTCTCTAAGCAACGAATTATTTTCGTCTTGTTTGGATATTTTCGTCAAAATATCATAATCAAATTGAAACTTTGTGTTAGGTTTATAACTGGAGCTCAATTTAAACAATCCTAAATTACTTTTTTGATGTGCTACTTCCTGACGGTTTTCTGTTGACAGGATTTCGGAAGAATTGGGTTGTAAAATATTAGTTTGAGACTTAGTTTCTAAATCCGTTAGGGAAGAAGAAATAATCCCAAAACCACTTAAACTCCAAGCTTTATTCACATTGTATGAGAAATTTGTGGCTCCAAACTGGGTTTCAATATCCTTTGCCCTATTGTTTCTTAAAAGTGAAATTCCCAAATCATTAGAAGAAACATTAAAACTCGATCCTCCTTTTTGCATCATGCCTCTAAAACCTCCCGTAAATTTAAAATAATCCTGAACTGTCAATGGAAGTTCCCCTATATTATTAAAATTTGAAATAAGATTTATACTGTATTTTGGACTGTAATAAAACAATTTTGGGTTAATCAAATAACGGCTTTCTTCATGCGCAACTCCAATTCCTGCGGTCATGTCCCCAAACCAGAAATTCTTCTTTCCTGATTTTAGTTTAATATTCATAGCCACATTGTCCTGATTGTTCTCCACTCCTTTTAGAATAGAATTCTCGTTGTAGTTACGCAAAACTTGAATCTTATCGATGGCATCCGCAGGAATGTTTTTTACCCCTAATTTTGTATCCCCATCAAAAAAATCTTTTCCTTCCACCATTAGTTTCGTAACTTTTTTCCCTTCGACCTCGACTTCACCATCTGCATTTACCTCAACACCGGGAAGTTTTTTCAACAAATCTTCCAGTTTGCGTTCGGTTCCAGTTTTGAAAGAATCTCCATTGTAAACTATGGTATCGCCTTTTATAGAAACTGGCATTTCACGAACGATTTCCACACCGTCCAGCTCAATTCCTCCTTCTTCAAGGGTGACGTTTTTAATGCTATTTTCAGCAGAAGTTGTGACTTCTAGCTCTTTATTCTGCATTCCCAGATAACTAACTTTAAGAATGTAAGATGTATTTGGTTTTAAATTAAGGATATATTTGCCTTTGTCATTTGTTATGGCATAGGAGTCCATTGCTTTTGTAGATTGATTTACTGCCATGACGTTGGCCATTTCCAGACCAACAGTTTTTGAATCAGTTATGACTCCTTCCAGTTTTATAGATTGAGAAAATGAGATTGAGGTAATAAAAAATAAAGCCAGCAGTATTGATTTTTTCATTTAGGAAAAAGAGATGAAATCTTAATAATTAATTTTAAACTTAAAATAATGATTTAAAACTACCCGCCTATTCTCATGCGCATTCCGCCATTACCTCCTTGACCTTGATTCATTTCTCTGAATTCTTCCATTTTTTTTATAACCGTTTCGTCAAAGTCTTTTTGAGAAATCACTTTCCCGTTTGTTGGTGCTTTTATTTCTGCTTTTACTTTTGAGTTCAAAACTACTTTTGAGCATAGGATAACGGTTTTACCATCATTCACTTCTAAAATCAAACCGGGTAAACCCCAATAGTTTTCCGGACCTTGATTTACAGGAATTTCTGGAGTATACCAAGCGGTTATTACTATATCTTTAGGTATATTCATTTCATCCATAAAGCTCGTTTTCTTTGCAGCATCTGCAGGTTTTGCCCCTGTAGCTTCTTCTTTTTTGCCTCTAAAATTTCTAAAATCTGTTTTGCTTGCTGGTCGTACTGCAGTCGCTTTAAAACAATTGTAACCGCCTATGACTCTAGTTTCAGATTCCATTTTCCATTTTAAATTAGGCAAAGAATCTTTTACTAAAAATTCTTTCCCCATGAAATCTTTATCAACCGTATAGGATTTATCTTTTACATTTTTATAAAAAGTGTCACCACCACCCATCATGGAAGCCATCATTCGCATACCGCCGCCTTGACCTGGAGTGTCTAATTTTTCTTCTTCTTTATATATGGAAGCTGATTTATCAAAGTTAAGAATGAATGTTTTTTCGAACATTTTCTTCATTCTCTCCTCCATATTTTTTTGCATTTCCGGTGTAATATCTTTGTTGCCTTCCATTCTTGCTTTAAAATCAGCTGTACTTGTCTTTGATTCATAAATGGCCATACCTTGAAATTCCTGTGCATGAAGCCCCAGACAAGAAGCTATTGCAAATACTAAAACGAAGATTATTTTATACATGATTATTTATTTTTAATGATAAGACTATGTGTGCTCGTTAATGTTACAAATACCCTATTAAATTAACAGTTAGACATCTGTAATGATACAAGGTTTAATTGTAATTTAGCGTTCTATGAAAAAAGCTATAATTCTGTTTTTTATTACATTCTTTACTGTTGCTTTTGGACAAAACCAAAAACTGACTGCTATGAAAATTGGTTTCGTTCCTTTAGATTGCGATCAATTTTTAGAGCAAGATCCATTTGGCTATTATTATTATATTAAAGACAATGTTTTATTTAAATCTAAAGAAGGCGAGTCCTTTGAGTATAAGAATATTTCTTTAGGAAAAATCACAAAAGTTGATTTGATAAATCCGCTTACTATTGTTTTATTCTACGAGAACTTCAATACCGCTGTTTTACTAGACAATCAATTGAATGAAATCCAAAAGATCAATTTTTCTGACAATAAAATACCAATACTGGTTGGTGCAATTGGGCTTTCCTCCCAAAATCAGCTATGGATTTATAATAGTTTAACGCAGCAAATAGGTCTTTTTGATTTTTTACAAAAAGAATATAAAACAGTCTCCATCCCATTTGTGAAGAACCTAATAAAATACCAAACTGATTTCAATAACTTTAATTGGATTGATGAAGAGAATAATTGGTACATGTGTGACTTATTTGGAAAAATAATCTTCAAAGGAAAAATACCTACTTTTGATTCTGTTGAATTAATAAACGATAATAAATACCTCTTCAGTAGGGACAATATTCTTATTTATGTGGCTAGTGAGAAACAGCTAAAATTTGAAATTGAAATTTCGGAAAAAACGTTTAAAAAATTCCATTACAAAGACCAAATTTTATCTATTTTTACATCCGAGGGAATTACAAATTATAAAATCACAATACCGTAATGCACATAGCAGTAGCAGGAAACATTGGCTCAGGAAAAACAACTTTGACACGTTTATTAGCGAAACACTTCAAGTGGGAACCCCATTATGAAGACGTTGTAGACAACCCTTACTTGGATGATTTTTATCATCAAATGGAACGTTGGTCATTTAATTTACAGATTTATTTCTTGAATAGTCGTTTTCGCCAAATAATGCAAATTCGCGAAAGCGGTAAAAAAATCATACAAGACAGGACGATTTATGAGGACGCTCATATTTTTGCTCCCAACCTATATTCCATGGGTTTGATGACAAATCGCGATTTTCAGAATTATTCTTCTTTATTCGAATTAATGGAATCAACGGTTAAAGCGCCAGATTTATTAATTTATTTAAGAAGTTCGATTCCGAATTTAGTAGGACAAATTCATAAACGTGGCCGTGAGTACGAATCCACAATTTCTATTGATTACTTAAGCCGATTGAATGAGCGTTATGAAGCTTGGATTCATACGTATGACAGAGGTAAATTGCTAATTATTGATGTAGACAATATTAATTTTGTCGATAATCCTGAAGATTTGGGAACTATTTTTAATAGAATCGATGCAGAATTAAACGGATTGTTTTAGAACAAAAACAACACATACAGTAAAAAAATGCCTCACCTCAACGAGGCATTTTTTAATTTTCATATCTTTACATATCAATACGTTATCACTAACTAGATTGATGTTTCTACCCCTTAATTTATCCGACCTAAAATGCTAATCAATTGGTTTTTCTGATTACTAATTTAAATCTAAAAATCATGAGATTCACAAACTTAAAAAACACAACCATTTGTTTTTTATTGGCTATTGCGCTTATTCTTCAAAGTTGCGCTGTTTATAAAAAAACGCCTGTTACTTTAAATGAAGCGGCAACTACTGATAGAAAAGTTTTATTGGTAAAAGCCGACAATACAAAACTTAAATTTAAAAAAATTGAACAAATTGATGGCGTATATTACGGTCTCATAAAAACGAAAGGCCAAATTGAAAAAATTCCATTAACCGAAAGCGATTTAAAAACCATACGTGTTCTAGACAAAACTGCAACAACAATAGGAAATATTGCAATTGTCGTAGGTTCTTTAGGAGTTGTTTTCTTAGTTGTGGCAGCTATTGAACTTTCAAATTGGGGTGACGATTGGGGAGATTGGTCTTATTGAATATTTAGGAAATACAACACAAAGGATTTAAAAAACAAAAAATGCCCCGCAACTGCGAGGCATTTTTATTTTATAACTAAATCTATTATTTCAACGCATCAATTTTGGCTTGAACTTCTGCATCAGTTCCCTCAAAATCTTGGATAGTAACTTTCCCGTTTATGCTTGTTTTAATAGTAGCTTTTACTTTTCCGTCAACATTCGTTTTTTCAATTGAGACTTCTTTAGACATCATATCAGCAGGCATTGCCGCATTCATATATTTACACGTTTTACTAGTGCATCCTTTAGCTACACATTCTTCTTGAGACATTGAAGTACACATTTCAGAAACAGCACAACAAGACGCTTTATTAGCCAATGTATGACTTCCTTCGCCCAATATTGGTGCAATTACCAATCCTATTAAACAAGTTAGTTTAATCAAAATGTTCATCGACGGTCCAGAAGTATCTTTGAAAGGATCTCCAACGGTATCTCCAGTAATGGCCGCTTTATGCGCATCAGAACCTTTATAAGTCATCTCTCCGTTAATTAAAACTCCTGCTTCAAATGATTTCTTGGCATTGTCCCAAGCACCACCGGCATTGTTTTGGAAAACTGCCCAAAGCACACCCGAAACGGTAACACCTGCCATATAACCCCCTAACATTTCTGCAATTAACTGGTTGTTGTCTCCGTAAACTAATTTCCCAAGCAAAACAATTGCAATTGGAAAACCAATAGTCAAAATCCCCGGCAACATCATTTCGCGCAAAGCGGCTTTGGTAGAAATATCGACACACTTCGCATATTCCGGTTTTCCGGTTCCTTCCATAATTCCGGGAATCTCCCTGAACTGACGGCGCACTTCATACACCATGTCCATTGCGGCTTTTCCGACAGAGTTCATCGCTAATGCCGAGAAAACTACTGGTATCATTCCACCAACGAATAGCATTGCTAAAACGGGCGCTTTAAAAATATTGATTCCGTCAATTCCTGTAAAAGTCACATATGCAGCAAATAAGGCTAATGAAGTTAATGCCGCCGAAGCAATAGCAAAACCTTTTCCTGTTGCAGCAGTTGTATTCCCCACAGAATCTAAAATATCTGTTCTGGTACGCACTTCTTTTGGTAATTCACTCATCTCCGCAATTCCACCTGCATTATCAGATATTGGTCCGAAGGCATCGATTGCTAATTGCATTGCAGTAGTTGCCATCATCGCTGAAGCGGCTAATGCCACACCATAAAATCCTGCAAAAGCATAAGAAGTCCAAATTGCCGCAGCAAATAATAATACCGTCGGAAATGTAGAAATCATTCCAGTTGCTAAACCCGCAATTACGTTAGTTCCCGCGCCAGTACTTGATTTTTGAACAATTGCCATAACTGGTTTTGTCCCTAATCCCGTATAATATTCCGTAACTGACGAAATGACTGCCCCAACTGTTAATCCAACAAGGGTCGAATAAAAAACTCTCATGGAAGAAATATCTTGAATCCCTTCACCGAAGAAATTCATTTTCATTGTTTCCGGCAACATATATTGTACTAAAAAGTAACAAGCTACAGCAGTTAATAAGATAGAAACCCAGTTTCCAATATTCAATGCTTTTTGAACTTGCGATTCTTTTGCATTTTCATCTGTAATTTTTACTAACATCGTTCCGATGATAGAAAACAAAATACCAAAACCAGCAATTGCCATTGGTAATAAGATAGGTCCAATTCCGCCGAAAACATCTTTAATATTCCCGCCCATATCTTTAATCACATAATTTCCAAGAACCATGGCGGCCAAAACTGTCGCTACATAAGAACCAAATAAATCGGCACCCATTCCGGCAACATCACCCACATTATCCCCTACGTTATCCGCAATTGTAGCCGGATTACGAGGATCATCTTCTGGAATTCCTGCTTCTACTTTACCCACTAAATCAGCACCTACATCGGCAGCTTTTGTATAAATACCACCTCCAACACGGGCAAACAGAGCAATTGATTCCGCTCCAAGCGAAAAACCAGCTAATGTTTCCAGCACTTTGGTCATATCTTCTGATGAAGTCCAAACGCCACCCATAAAATAATTATAGAAGAAAATAAAGAAACTTGTCAAACCCAACACGGCTAAACCAGCAACTCCCAAACCCATTACTGTTCCGCCGCCAAAAGAAACTTTCAGCGCTTGAGGCAAACTCGTACGGGCTGCTTGTGTGGTTCTAACGTTAGTTTTCGTTGCAATTTTCATCCCCATATTCCCGGCGAAAGCGGAGAAAAATGCGCCAAAAATAAAAGCGACAACTATTAATATATTGGTAGTATGGAATAAGAAAGACATTCCTGCAAGAACAATACTTGCTCCAACTACAAAGAAAGCTAATAAACGATATTCAGCATTAAGGAAAGCTAGTGCCCCTTCATAAATATAATCCGAAATCTCTTTCATTTTACCGTCTCCGGCATCTTGTTTTAAAACCCATTTTCTTTTTACAAGCATAAATGCCAGTCCAATAAATGCCATGACTATTGGCAAGTAAATCATTATTGTATTCATAATTTTGGTTTGGTTTTTGGTTATTTTTAATAATGTAACGAAACGAATTTAAACAAAAAAGCAATACTCTTAACGGAGTATTGCTTTTTTTGCAAAAATTATATGTGTGGGAATTATTTAATACTAAATAATCCTTCTGGTTTGTTTTCAATATCGTCAAAACGTTTTGTACATTCTTTGATAATGGCATACGCCTCATTCACATCACCCCAACCACCAACATCTACTGTCTTGTTTTCAAGGTCTTTATAAACTTGGAAGAAATGTTCGATTTCTTTTAGTAAATGCGGATTCATGTCAGACAAATCGTTCAATGAATTCCATATTGGATCTGAAACCGGTACACAGATTACTTTTTCGTCTGGTCCTTTATCGTCGGCCATATGAAAAACACCAATTGGTTTTACTTCCATTACACATCCAGGAAAAGTTGGTTCATTTACTAATACTAGAACATCCAAAGGATCTCCATCTAATGCTAAAGTTTCAGGAATAAATCCGTAATCAGCCGGATACATCATGGATGAAAAAAGCATTCTGTCAAAACGCATTCTTTTTATTTCGAAATCATATTCGTATTTATTTCTACTTCCTCTTGGTATTTCGATAAGAACATCGAAAGTTGTTAATTTGTCTGCAGTCATTTTAGTTTTTTCTTTTCTATAATTATGGGTGCAAAAATAAGCAAACCATACGTTTTTACAATGAAAAATCGACGTTATCTCTATATTAAATTTTCATAAAATTAATATTGATATACTATAGTTCTGTTTCTTTTGTTCAAATAATAATGCCATAAAAGAAATGTGGCATAAGAACGATACGGACTCCATTGCGCAGCATGAACTTCCATCGCTTCTTTTTCGTGAATATCTAGTAATTCTTTTATGGTATTTATTACGGCAATATCTCCTAGCGGGAGCAAATCCGGGGCTTGCAGACAAAACATCAAGTAAATATCTATGGTCCAGTTTCCTATTCCTTTTATTTTAATGAGTTCTTGTCTTACTTGATCCGCTGTTTTGGTCGGCAAACTTTCTAAATCTATATCCTTGTTTAGTATAGCAATTGACAACGCTTTGATATAAGATGTTTTTTGACGGCTTACGCCAAGTGTCCTCAATTCTTCATCCGGCAAATCCCGCAGAATGCCCGGTTCAAAGATTTTTATCTTTTCTCTTAATTTTAAAAAAGTGGCTTTGGCGGAATCTATCGAGACTTGTTGTTCCAATATTAACAACACTAAAGTCTCAAAACCTTGCGGTCTTTTTGGAATCGTTGGAAGCCCGTATTTCTCAATTATGAGTTTAAAAATAGTATCTTTTTCTGAAAGATATTCGATGGCGTGCTGCATAATCTGATTTTTTTAGCCCATCCCGAAGCTTCGGGAGAATTAGCTTCAAATAAAAATAATAAGATTAAATCTGAAATAAATTCGCATTAAAAATAGAATCCAAAAGATCCTTTTACCGAAAAACGATTGGTATCCGGCGTATTCAAATAACTTCCTCTCCACGCGAAATCAACACGTAAAAATTTGAAAATATTTCCAATACCCGCATTGTATTCCCAGTAAACATTCTCCGGTGCATTATAGGCTAATCCGGAAGCATTTAACGCTCTATTCGCATCTGATATTGTTCCATAAACTCCTTTTACTCCAATGATTTCTCTCCAATTGAGTTTTCTCATAAAAGGGATTCTCGAAAAGAATCTCCCTTGAAAATTATGATTCCACTGTAATGTGGTGTATTGATCTGATATAAACTCGTAATAATTAAGGTTGCTAAATGTACTTTCGTTCGAAAAGAAGGTTTGATTCCCCGGGATAACGCTCATCAATCCCAGAGGAATTGTACCAAAGGTTTTCCCCATTTCAAGAATAATATTGGAACGTCCCAAAGGCCCTATTATTATAGGTTGTTTGAAATACAATTGAATCTTTTCATATTTAAAATCACTATCCAACAATCCTTTAAAACCATGACTGTAGTTCACAGAAACTTCACTATACGGACTGTCTGCAATGTCTCTTTCTACGGCAAACCCAATGGCTTTTCTTTTGGGGGTATAACCTACCCGAAAATTAAATTCCGATTGTTTTACATCGCTTTTAGTAATGGTCTGTGCTGTATCTGTGTAGTAATCCAGACTAAATGTTGGCGAGGCAGATTCTAACGTTCGATAGGAAAACCCAGTTTGAAAGGTTACGTTTTTTACCGGCTCTATTTCTAAAGCAACGGTGCTTAAATTAATACTGGTCAGTTTTCCATTACTTCCCGATGTAAAAATCGTTGACGAAGCATTACTTCGACCCAAAACATCCGTTGAAGCGGTTAAACTCGAACCTATTTGTTCTACATCACGCCTATTTCCTCCAGATAAAATCAGTCGATTTTTCTTATCGACCATCCATTTTCCTGAAAATCCGTATTTAAATTTATCATCTTTAAAACCATACGCAGCATATCCTTGTAATCTCCATGTATCGGCAGTACCAAAATAAGTTCTTGCGCCGGTACGTAGTCGAAGCCCTTCCACTTCATTGTATCCAAATGTGGAAAAAATAGGACCATAATCGATATGGCCAAACTGTACATAACCACTGGCAAGCACCATTACTGAACTTGATATTTGCTTGAATTTTTTAACGGTCTTCAAGGTGTCAAGCATTTTATAAACGCCTAACTCGTCTTTACTCAAATTTTCAAAACGGTTTTCATTCCAGAATTCATCTGATTTAGCGTAAACCGCTTTATCCATATAATTAACCTCCTCCTTATAAAAGGCAACTGGTTTCTCTTTATTGAATTCATGGTTCCTGTAGAAAGAAGTTCTCTTTCCATACAATCCTTTTGATTTTTCTTTTTTGTTTAAAGCAAAATCCGACATCAAATAATCACGCGTCAATAAAAAAACCGAATCATTGACCACATCAAATTCCTGCTCTAAATAAATATCTTTTACCCAGTTGATGTTAGCACTTTTTGTAACGGCCATGTTGATTTTTTTGATCGCAAATGTGGAATCATTAACCCAAAAATCACCCTTGAAAGTCAGTTCGTTCTTGCGTCGGGGATAAAATACAATGTTGTAACACCATTTTTTATCCACAAACGAGCTGTCGCGCAATACATAATTATAAACATCAATTCCGGTGGTAGACAACGGACTGGTAAAGCTTTTGTCAAAAAAAGTAAGGTGGTTGTCATAGATATTATAATCTGAATACAAATCTTTTACAAAAGATAAAATTTGCTGATTCCCTTCAAAACCCGAAGTTTTGTTGGCTTTCATTATCTCTTTTACCTTCTTCAATTTAGTATCTCCATATACATCATACAAAGCCTCATTGATAAAAATAGGCAAATACGTTTTTCCGGTAATTCTGGAAGTATCTACTTGATCAAAAATGAATTCCATGCCTTTGAAAAGTTTACTTTTCATAAAAGCACTGTCAATCGTATTCATATCAAACTCTACCTTCTCATACTTTTCCATTTGGTACTGAGCAAATAAATTCAATCCGTTTTTGCGCTTGTGTTCCCAAATTTTTCTAAGAATATCAAGTGCCGGATTCTTTTTCTTTGAAGTTTTACCCGAAAAAATAACCACTTCTTTCAGGCTTTCGGCTTCATTCAACTGAATTTTAAAATTATAATTTACCGGTTTATCCAAAGTAATCTCTTTTTCTGAAAATCCTACCGAGGAGACTACTATTGTAGTATATGTCTTTTGGGATTCAATATAAAAACGACCATCTTCATTAGTAACAATTCCTTCATTGGAATCTTTGAAAACGACATTCGCAAAAGGAATAGGCTGACCTGATTTATCGACAACAATGCCACTCACTTTTGTTTGCGCAAAGGTGTTATTCGCAAACGCGAATAAAAAAAGCAGACTGATTATTAGGATTTTTTTCATAATTGTAAAAAAAAACTTCATCAAATATTTGTATGATGAAGTTCTTTTGAATTGTTATTTGATTATTTGTACAGTACTTTTTTTACTGCTTTTACAACATCCCCAGCGTTTGGCAACCATTCTTTCAGTAAAACTGGAGAATAAGGCGCTGGCGTATCAGCGGTTGTGATTCGCTGAATAGGTGCATCCAGAAAATCAAAAGCGCGTTCTTGAACTAAATACGTAATCTCAGAAGAAACACTTGCAAAAGGCCAAGCTTCCTCAAGAATTACCAATCTATTTGTTTTTCTTACTGAAGTCAAAATTGTTTCGAAATCTAAAGGACGAACCGTTCTTAAATCGATAATTTCACAGGAGATTCCTTCTTTTGCCAATTCATCAGCAGCGATGTACGCTTCTTTGATTATTTTTCCAAAGGATACAATCGTAACATCCGTTCCAACACGTTTAACATCAGCAACGCCAATTGGGATTGTATATTCACCATCTGGCACCTCTCCTTTGTCACCATACATTTGCTCTGATTCCATAAAAATTACAGGATCATTATCTCGAATAGCAGATTTCAAAAGTCCTTTTGCATCATAAACGTTAGAAGGAACCACAACTTTAAGTCCTGGAGTATTTGCAAACCAGTTTTCTAAAGCTTGTGAGTGCGTTGCTCCTAATTGTCCTGCTGACGCGGTTGGGCCACGAAAAACGATTGGCACATTAAATTGCCCACCCGTCATCTGGCGCATTTTAGCGGCGTTATTTATAATTTGATCAATTCCTACTAAACAGAAATTGAATGTCATGTATTCTACGATTGGTCGACACCCGTTCATTGCTGATCCTACTGCAATACCTGTAAAACCAAGTTCCGCGATTGGAGTATCAATAACTCTTTTTTCGCCAAATTCAGCAAGCATTCCTTTAGATGCTTTGTAAGCACCATTATATTCTGCAACTTCTTCACCCATTAAGTATATGGACTCATCGCGACGCATTTCTTCACTCATTGCTTCGCAAATGGCCTCTCTAAATTGTATCGTTCTCATAGTTATAGTGTATGTGTGTAATTTTTAGAAAAGCAAAAATAATTATTTAAAACCACTTTAATGCATAAATTACTTTAAAATAATCAGGAGCTATTTCCGGCTAACCGCTATATCTTCTTGCAGTCTAGTTCTAAAAAACTAGACTGCAAGAAGGATGCCGCTTTTATCCGGGCTACGAAATCGATGTAATACAGAGCAATTCTCTTACTCTATAAAATTTACAACATTTCAATACTAAAAAGGAGTGATTGAATTTCTGTTTTATTTATTTCCATAACAAGTATTTATCACTATAAAATCACAAAAAAATAACGGAAGCATTTTTTATCAAAAGCGGTCTTTACTGTCCAAAGCGATAAATCTTCCTATTAAATCTCCGAAATCGTAATAGTTATGATAAAAATATTATGCACGCATAGTATTTATTCGAATTAAAATTTTAAATTTGTAAAAGAAATTAAGAATAATTAAATATATACTTATGAAAATATTAGTTTGCATCAGTCACGTTCCTGATACTACTTCAAAAATTAACTTTATCAATGGCGACTCAGAATTTGATACTAACGGTGTTCAATTTGTGATTAATCCAAATGATGAATTTGGTTTAACACGAGCTATTTGGTTCCAAGAACAACAAGGTGCAACGGTTACAGTTGTCAATGTTGGAGGACCAGAAACAGAACCAACTTTAAGAAAAGCATTAGCAATAGGCGCAAACGAAGCCATTCGTGTCAATGCAAATCCAACAGACGGTTTTTTTGTTGCTAAGCAACTTGCTGAAGTAATCAAAAATGGAGGATACGATATTATTATAGCTGGAAAAGAATCTTTGGATTATAATGGTGGAATGGTTCCTGGAATGATTGCCGGTATTTTAGGATACAACTTTTTGAATTCTTGTACTTCGCTGACCGTTGATGGTACAAATGTAAAAGCAGTTCGTGAAATTGATGGCGGAAAAGAAACCGTTGCTACTACTCTGCCTTTGATTATTGGTGGACAAAAAGGATTAGTAGAAGAGAAAGATTTGCGTATTCCAAACATGAGAGGAATTATGACTGCTCGAACTAAAGCAATGACAATTCTTGAACCTGTTAATGCGCCATCATCAACTAAAGCAGTGAAATTTGAAAAGCCAGCTCCAAGATCTGCTGTGAAATTAATTTCTCCTGACAATTTAGACGAATTAATCAATTTATTACACAACGAAGCAAAAGTAATCTAACTGTCATAAAGTCGAATGTCGAAAGTCAAAAGGATAGAAGTTTATACTAATTTCCATTTATGACTTTAGACTTTAAAACTTTAAGACTAAAATAAAAAATTATGTCAATATTAATATATGCAGAATACGCAGAAGGAAAATTCAAGAAAGTAGCTTTCGAATTGGCTTCTTATGCTAAAAAAGTAGCGGAATCATTAGGAACAACTGTAACGGCAGTGACTGTTAACGCAGGAGATGTTTCAGAATTATCAAAATACGGAGTAGACAAAGTATTAAAAGTAAACAACGATAAATTATCAGGTTTTACAGCAAAAGCGTATGCTGATGTAATCAAACAGGCTGCTCAAAAAGAAAATATTAAATTAATTTTACTTTCGTCAACTACGGACAGTATTTATCTTTCATCACTTGTTGCAGTAGCTTTAGAGGCTGGTTATGCATCAAATGTTGTTGGATTACCGGTTTCAACTTCACCATTTCAAGTAAAAAGAAATGCTTTTTCAAACAAAGCATTCAACATCACTGAAATTGACACTGATGTAAAAGTGCTTGGACTTGCCAAAAACTCGTACGGAATTGTTGAAAGTGCATCTACGTTAACTGAAGAAGATTTCAACCCATCTATTGGAGACAATGATTTTGGTGTAAAAGTAGAATCAGTAGAAAAAGTTTCCGGAAAAGTTTCTATCGCTGATGCTGACATCGTCGTTTCAGCTGGTCGCGGATTAAAAGGGCCTGAAAACTGGGGAATGATTGAAGAATTAGCTTCAGTACTTGGTGCTGCAACTGCTTGTTCAAAACCAGTTTCAGATTTAGGTTGGAGACCTCATGGAGAACACGTAGGACAAACTGGAAAACCGGTTGCCACAAATTTATATATTGCTATTGGAATATCTGGTGCAATACAACATATTGCAGGAATCAACTCTTCTAAAGTAAAAGTAGTAATCAATAGTGACCCAGAAGCCCCTTTCTTCAAAGTGGCTGATTACGGAATTGTTGGTGATGCATTTGAGATTGTTCCAAAATTAATTGAAAAATTCAAAGCTTTCAAAGCACAAAACTAGTCTTTTTAATAAATCATCTAATTTGCTATCTAAAAAACAAGATATTTGTATCTTTGCTTTTAGATAGCATTTTTTTTGCACCCCCTTTATTATTAAAAAAGTACACGTACTTTCCCATTACAACAATTATGAGCTTAGTTAAATTATCCATAAAAGGAATTTCATATAGTCAAACTCAAAACGGAGCCTATGCTCTAATTTTGAATGAGGTTGATGGCGAAAGAAAGTTACCTATTGTCATAGGTGCTTTTGAAGCCCAATCTATTGCTATTGCTCTGGAAAAAGAAATAAAACCGCCTCGTCCTTTGACGCATGATTTATTCAAAAATTTTGCAGAACGTTTTGATATCACTATAAAACAAGTCATAATTCACAAATTAGTGGACGGTGTTTTTTATTCCAGTATCATTTGCGAAAGAGATAAAATTGAGGAAATAATAGACGCACGCACTTCTGATGCCATTGCATTAGCACTGCGATTCAATGCTCCTATTTTTACTTACAAGAACATTCTGGACAAAGCCGGGATCTATTTGAAAGCAAACCCATCAGATGCGAATAAAGATTCTCAAGAACTGGATGATGTACTTTCTAACCCGGACACTTTCGGGCGAGAAGAAGAAAGCAATCAATCCGGAAACACTTATTCCAAGCATAGTTTACAAGAATTAAATGAATTATTGGATCAAGCCGTAACTCATGAAGATTATGAAAAAGCCGCAAAAATTAGAGATGAAATCTCGAAAAGAGAATCATAATTTATTCTCATATGTTTCCTGAATAAACCAAGAACCGATTAACCCCAAATAAAATGAAGCAATATTTAGATTTAGTGCAACACGTTATGGAAAACGGTTGTCAAAAAGGAGATCGAACAGGAACAGGAACAAAAAGTGTTTTTGGATATCAAATGCGCTTTGATTTAAGTGAAGGTTTTCCAATGGTTACCACTAAGAAACTGCATCTAAAATCTATAATATACGAATTGCTTTGGTTCTTAAAAGGAGATACAAACATAGCCTATCTTCAAGAAAACGGAGTGAAAATATGGGACGCTTGGGCTGATGCCAATGGCGACTTAGGACCTGTTTACGGTCATCAATGGCGCAACTGGAACAGCGAGGAAATCGATCAAATCACGGATCTAATTACCGAACTCAAAACTAATCCGAATAGCAGAAGAATGCTTGTTTCTGCATGGAATCCTTCTGTACTACCTGACACAACAAAATCATTTGACGAAAATGTAGCCAACAATAAAGCCGCATTGCCTCCTTGTCATGCTTTCTTTCAGTTTTATGTTTCCGACGGAAAACTATCCTGTCAGTTATACCAAAGAAGTGCCGATATTTTCTTGGGAGTTCCCTTTAATATCGCTTCTTATGCATTGCTAACTATGATGATTGCACAAGTTTGTGATCTAGAAGCTGGAGAATTTATCCACACTTTTGGTGATGCTCACATTTATAACAATCATTTTGAACAACTTGAATTACAGTTGTCCCGAGAGCCGAAACTATTGCCAAAAATGATTTTGAATCCAGCCATAAAAAATATTTTCGAATTTGATTTCGAAGATTTTACTCTAGAAGGATATGAGCCGCATCCAATTATAAAAGGAAGCGTTGCCGTTTAAATTACGCTGATCTTTCTTCTTAAATTAAAAACATATAAAAATCCGCTTCATAGCGGATTTTTATATTTGATTAGATAGACAAAACACTGTTTTCTGTCCCAGCAAAATCATTCCATTTGAAAGAATCTGCTTCTGGTTCATTTACGAATTGACCATCTATAACATATTTAAACTCATAAGATGCATCTTTATTCAAGTCGAAAGTAGCTTTGAAAGTTCCGTTTTTTAATTTACCTAAGGCTCCTTCTGTTAAATCCCAACTATTAAAATCACCAACTACTGATGCTGATGCTGCTTGCTTTGCATCTACCGAAAATGTAACTTTACAAACTGGTTTTGTTTTTACAAATTGTTTCTTTATCGACATAACTATTTCATTTTTAGATTTATGAGACAAAGAAAACGAATTCGGTTGGACTTTCAAAAAACCATCTTACGATTTAATGAAATGAATTAAGCAGCGTTAATTTTTAAATGATTTACCAAATTATTTAGTTTTAATTTTGATATTCAAAATAAGAAAACGTTTTCTTACTAAATTATATACAACCAAAATATTACCTTTCCAAAATTAATTTTATCTTTATAAAATAAAAATGAACTATGGAAAAAGAACTACACGAACAATATGAATATGCTCGTAGAAGAATAAAACAAAAAAAAGGGCTTTATTTTCATTCTGTTTTATTCCTTTTAGGAAGTTTATTTTTGTTTATTGCCCATAAATTTCTCAATATTGGAATAGAAACAAATTGGTGCATTTGGGTAATTACAATATGGTTTTTCCTTTTTATTCTACACTTCATAAAAGTATATATAACCGATCGTTTTATGAATAAAGATTGGGAAAGAGAACAAATAGACAGACTGGTTGCTTTACAGCAAAAGAAAATAATCCAATTAGAATCACAGTTAAATGAAGAATCCGCTACATAAAATTTAAAAAAATGATAGTAATGATTGCGGCTGTAGCCGAAAACAATGCACTTGGAAAAAACAACGAATTAGTTTGGCATCTTCCAAATGATTTCAAAAGGTTTAAAACACTTACCTCAGGACATCACATAATAATGGGTAGAAAAACATTTGAAAGCTTTCCAAAACCTCTACCCAACAGAACACATATAGTTATATCCAGACAGGAAGATTATCAACCAGATGGCTGTATTGTAGTTGACAGCATGGAAAAAGCAATAGAAATATGTCCTAAAAATGAAACCACATATATTATAGGTGGGGGAGAAATTTACGTTTTAGGACTACCATTTACCGATAAAATTGAAATTACACGGGTACACGAATCTTTTGATGCAGATGCTTTTTTCCCAGAGATAAATCTTGAAGAATGGGACAAAACCATTTCAGAATTCAATAAGAAGGATGAAAAACATCTTTACGACTACAGTTACGATACCTATTTAAGAAAATAAAAAAACATCCCATTATGGGATGTTTTTTTTTACAATGATAAGAGAAATGACCTACTCTTGAAACAGTATTTGATAACATAAAAGAAAAATTACAAATATTAAAAATACTCCAGAGATGAAGATAATAACATTTGACGTTTTTTGAGAATACATCTCAAAGAAGCCTTTAATACCAAATACCACGAAGGTACTAAAGACGAAGAAAACTAAAATTTCCAAAAACAAATTTAATCCTAAGAACGTATTTTGCGCTTTCAACAAAGTACCATTTAATAAAATAGTACTTTCAACACCGCTTACAAGAACAAAAGAGATTGTTAACGCAAGAAAAAACCACTTTGTTTGGGTCATTAAATCCCTCTTAATCATTGATTCTAATATTTAAAACTAGAAAGTAAAATTCAACATTAAAAATTATCCTTGCAATACCCACTTTTAGTGATATTTCATTTTTTTTAAAATAAATAAAAGATTCATTCTTCTAACCATGCAAACAAAATCGAATTCAATTTTACAAACCCATTTTTAGTTCGTACGGTTTGTATTATATTTGTGGAAATAAAATTAAAATGTCAAAAAATATTACTCCATATAAAAATTCAACTTTAGGAAAAAAAGAACAAGTTGCACAAATGTTTGATACAATATCCGGAAATTACGACAACCTTAATCGTGTCATTTCTTTTGGAATTGACATAAAGTGGCGTAAAAAAGTATTGCAAATCGTATCCGAATCTAATCCTAAAACAATTTTAGACATTGCAACAGGAACTGGAGATCTTGCAATTTTGATGGCACAGACCAAAGCGGAGAAAATTATTGGTTTAGATATCTCTGCTGGAATGCTTGAAGTAGGCAAAAAAAAGATTGATACTAAACATCTTTCTAACACTATTGAAATGATTTTGGGAGATTCAGAAAACATGACTTTTGAAGACAACTATTTTGATGCTATTACCGTTGCTTTTGGTGTCCGAAATTTTGAAAACTTAGAAAAAGGATTGGCTGAAATACTACGAGTTTTAAAACCAAATGGTGTATTTGTAATTTTAGAAACATCGGTGCCTGAAAAAACACCATACAAACAAGGATATAATTTTTACAGTAAAAACATACTTCCACTTATAGGTAAATTATTTTCAAAAGATAATGTAGCTTATGGCTATTTATCAGAATCTTCAGCTGCATTTCCTTATGGAGAGGCATTAAACAATATTTTGAGAAAAACTGGGTTTATAGATGTTATAGCAATGCCTCAAACATTTGGCGTGGCTACTATTTATTCCGCTTCTAAAAAATAACACTGAAGAACCTTTAGAATAAACATGAAAAAAATAGTTTGCTTAATTCTCTTTGCTTTCACATTGAGTGGATCTGCACAGTTTACTAAAAATATGTTCAGTAAGGACCCTATTATTAACTTAGAAAATTTTCAAAATAAAAGACTTTATTTTGGATATTTTTTAGGGTTCAATTCGTATGATTTCAAAATAGATTATAAAACAGTAGGTCCCGATATTCAAGTAAAAAAATCAACTGGATTTAATGTTGGGATTGTGGGTGATTTAAAACTTCATGAATACATAAACTTACGTTTTGAACCAGGATTATATTACACAACAAGAGAGTTAATGTATCCCAATTTCACGACTGAAACTGATGCATTAAGACAGGTAAACAGCACCTACATTCACTTGCCTTTATTGTTGAAATTTTCTTCTCTAAGAACAGGAAATGTTCGTCCTTATATATTAGGAGGGCTATCGACTACTTTAAATCTATCCAGTAATTCAAAATCAGTAGATGACAATTCCGGACAACGATTTAGAGTAAAACCTTGGACTACCAACTATGAAATGGGTTTTGGAATTGATTTTTTCTCTCCTTATTTTATATTTTCGCCTTCTATTCGAGGTATTTTTGGACTTAGAGACGAATTGATTCGAGACAACGACCCTAACAGTCCATGGACCAGCAATATAGAATCCATAAAATCAAGAGCCGTTTTTATCAACTTTACTTTCCATTAAAAAATAGTTTACATTGTTCAGTCACAGTATTCGGTTCTCACTGCAAACTGCGACTGAATACTGAATACTAGCCTCTGCGAAACTCACTTAAAACAATAGCGGTAGCGGTGGCAACATTAAGACTTTCTGTTTTTTGGATGTCTCCAAAACGAGGAATAGTCAATCTGTTTTGAATTAATTTCTCCAATTCTGCCGAAATTCCGTTAGCTTCATTTCCCATAATAATAATTCCTTCCTGAGGCAAACTCGTTTTATAAATATTTTCACCATCCATAAATGTTCCGAAAATTGGTAATTTAGTTTGCGTTATAAAAGCATTCAAATCAACATAATTCACATTTACTCTGGCTATGGATCCCATTGTTGCCTGCACGACTTTTGGATTATAAACATCTACCGTTTCTTTGGAACACAACAACTGATTGATCCCAAACCAGTCACATAAACGCAATATAGTTCCTAAATTTCCAGGATCGCGAACAGAATCAAGAGCAAGAATCAGTCCCGATTCAATCTTATCTTTCTCAACAGGAATTTTAAAGACTGCCAAACAAGAGTTTGGAGTTGACAAAGCACTTATTTTCTTTAAATCATTGTCGTCAATAAGTGTCTTTTTTACTTTCGAAACTTCTTCAAAATCGTTTAAAGTCGAATACAAATGTTCCAGTTCAAAATTAGACTGCAGTAATTCTTGAATTACTTTTACGCCTTCGGCAAAAAATAATTTATTGGTGTTTCGATATTTTTTTTGCTGTAAACTCGTTATAAGTTTTATTTGGTTTTTACTAACCATAAAATAATGTACTTTTGAATTAAATATTTATAACAATTGAAGAAGATTTCCACAAAAATAACAGCATTTATTCTAATAGCAATATTTATTTGCGCATGTAATGCTGTAAAACGAGTTCCCGAGGGAAAATTACTGCTTACTAAAAACGAAATTAAGGTAAATGATAAGATCACAAAAGAAGAAATTGTTTTTAATCAACTGTATCAAAAACCCAACAGCACCTTTCTAGGCTATCGATTGCGATTGAATTTATACAACTTAGCTAACCTGAATCCAGACTCAACCTATCAAGCTAAATTTACTAATAATCCCGGAAAATATGAAAGAAAATCAAAATGGCTATCAGCAAAGCAAGTTGACAGACTGGGTCAGTCTTTCTGGTATCACGGCATCCATGATTTTTTAAAAAAAACAGGAGAACCGCCAGTAATCATTGAGAAAACGAAAATTGATAAATCCATCGTACGCTTAAGATACTATTATTTTAATACCGGTTATTTCAATGTAAAAGCTAATTATACTATAGACACGTTGAGCATGAAAAAAGCCAAAACAAAATATACTATAATTACAGGCGCACCTTATTCTTTGGACACTATAAAAACAACTATTCTAACTCCTGTCTTAGACTCATTGTATGAATCTATAAAATCGAATAGTTTAATAAAATCAGGCAATCAATATAAAACAATAGATTTTGAGAATGAAAAAAACCGAATCACCACTCATTTTAGAAACAACGGAGTTTATTTCTTCCAGCCTAATTATGTAACTTTTGACATTGACACAATCAAAAAAGTGAATAAGGCGAATGTAAATCTTACCATCAATAATTATTCTTATCAAGAACAAGATTCAAGTAGAACGGAACCTTTTAAAATGTATAAAATAAGTGATGTAAACATTTACACCGACTATTCGCCAACTAAAAAGCTAAACATAACTGACAGCACCACATACAACAGTTTTAATCTATACAGCCAGGACAAATTAAAATACAAACCGCGCGCAATCACTAATGCAATCTTTATTACTAAAGGAAGCTTATTTGCAGATAACAAAACGGTTTTAACCACACGTTACCTGAATAACCTTAAAATTTTTAATTATCCAAGTATTCAATATGAAGTTGACGCAAGAGATACGACTGCACACTCGCTAATTGCCAAAATCTATTTGTCCCCACGAAAAAAATACAGTTTTGGCACTAACTTAGACTTAACACATTCTAACATACAGGATGTCGGAATAGGATTAAGTGTTTCGGAAACAATCAGAAATGTTTTTAATGGAGCAGAAACTTTAGAAATTGGAGCGAGAGGAAATATTGGTTCCTCAAAAGATTTAGCAAACCCAAAGAATAATTTCTTCAATGTTTCAGAATACGGACTGGATTTAAAATTAAATATTCCGCGAATTTTCATGCCTTTTAGTACCGAAAAAATCATTCCCAAGAGTATGATTCCTTCCACACTTGCCAATGCAGGTTTTGCAAAACAACAAAACATTGGTTTGGATAAGGAAAATTTTACGGGTGCATTATCCTATAATTGGACTCCCAAAAAAAACAATACCGCACGCTTTGATTTATTCAACGTACAATTTGTAAGAAATCTAAATCCACAAAATTACTTCAATGTTTATGGATCCTCGTATAAAGCATTAAACGAAATTGGGAAAACGTATAGCAACAACACTTCTTATTTTGACACTGATGGAAATTTAATAATTGAAGACGGAACTAGCGGTTTCACCAATGATGTACTAACCGGAACCGGAAGTTTTCTTACACCAATAGCGCAAACAGATTTTCAAAGCGTAAAAAGCATCGAAGAGCGAAGAGTGCGACTTACAGAAAATGATTTTATTCTTGCCACCAGTTTCACCTTTTCAAAAACAACTAAAAAAGATTTGTTGGATAACGACTTTTACCTTTTCAGAACTAAAATTGAGTCTGCAGGGACCCTTTTGTCATTAGTAGCTAAAGGAGCAGGTGTGCCTAAAAATGCAAATGGAAATCACGAAATATTCAATTTAGAATATTCAGAATATATAAAAACGGAGTTCGATTATATAAAACATTGGGATTTAACTAAAGAAAAAGTCTTTGCCGTTCGAACTTTTTTTGGAATTGCAATTCCTTTCGGGAATTCAGACAACGTTCCCTTTTCAAGAAGTTATTTTTCTGGTGGATCTAATGATAACAGAGCTTGGCAACCATACGCCTTAGGACCGGGAAGCAGTGGCGCAACTGATGATTTCAATGAAGCAAATATGAAAATTGCCATTAGCGGCGAATTTAGATTCAAAGTATTAGGCAGTTTAAAAGGAGCTCTTTTTGCTGACGCAGGAAACATTTGGAATGTATTGGATAACGTTGTTGATGAAAAATCAACTTTTACCGGTTTTGGAGATTTAAAAGACATTGCGTTAGGTACTGGTTTTGGACTAAGATATGATTTTAGTTTTTTTGTAATTCGTTTTGATTTAGGATTTAAGACCTACAATCCAGCGAATGAAAGCGGCCAAAAATGGTTTAAAGAATACAATTTTGGACACTCTGTTTTAAATTTTGGAATAAATTACCCATTCTAATTCTATTAATTCTTATTTTTGCAAACTAAAAACTAAAAAAATAACTAAAAAAATTACAATGGCACACAACATAAAACCAGGCGTAGCTACGGGAGATCAAGTACAAGAAATCTTCAATTACGCAAAAGAAAAAGGATTTGCATTACCAGCTGTAAATGTTACGGGATCAAATACCATCAATGGTGTTCTTGAAACTGCTGCAAAATTAAATGCACCAGTGATCATTCAATTTTCTAACGGAGGAGCTCAATTCAACGCTGGAAAAGGACTTTCTAATGTTAATGAAAAAGCGGCGATCGCTGGTGGAATAGCTGGTGCATTACACATTCATACTTTGGCGGAAGCTTACGGAGCAACCGTGATACTTCATACAGACCATTGTGCTAAAAAATTATTGCCTTGGATTGACGGTTTATTAGATGCTTCAGAAAAACATTTTGCTGAAACAGGAAAACCATTGTTCTCTTCTCACATGATTGATTTATCTGAGGAGCCAATCGAAGAAAATATCGAAATTTGTAAAGGTTATTTAGAAAGAATGAGCAAAATGGGAATGACATTGGAAATCGAACTTGGAATTACAGGTGGCGAAGAAGATGGTGTTGACAACTCTGATGTTGATAGCTCAAAATTATATACTCAACCAGAAGAAGTTGCTTACGCATACGAAGAACTTTCAAAAGTAAGCCCAAGATTTACAATTGCAGCTGCTTTTGGTAACGTACACGGTGTTTACAAACCAGGAAATGTAAAATTGACTCCAAAAATATTAAAAAATTCTCAAGATTTTGTTCAAAACAAATTCAATACAGGATCTAATCCAGTAGATTTTGTTTTCCATGGTGGTTCAGGTTCTACTCTTGAAGAAATCAGAGAAGGAATTAGCTACGGTGTAATAAAAATGAATATTGATACTGATTTGCAATTTGCATTTACGGAAGGTATTCGCGATTATATGGTGAAAAATATTGACTATTTGAAAACTCAAATTGGAAACCCAGAAGGTGCTGATGCTCCAAACAAAAAATATTACGATCCAAGAAAATGGTTACGTGAGAGCGAAGTTACTTTCAACGCAAGACTTGAGCAAGCATTTGCTGACTTAAACAATGTGAATACATTATAAAAATAGTGGTCAGTTTTCAGTTTTTAGTGTTCAGTTCTCAAATGCTGATAATGGAACACTAAAGCTGATTACAAAACACTGAATACCTGATTACTGAACACTGAATACTAAATAAATGGCTTGGTTTAAAAGAAAAGAAAAAGGAATTACAACTCCTACTGAAGACAAAATGGACATTCCAAAAGGTCTTTGGTACAAATCGCCGACTGGAAAAATTATTGATGCTGATGAACTGGCTCGCAACTTATTTGTAAGTCCAGAAGATGGTTTTCATGTTAGGATTGGAAGTTCAGCCTATTTTCAAATTTTATTTGACAACAATGAGTTTGTTGAATTAGATAAAAACATGACTTCTAAAGATCCTTTGCATTTTGTGGACACAAAAAAATATGCAGATCGATTGAAAGACGTGATGGAAAAAACCAAACTTAAGGACGCAGTACGAACTGCAGTTGGAAAATCTAAAGGGAAAGAATTGGTAATTTGCTGTATGGATTTCGCCTTCATTGGTGGTTCTATGGGAGCAGTAGTAGGTGAAAAAATCGCAAGAGGAATTGATCATGCTATAAAAAATCAACTGCCATTTGTGATGATTTCGAAATCAGGTGGAGCAAGAATGATGGAGGCTGCATATTCACTGATGCAACTCGTTAAAACATCTGTAAAACTAGCTCAACTTGCCGAAGCAAAACTACCTTATATTTCTTTGTGTACGGATCCAACTACTGGGGGAACAACTGCTTCTTATGCTATGTTAGGAGATATTAATATTTCTGAACCAGGCGCTTTAATCGGATTTGCCGGACCTAGAGTGGTGCGTGACACAACTGGTAAAGATTTACCGGAAGGCTTCCAGACTGCCGAGTTTCTTTTGGAACACGGTTTCCTTGACTTTATAACGCCTAGAAAAGAATTGAAAGACAAAATTAATTTGTACATTGATTTGATTCAAAACAATGAAATACGATAAATTTAAAATCCCGAAATAATCGGGATTTTTTTTGTTTAAAAAGCACAAAGAAAAACGGCTCTCAATTATTTTGAGAGCCGTTTTTATATGAAGTTTAGTACTTTCTTTATCCGATAACAAGTCCTACATCCCGGTTCTAATTGCCTCAACAGGATCCAATTTAGAAGCGGCAATAGCAGGAAGAATTCCAGAAATCAACCCAATTAACGCGGCAAGACCAGTTCCTAAAAGAACATTTCCTATCCCTAAAACGAATTCAAAATCCACCACTTTTGTTAAAACTACTGAAATAATCCAAACCAACAAAAGTCCTATAATTCCGCCAATTACCGAAAGTATGATGGCTTCGAATAAAAACTGAAACAGAATGAATCTATTTTTTGCCCCTAAAGATTTCTGAATTCCTATTAAATTCGTGCGCTCTTTTACGGAAACAAACATAATATTAGCAATCCCAAATCCTCCTACAAGTAGTGAAAATCCACTTATAATCCAGCCTACAACATTCATTTGACCTAAAATATTATCAATAAAATCAGTAAAACCTGAAAATACATTAATGAAAAAATTATCAATTTCTCCCGATTTCAAACCTCTGTAACTTCGTAATTTTTGAGATATTTCACCTTTGTAAGCTTCCATATCAATACCTTTTTCAGGCTTTAAAATAATTACATTCGTTGATGTTGTATTACTGTCTCCGTACAGCTGACGTACAAAATTAACAGGAATAAAAACAGTAGTGTCATTACTGTCTCCAAATAACCCTGCTCCTTCTTTTTTTAAAACCCCAATAACCGTAAATCTTTTCCCATACAAACGAACATTCTTGCCTATTGGGTCAAAATTCTCAAATAATTGTTTTGCAATCTCATCACCTAGGACTATTACTGTAGCACCAGAGTTAGCTTCTGATTCATTGTAAAATCTTCCTTTTTCAAATTCAAGTCCTTGAATATCTATAAATTCATGCGAAACAGGGACAACATTGACATCACTTACGGTTTTAGAGTCGTATTTTATAGATTCTCTTTTTGTGAATATTTGGTATCCCATTTGCGCCGTATTAGTCATAGCACCTTTCATGTAGGTATACTCATCGTATTCAACATTCGGAAACTGCTCCCTTTTCCATTGTGGAATATCAGACGGTCCGAAAGAAAATTTCATTAAATAAATAGTGTTTTTATCTAAGCTGCTTAAATCTTTTGTAATCTTTCTATCCAAAGAATCTACGGCTGCCAGTACCGCTATGATAGAAAAAATACCAATGGTAACCCCCAACAAAGAAAGCAACGTTCTTAATTTGTTATTTCGTAAGGCATTCATTGCAAAACTAAAACTCTCATTTAATAACCGAAGATAGACTAACATAAAAACTTTTTTGCGTTAAGGTAAAATTCAATAAATTTTATTCAGGAACCTAATAAAACCCTACCAACAAGTTAGTATGATTATTTAAGATAATGTTACGAATCTTCGTTGGAATTTATAATCAAAAAAAAACTATTTTTGCACTTTATAATTATAACTACACAATGAACACTACTAAAAAAATTCAATCTGCATTAATTTCAGTATTTTCAAAAGAAGGTCTAGAGCCTATTGTAAGAAAATTACATTCTCAAAATGTCATACTATATTCTACAGGTGGAACTGAGGATTTTATTAAAAACTTGGATATTCCTGTGATACCAGTTGAAGACGTAACTTCTTACCCATCTATTCTTGGTGGCAGAGTAAAAACTTTACACCCAAAAGTTTTTGGAGGTATTCTAAATCGTCAAGACAACGAGAGTGATGTGCAACAGATGGAAGAATTTAATATTCCGCAAATTGATTTAGTTATTGTTGATTTATATCCTTTTGAAAAAACAGTTGCATCAGGAGCCAGCGAAGAAGATATTATTGAAAAAATAGATATTGGTGGTATTTCTTTGATTCGTGCTGCTGCAAAAAACTTCAAAGACACTGTAATTGTAGCTTCTGTTGATCAATATGGCTTACTTCTAGATTTGATAACAAATCAAAATGGAGAAACAACTCTTGAGGACAGAAAATTATTGGCTACAAAAGCATTTCATGTTTCTTCTCATTACGACACTGCCATATTCAATTATTTCAATACAGACGAAACTATATACAAACAAAGTATTGCTAATGGACAAGTATTGAGATACGGAGAAAATCCACATCAAAAAGGATTTTTCTTTGGTGATTTTGATGCCATGTTCAAAAAACTTCACGGAAAAGAATTGTCTTACAATAACTTATTAGATGTAGATGCTGCCGTTAATTTAATTAATGAATTCAAAAATGACGGCCCTACTTTTGCCATATTAAAACACAATAATGCATGTGGTTTAGCTACTAGAAGCACCATAAGCCAAGCGTATGAAGTAGCTTTGGCTTGCGATCCAACTTCAGCATTTGGAGGCGTTTTGATTTCTAACACAAAAATAGATGTTAAAACAGCAACCGAAATAAATAAATTATTTTGCGAAGTAGTTATTGCCCCTGAATATGATGCTGAGGCCATTACAATCTTACAAGAAAAGAAAAATAGAATTATATTAGTTCAAAACGATGTGATTTTACCACAAAAGCAGGTTCGTTCTTGCTTGAACGGGATTCTAGTTCAGGAAAGAAACAGTATTACAGACAATAAAGAAGACTTGCGAACCGTTACGACTATAGCTCCTTCAGAACAAGAAGTTCTAGATTTAATTTTTGCTTCTAAAATTTGCAAAAACACAAAATCAAACACAATTGTTTTTGCAAAAAACGGTACACTTATAGCCTCTGGTACTGGACAAACATCGAGAGTCGATGCTTTATTACAAGCCATAGAAAAAGCAAATAATTTCCATTTTGATTTACACGGAGCGGTAATGGCAAGTGACGCATTCTTTCCTTTCCCCGATTGTGTGGAAATTGCAAAAAAAGCAGGTATTACTGCAGTGATTCAGCCTGGTGGATCAATAAAAGACGAATTGAGCATCAATTATTGCAATGAAAATAAACTTGCAATGGTATTTACTGGAACGCGTCATTTTAAACATTAATTTGTTTAACTTTGCCCGTCTCAAATTTATAACTATTTAACCCCTAAAAAACTTATGGGATTTTTTGATTTCATGACCGAGGATATCGCGATAGATCTTGGTACCGCTAATACTTTAATCATACATAATGATAAAGTTGTAATTGACAGCCCTTCAATAGTTGCTCGTGATAGAGTATCGGGCAAAATCATTGCTGTAGGTAAAGAAGCAAGCATGATGCAGGGTAAAACACATGAAAACATTAAGACGATCAGACCTTTGAAAGATGGTGTAATC
Organism: Flavobacterium zhoui; assembly: GCF_042787235.1. Classification (NCBI taxonomy): domain Bacteria; kingdom Pseudomonadati; phylum Bacteroidota; class Flavobacteriia; order Flavobacteriales; family Flavobacteriaceae; genus Flavobacterium; species Flavobacterium zhoui. The sequence continues at coordinate 97,958 of NZ_JBHZPY010000007.1, forward strand.
GCTGATTTTGATGCTTCTGAAAAAATGATAAGCTTATTTATAAAAAGCATACCAGCATTGAAGAAAAGAATGTTTACTCCCGCATTAAGAATGGTTGTTTGTATTCCTTCTGGCATTACTGAAGTGGAAATGAGAGCGGTTAAAGAATCCTGCGAAAGAGTTAACGGTAAAGAAGTTTATTTGATACACGAACCTATGGCAGCCGCAATAGGTATTGGAATCGATATCATGCAACCAAAAGGAAACATGATTGTCGATATAGGTGGAGGAACTACTGAAATTGCAGTAATAGCATTAGGTGGTATTGTATGTGACAAATCAGTAAAAATTGCTGGTGATGTATTTACAAATGACATTGTATATTATATGCGTACCCAACACAACCTTTTTGTTGGAGAAACTACCGCTGAAAAAATAAAAATCCAAATCGGTGCCGCCATCGAAGATTTAGAAACTCCTCCAGAAGACATGTCTGTTCAAGGAAGAGATTTACTTACCGGTAAACCAAAACAAGTAGAGGTTTCATACAGAGAAATAGCTAAAGCATTAGACAAATCAATTCAAAGGATTGAGGATGCCGTAATGGAAACTTTATCTCAAACCCCACCAGAATTAGCAGCAGATATCTACAATACAGGAATCTATCTTGCAGGTGGTGGATCAATGTTGAGAGGTCTTGACAAAAGAATTTCGCAAAAAACAGATTTACCTGTTTACATTGCCGAAGACCCTTTGAGAGCTGTAGTTAGAGGAACTGGTATGGCGCTTAAAAACATTACAAAATTCAAAAGTATCCTTATAAAATAACAAATTCCAATTTTCAAATTCCAATTTATAAATCGATATTTTGGAATTTGGGGTTTGATTTTTTAAAAATTTTAACTTAAAAAAAATGCAGCAAATATTTAATTTTATTTTTAAAAACAGTAATCGAATACTGTTTTTGCTGCTTTTGGGTATTTCGTTAACGCTAACTATTCAATCTCACTCTTTTCATAGAAGTAAAATAATCAGTTCTGCTAACTTTTTGAGTGGAGGTGTTTATGAAAAAGTCAATAACATCAATGAGTACTTAAATTTAAAAACTCAAAATGATGCCCTTGCGCTTGAAAATGCAAAGTTAAAAAGTCTATTATTTAATAAAAAAGACACCACTGTAATAAAGAAATTAGACAGCTTAAAAGGAGTAAAACCATCTGATATAGTAGTTTCTAAAGTGATTCATAATTCGTTCAATTCACATGAAAACTATTTAACTTTAAATTCAGGCGAACTTCAAGGCGTAAAACCGGACATGGGAGTAATCAATGATTTGGGTATCATAGGTATTATTGATAACACATCCCCAAGATATTCTACTGTGGTGAGTATTTTGAATACAAAATCTCAAATAAATGCAAAAATCAAAAAATCTAATCATTTTGGTTCTTTGATTTGGAATGGAAAAAGCACTGGTTTTGTACAATTAATAGATGTGCCTAGACTTGCTTCAGTTAGAAAAGGAGATACCATCGTAACTGGTGGACAATCTGTAATATTTCCTGAGAATATCAACATAGGAACAATTGACAAAATAGAAATAGACGATCAAACTCACTATTATACAATAAAAGTGAAACTCTTTAATGACATGACAAATTTAGGTCATGTTTATATTATAAAAAGTAAAGATCGTGAAGAACTTATTAATTTAGAAAAAAAAGAAAAAAATGAATAGCACTTTGTTAGTCAATATTTTTCGCTTCGTTCTGTTACTGGCAGTCCAAATTATTATTTTTAATAATATGAATTTTTTGGGCTATATCAGTCCGTTCCCATATATACTCTTTATCATATTATATCCTGTAAATGGAAATAAATCCGGGTTATTAATCGCCAGCTTTTTTCTTGGTCTAATTATGGATATGTTTTCTAATTCGGGCGGAATACACACAACCGCTTGTTTAGTTCTCGCTTATTTTAGACCCTTTATTTTTAAATTTTCTTTTGGTTTGAGTTATGAATACCAAACCGTTAAATTAAATGACGTGCTGACTCCGGAACGATTCTCTTTTATATTACTTTCTGTTTTGATCCACCATCTCATTTTGTTTATTTTAGAAGCTTTTCAGTTTAGCTTTATTTTAGACATATTGCTGAGAACATTATTAAGCACCCTATTTACATTACTGCTTTGTATTACTATAATCTACCTTATTAAGCCAAACAAAAGATGAGAAAAGTATTGCTGCCTTCTTTAATCATTGTTGCAGCGTTATTGCTGGTGCTACGGATATTTTATTTGCAATTTATTGACGATTCCTTCAAACTAAAATCAGACAATAATGCAATCAAAATAAAGTATGACTATCCGGAAAGAGGTTATATTTACGATAGAAATGGTAAATTATTAGTTGCTAACCAGGCATCTTATGACATCATGGTTATACCTAGAGATGTAAAAAACATAGATACTTTAGAGCTTTGTCAATTACTTGACATTACCAAAGAAGATTTCTTGAAACGAATGGCAAAAGCCAAAATATACAGTCCAAGATTACCATCGGTATTTTTACCACAATTAAACAAAAGCGAATTTGCTGCATTCCAAGAAAAAATTCGAAAATTCGAAGGTTTTTACTTTCAAAAACGTTCTTTACGAGACTATGAAGTAGATTACGGAGCCAATGTTTTTGGATTCATAACACAGGTAAATGAGAAATTAGTTGCGAAAAACCCCTACTACAACAGTGGTGATTTAATAGGAAGACAAGGCGTTGAAGAAAGTTACGAAGATATTTTACGAGGAATAAAAGGAGTGAAATATTTTCAAAAAGACAAATACAACAGAGAAATTGGTTCCTATAAAGAAGGAAGATATGACACTGTCGCTGTTCAGGGAGAAGACATCAATCTAACTATTGATTCCGAACTTCAAAAGTACGGTGAACAATTAATGGTTAATAAAAGAGGGGGAATTGTTGCTATAGAGCCTAAAACTGGTGAAATACTGGCACTTGTTACGGCACCATCCTACGACCCATCCATATTAGTAGGGAGACAAAGATCAAAAAATTATACGGTTTTATATCACGACTCGATAGCAAAACCATTATATGACAGAGGTTTACTTGCGGAATACCCACCAGGTTCTCCATTTAAAATCTTAACTGGACTGGTAGCACTTCAAGAAGGTGTTGTAAATGAGCATACCACTTTTATGTGCCGTCATGGTTTTAGTTATGCAAGAGGCAGATTCATGAAATGCCACGGTTTTGGACCGCATCAATTACACAACGGAATCTACAATTCTTGTAACACATATTTCGCAAGTGCGTATATGTTGACCATAAATAAATATGCGAAACCTGCGTACGCCGTAGATGTATGGAGCAATCATATAAAGAGTTTTGGACTAGGACAATTTATGGGATATGATTTACCAACCGGAAAAAAAGGAAATATTCCAGATTCAAAAACATACAAAAAAATCTATCCTAATGGTGGATGGCGTAGTACTACAATCGTATCAAATGCCATCGGACAGGGGGAAGTTTTAATGACCCCGATACAACTCGCCAATATGATGGCAACAGTTGCTAATGAAGGCTACTATTATACTCCTCACATCATCAAGAGAATTGAAGGTCATAAAATTGATAAAAAATTCACAACAAAACACGTTACCACAATTGATAAAAGATATTACAAACCTATGATAAGCGGTTTGTTTGATGTGTACAATCTAGGAACAGCAAGCTCCCTCAAAGTAGAAGGGATAGATATTTGTGGTAAAACAGGAACAGCCGAAAACTTTGCGAAAATAAATGGCAAAAGAGAACAACTAAAAGATCATTCCATTTTTGTGGCTTTTGCACCAAAAGACAATCCTAAAATTGCTATAGCAATATTAGTCGAAAACGGAGGTTTTGGAGCAACAATAGCTGGACCTATTGCCAGTTTAATGATTGAAAAATTCTTAAGAAAAAAAATTACAAGAACTGATTTAGAAACTCGCATACTTAACACCAGCTTACAAGGACAATATGCTAAATTAGGCGGACTTTCAGAAACTATAAAATTACAGTTAAGAATCGAAGATTCAATAAAAAACAAAAAAAACGTAGTTCCCGTCCCAGTTATAAAAGTGGACACAACTCAACAGAATTAATACGACTATACACCTCAGATGAAAAACCAAAGTATAAAGAACAATCTTGATTGGACCTGTGTAATTATATACATTGCGCTTGTGATCATGGGGTGGTTAAACATTTACTCCTCCTCTTTGTCATCTATGGAGGGCACTTCTGAGAAACAGCTCATATTTATTGTATTAACCATACCATTAATATTTATAATACTTTCTGTAGATGGAAAGTTTTACGAAAAGTATGCAAGTATAATTTTTGGAGTCTCTTTATTATCACTCGCCGGTTTATTCGTTTTTGGTAAGACGATAGCAGGACAACGCTGTTGGTATGGTTTCGGAAGTTTTACACTTCAACCATCTGAATTTGCAAAAGCAGCTACGGCATTGGCATTAGCCAAATATCTAAGTGATTCTCAAATTAATTTAAAAGAAGTCAACAGGCAGATTCAGGCATTAGCCATTGTCTTTTTACCAGTCATGCTTATATTGCCCCAACCTGACCCCGGAAGCGCCTTAATATACAGCATATTCATTATCGTATTATATCGCGAAGGTCTTCCTTCTTGGTATGTTTGGACTGGTTTTGTTACTATATTATTATTTGTTCTAACACTGGTACTGCAACCACAATATGTAATCTTGATTGCGTTACTGGTACTCGTAATAGTCCATTTCAAGTCGAGATTAGGCGATCGCAATCTACTATTAAGCAGTATCCTTTTTGTCCTAATGTCAGGTTTTGTTTTATCTGTAAATTATGTTTTTGAACATGTTTTTAAACAACATCATCGAGATCGTTTTAATATTTTATTAGGCAAAAGTGTCGATATGAAAGGGATTGGATACAATACCAATCAATCTGAAATCGCTATTGGATCTGGCGGATGGTTTGGCAAAGGTTTTCTGGAAGGCACACAAACTAAAGGTGGATTTGTCCCGGAACAACATACCGATTATATTTTCACAACAGTTGGTGAAGAATGGGGATTTATTGGTTCACTTGTCGTAATTGGGCTTTTTGTTGGATTATTTCTAAGGATTATTTACCTCGCTGAAAGGCAAAAAACCAAATTCAGCCGAGTTTATGGCTATTGCGTCGCCGGTATTTTATTCATTCATTTCTTTGTAAATATTGCTATGGTCGTAGGTATATTCCCAACTATAGGTGTACCACTTCCTTTCTTTTCTTACGGAGGATCGGGACTATGGGGATTCACTATATTATTGTTTATCTTTATAAAAATGGACGCCAATAAAGTAAATGAATGGTAAACAGCATTTATTATCAGAAGCTAAATCCTACTTTTCATTTCAAGTTTTTCGTCTCACTATAGTTTTTATTTATTTCTTCAATGGCTTCCCTTGGTCGCTTTGTAAAAATAGAAAAACGATGCTGCGCGCCTTCAAAAGCATTCTATTTCTATCAAAGCTACTTAAACCCCCCTTTTTACGACCACTATTTTTTACTACTTGATTTTCTAAATCTCCTTTTAATTTAAGAAAAATCTACCGTCTGTCAGAAAAAAGCGAGCACTTGTTCAGTAATCCCAATAACAAACCCTTTGCGATTTCTATTATTGAAAACTAAAGTAAGAATGGATATTGAAATAGGAACAAAATTTTATTTTTCATTTCTAATAACAAAATTTAAACTAAACTATCTTCAAATACTATCTTAACATTTCCTTAGAATTAAAATCTACACTACTACTAAAAACGCCACAAAAAAAATAGATTTTTTTGTGGCGTTTTAATTCCTTTATTCGTTATTAAAATAAAACCATATCAAATTATGACTTTGCCAGTTTATCCTTTTTTAATTTAGCTGGGATTCCCTTTTTCACAACACTCTTTGATTGTAGATCATCCAAAACATTTAAAGCTTCCTCAACGTAAATATCTTTTGCTAAAGCTTCGTGCCATCTCGCACGTTTTTCTTTCAAAACAACATCTTTACTTACCTCGTCAATTTCATAAGGCAATGAAGTGAACTTCAATGCGTTTTTGTAATCAGAAAGTGGCTTGTACTTTTTAGCAGTTACTTCGATCGCATTTTGAGCAATTTTAAACTTCTCCATGTTCAGGCTATAGGTATTATCCTGACTTCTACTGTCTATCCATTTTGCGTTTTCTTCAATTAATTGAAATTCGGAACTTTGCGCGATTCTTTTTTTACTGTTTGCAATAGCCTGATTAAAATTAGCTGTTTTATTCCAAACAGAATAAGCAGCCGGATCAATTTTATCCCATGGCATAGCATTGTCTACATCACGTTCACCCATTTTTAAATAAGCATATCTGTCCGGCATAACAATATCACTGCTTACGCCTTCAAGCTGAGTTGAACCGCCATTTATTCTGTAAAATTTTTGAGTTGTTGTCTTAATAGCTCCTAAATCTCCCGTAGCACTATTGCGCACAAATTGATTCAAATCGATTACATTTTGCACCGTTCCTTTACCGTAGGTTTGCTTACTTCCTACAATGATACCTCTTTTATAATCTTGAATTGCCGCTGCCAAAATCTCAGATGCTGAAGCTGAAAAACTATTTACCATAATTACAAGTGGTCCATCCCATTCAATTTTTTTGTCTCTGTCAAATAAAACTTCTTTCTTTTTACCTGCGGATTTGATTTGTACGATTGGGCCTTGCTCAATAAATAATCCAGCGATATCAACAACAGTTGATAATGATCCGCCACCATCATCGCGAACATCTAACACAATTCCGTTTACACCGGCTGCTTTTAAACGTTCCACTTCTTTGGCAATATCTTTCCCGGCATCTCTACCATCCTTGTTTTCAAAATCAATATAAAATTTTGGCAGATAAATAACGCCGTATTTTAATCCATTTTTATTTACTACGCTTGATTTAGCATAGGTCTCTTCAATTTCTACAATATCTCTGATTATAGAAATAATTTTAATCGTTCCGTCTACTTTTTTCACCGTAAGGCGAACTTCAGTTCCTTTAGGACCTTTAATTTTTTTAACAACATCATCAAGACGCATCCCAACAACATCAACTGCTTCTTCATCTCCTTGAGCCACTTTCATAACTAAATCACCTGCCTCAAGCTGTTTTCCTCTCCAAGCCGGCCCACCGGAGATAAGTTCTGAAATTTCAGTAAAATCATTCTTCTTTTGAAGACGAGCACCAATTCCTTCTAATTTTCCACTGATACTAACGTCAAAACGCTCTTTTTCTTCAGGAGCAAAATAATTAGTATGAGGATCAAAACGAGCCGTAATAGAATTAATATATACCGAAAACCAATCATTTCTATCTAAGTCCTTCATAAAACCAAAATATTCATCTAGTGATTTCAACGCACTTTCTCTAGTTTCTTTCTCTAATTGCTCGAATGTTTTCAGTTTTCCTTTATCTAGAGACACAGCCTTATTGTCTTTTTCCGCACTGATGATATCAACTTTCAATTTCTCCGCTTGTTCTATATTATTTGCAGAATCTTTAGCTTCCACTATTCCATTCTTTTTGTTCTCCTGCATTTTCAATCGATCGGTTAGCGAGGAAAGAGCAGACAGTTTAATTTGCTTACGCCATTTATCGGCCAGTTCCTTACTATCTTTCGAATAAGGTGCTTTTTCATAGTCTGTATTAAAACTCTCATCAATTGTGTAGTCAAAAGGTTGGCTCAAAATGTTCTTGTAGAGTTTTTTACTTTCCTCCATCCTTTGCATTAAACGATCGTAAGTAAGATTAAAAAAGGTCAAATCTTTATTTAATAATTGATCATCTAATTGCGTTTCATATTTTGAAAACTCATTAATATCCGACTGCAAAAAGAAACGTTTAGAAGGATCTAAAGCTTGAATATAGTCTTTATAAATTCCTTTTGAAAAAGTATCATCTATAGTTGCAGGATTATAATGTCCTTTTTGTATGACAAAAGTCAATAATTCTAAAAGTAATTTATCTTTCTCAGGGTCTGTATCTTTTGCTGCATTGATTTTGAACGCAAATAGCGATATCGAAAGACACGCAACAACAAGAAGTATTTTATAATTTCTTTTCATATATTCAATAATAGTATTCATCAATTTTTAATCTAAATTACGGTAAAAACTATGCCATCGTCAACAAGCGCTGCATAATTTTTTGTTAAAGATATAAAATTGTTTTTTTTGTTTTGGCTATAATAAATCAAGTTCATAAATTTTATATTTTTTGTTTATAAAATACCGTTTTGTGTAACTACATTTGTTCTATAAATTGTGAATTAAAAATCTTTTCTTAAAAATAAAAAATGACAAAACAAGCTAAACCTTTAATATTAGTTACCAATGATGATGGCATTTCTGCACCAGGACTTCGAGCATTAATAGCGGTAATGGCAGAAATTGGTGAAGTCATTGTTGTCGCTCCTGATTCTCCACAAAGCGCTACAGGTCATTCAATTACAATAAACGACACGCTTTATTTGAACAAACTTTCAAAGGAAGGTGATACCATCACTGAATACAGTTGCTCTGGTACTCCAGTAGATTGCGTAAAATTTGCGGTCAGTGAAATTCTGAAAAGGAAACCAGATTTATGCGTATCGGGTGTCAATCACGGTTCTAATTCTTCGATAAATGTTATCTACTCCGGAACGATGAGTGCTGCTGTTGAGGCTGGTATTGAAGGAATACAGGCTATTGGATTTTCATTATTAGATTTTGATTGGAATGCAAATTTTCAAGACATAAAGCCATTTATCAAAAAAATAACATTGGAAGTTCTTGAAAACAAACTGCCCGAAGGAGTTGTTTTGAATGTAAATTTTCCGAAATTGAAGGAGAAGGAGATAAAGGGTATTAAAATTTGCCGTCAAGCTAAAGCTATTTGGATGGAAAAATTCGACAAGCGTAAAACACCACAAGGCAGAGACTATTATTGGCTTACAGGTGAATTTATAAACCAGGATCATGGCGAAGACACAGATGAATGGGCATTGAAAAACGGATATATTTCAGTTGTTCCAGTGCAGTTTGATATGACAGCACATCACGCAACACAACAACTTAACACTTGGAATTGGAATGAATAAAATAGATTTGTTGACTGGATTTATAATTGGTCTTTTAGCATCCCTACTAGGATGCTTCATTTTCATCACTTTTTTTACTGATTATACCTTTTTAGGTGGCATACAACTTATGAAATTTGAAGGAAAACTAGGTAAAATAATCACCCTTGGATCCATACTTGATTTGGTAGCATTTGCAATTTTATTGAAATTAAATAAAGAAATAATGGCCCGTGGGGTCATTTTAGCCGTCATATGTTTAGCGCTTCTTTCTCTATTTATATAGAAAATTTAATAATTCATACCTTTGACTTAAGCAATACTAAATAGAAATCTGATTTCAGAGGTATTACTGTAAAGTCAAGACTTTAAACACCACATAAAACATGAAATACTACATCATAGCAGGAGAAGCGTCAGGCGATTTACATGGTTCTAATTTGATGAAAGCACTTTACGAAGAAGATCCTAATGCTGATATTCGGTTCTGGGGTGGCGATTTGATGCGAAATGTTGGCGGCACTTTAGTAAAACATTATCGAGAATTAGCTTTTATGGGATTTGTTGAAGTTATTTTTAATTTAAAAACTATTTTAAATAACATCAAAATATGTAAAAAAGACATCACCAGCTTTCAACCAGATGTAATTATTTTTATAGATTATCCTGGTTTTAATTTACGAATTGCAAAATGGGCAAAAGGGTTAGGCATGAAAACTCACTACTATATTTCTCCGCAAATTTGGGCCTGGAAAGAAAGCCGAATTACTGAAATCAAACGTGACATCGATAAAATGTATGTGATTTTACCATTCGAAAAAAAATTTTACGAAGACAAGCATCATTTTCCTGTGGAATTTGTTGGTCATCCATTGATTGATGCTATTCATAACCAAACACCAATTGACGCTACTGTTTTCAGAAAAGAAAATCAGTTAAACGAAAAACCTATCATCGCTATTTTGCCTGGCAGCCGACAACAGGAAATTACAAAAATGTTATCAGTGATGCTTAGCGTGGTCAATGATTTTCCGGATTATCAATTTGTAATTGCGGGTGCGCCAAGTCAGGTCTATTCATTTTATGAACAATTCATTTCAAATGAAAATATAAAGTTTATATCAAACAAAACCTATGATTTGCTGCAAAATGCGACTGCCGCATTAGTCACGTCCGGTACGGCAACATTAGAAACAGCACTATTCAAGGTTCCGGAGGTTGTATGCTATAAAGGAAGCTGGGCTTCTTACCAAATTGCAAAACGGATCGTTACGCTTAAGTACATTTCACTGGTCAATTTAATCATGGATAAAGAAGTCGTAACGGAATTAATTCAGGAAGACTGTTCTACTAAACGCATTCGAGAGGAATTAAAAAAAATACTGGAATCCAAACATCGAGGTACTATTTTAAAAGAATATGAGTTATTAGAGGAGAAACTTGGCGGAATTGGTGCGAGTAAAAAAACAGCGAAATTAATTGTTGCTGATTTACAGTAACTTCGGTCGTTTCATAGCCTTTTATTCTTTTACAAAAACAAAAACTTTTGAAACACTTACTGTATCTTTCTTTATTAGTTCTCCTTTTTACTTCCTGTAAACCCACAGCTGCGGTTACAACTTCAAAAAAAGAAAATTCCACAAAATCAGAAAAAAGGAAGACAAGTCGTTTGATAGAAGAATTAATAGATACTGCAACTGAAAACATAGGCGTTAAATATCAATACGCTGGCACTACAAAAGCTGGCTATGACTGTTCAGGATTAATATGCACTATTTTTAACGCGCACAATGTTCAACTTCCACACTCTTCTTATCAACAATCAAAAACAGGAGTGGTTATTGATCGAGAAGAAGCCAAAAAAGGAGATTTAATCTTTTTTAAAACGAATGGAAAATCTCAGATTAATCATGTGGGAATGGTCATTGATGTCAATGATGACGAAATAATATTCATACATTCCTCTACCTCAAAAGGAGTGATTATTTCCTCAACAAAAGAGTCTTACTACAAAAGAACATATGCTCAGTTAAATAGAATTTTGTAATAATTAATAATTTGGCCTAGTGAATTAAAGTTCTATCTCATTATTTTTAAATACAAAGTTATTTCTTACTAAAAAAAGTGTACTTTAGAAACATGAAAGTGCTCCAATTTCCTTTAGCGAGAATAACAGTTGGTTTCGTTCTAGGAATAATTGCTGCATTTTACTCAAAAGCAAATCCACAAATAGTATTTTTTTTACTATTTATTACATTTTTGGCCTTAGGAATTACTTGGTTTTTATCACGAAAAAATAAAATTTCTCCGCTATATTTTGGTTTAACCGCTTGTTTACTTTCGTTTTTTATTGGTATGATTACGCATATCACACATAATGATTTTTTTCAAAAGAGCAATTACACCCATTACAGCTCCATTTATGAAAAGCCCCTTTTGCTTACCATAACTCTGCGAGAAAAGCTAAAAAGTTCTACAGCTAATGACCGTTATATTGCTATTGTAAACCGTATAGACCAATTAGAAAGCACGGGTAGGTTAATCCTAAATATTCGAAAAGACAGTTTACGACATGTATTTCAGATAGGCGATAATTTACAAATCAAAACTACCTTACATAAAAATAGTCCTCCAAATAACCCTAACCAATTTGACTACAGTAAATACCTTGAAAACAAGCAAATCTTTGCGCAAGTTTACACTGAGTCTGGTGAAATAAAAATTGGAACTGAAATAGATAAAAGCATTTGGTATTATACTTCCAAATTAAGATCTAAAATCATTCATAATTTAGAAAAAAGCAACTTTAATAAAACAGAATTAAATGTAGCTATTGCTCTAATTCTGGGGCAACAGCAAGATATCTCTCCAGAAATTATTCGGGACTATCAGTATGCAGGCGCCATACATATCTTGTCGGTTTCAGGATTACATATTGGGTTTATATTACTTTTTGTAACTTTTATTCTAAAGCCTTTACCCAACACAAAACGAGGCTCATTTATCAAGTTGTTAATTATTCTCGCCTCATTATCCCTTTTTGGCATAATTGCAGGTCTTGCGCCATCTGTAGTTCGTTCTGTAACCATGTTTTCATTTGTTGCCATTGGAAATCATTTAAGACGAAGTGTCAACATTTATCATACGTTGCTGGTTTCCATCTTGATCATATTACTTTTCGAACCTTCCTTTCTATTTGATGTCGGTTTTCAATTAAGCTATATCGCTCTATTTTTTATTATTTGGTTGCAACCGCTTTTAGCCTCCTTCTGGTTACCAAAAAATAAGATTACAAAATACATTTGGGATATTCTGACGGTTTCCTTTGCGGCACAAATCGGAACACTGCCTTTAAGCATTTACTACTTCCATCAATTTCCGGGATTATTCTTCGTAACTAATTTAGTCATTATACCGCTGCTAAGTATTATAATGATTTTGGGCGTTTTGGTTATGGTTTTGGCGGCTTTTGGCTACGTTCCTTTTGTGTTTGCCAAACCTTTGGAATGGAGCATCTATTATTTGAATAAAATAATCAATGCGATCGCCTCCCTAGAACAATTTATAATCCATAATATCTCGTTCAATTATTCCCTTTTAATCAGTAGTTACTTGTTGCTTATTGCAATAATCATTTGGTTTAAAAAACCAACTTTCAATAAATTAATTCTAGCTTTAATTACTATTATTATTCTACAAATATCATTTTTACAAACACGATATAACATTAAAAACCAAAAAGAATGGGTGGTATTCAATTTGAAAAGAAATACACTAATTACGGAACGAAATAGCAATGATGTTAGCTTATATGCAAATGATAGTTTATTAAAAATCTCCAGAAAAAACACGATTCTAAATTCCTATTTGGTTGGGAATTTCAGTGACTTAAAAACAAAAAGACGAATGCAAAACGTCGTCTTTTTCAACGGAAAGAAAATTATCATTATCGATAGTTTGGGTATTTATCCAAAAAATATAAAGCCTGACATTTTACTACTTACCCAATCTCCAAAAATAAATCTGGAAAGACTTTTTCAAAGCATAAAACCAGAAATAGTTATCGCTGATGCATCAAACTTTAAAACCATCCAAAAGTTCTGGAAAGCAACCTGTACTAAACAAAAAATCCCTTTTCACGCTACTGGTGAAAAGGGATTCTATAAATTGAATTAAAAATTATTTCTTTTTCAAAATTCCGTTTGCAACTTCAAGCCAAGCGGCTGGACCACCCGCTACATATCCCGTAGTTCCTAAACCTTCAAAATTGATTTTTCCGTCTTTAGTAGTTCCATTGGCAAAGCAAATTGTTGGAAAACCCTGTATAGAAAAAGCTTGTTGCAATTCATCATTCTGTTTTTTAATCTCTGGATTTTGAGGAGTTCTTCTTGGATAATCTAACTCTACCAGAATTACATTTTCGCTCGCCCACTTCTCAAACTCAGGTGTTTTTAAAACTTCTTTCTGCAGTCTTATACACCAGCCGCACCAGTCGCTTCCTGTAAAAAACATCAATAAAGGTTTTTTCTCTTTATTCCCAATGGCAATTGCTTCTTTAACGTCAGTATGCCATTTTAACTCTTGTGCTTGCATCACAAAACCGCCAAAAACTAACATCGTAAGTAAAAGTATCTTTTTCATATATTTTAATTTAAAATTTTAAACGCAAAAACAATGCCTAAAATTAGTGAATTATTTCACTTCTTGCATTAATTTTTTTACCAAAGGTGATACAACAATTAAAAGTATTCCAGCAATTAAAGCATAAATGGCTAATTGTTTGTATCCATCGGCATAGACAATTAATTTTTCAAGATTAGTTGCATTTTCAGAAGCCCCTGCAATATTCGCCCCTAACAATCCCGCAAAATACTGCCCATAAGCACTCGCCAGAAACCACATCCCCATCATTACAGCTTGCACTTTTTGAGGTGACAATTTTGTCATCGCAGACATTCCAATTGGTGACAAACATAACTCTCCAAAAGTGATAATAAACCACCCAAAAGTGAATAAATCTAATGAAGTAACACCATTTGCATCAGCAAAGAATTTTGTGTAATAAAAAACATAAAAACCACCTGCAAGAAACAGAAATCCTAATCCAAATTTTACTACCGTATTTGGTTCAATTTTCCGTTTACTCATCCAGAGCCACACTAATCCGACAAGAGCCGCAAAAGCAATTACAAAGAATGAATTAGCCGAATTATTCACACCGTTAGGATCTAGTGGAACTCCAAGAACCGTTTTACTCAAATTACTTTCTGCAAAAAGACTTAAAGAACCACCACTTTGTTCGAAAAATGCCCAAAAAACAATAGAAAACAAAACAAACACTAATGCAGCAACTAATTTTTTATTCTCTGAAACGGAAAAATTTCTCATTTCAAAAAGCAAATACAACAAAGAACAAGGCCCAATTATATACATAAACATATCAGTATAGCCCGAATTAGAAACTAACAAAATAATAACCGGAATAACAGCTAGCGAACCAATGTAGGTAAGGTATTCGTAGACTTTTCTTTTAGAGGTTTCCAAGGCCAACAAAGGTGAAACTCCAATATCCCCTAAGCTTTTTTGAGTTTGAATAAAAGTCAATAAACTTATGATCATTACAATCGCTGCAAAACCAAAAGCAACATTCCATCTTAAATGTTCCGGCACAATACTTGACAGCATCGATCCATTTGCAACAGCTATACATAAATAACCCCCAATCAAGGCACCAAGATTCACACCCATATAGAAAAAAGAAAAACCGGCATCCCTTCTATTATCATCGTCTTTGTACAAACGTCCCACCATAGTAGAAATATTTGGTTTAAAAAAACCAGTCCCTATAATAGTAAAACTAATTCCGATAAAGAAAAACTGATGAGGATCTAATGCCAAAATAATACTTCCGGCAATCATTAAAATCCCTCCCCAAAACAATGATTTTCTAAAACCCAAAATTTTATCAGCAAACATCCCTCCAATAAAAGTAAAAGCATAAACAAAAGCCTGAGTAGCGCCATACTGCAAATTAGCATTTACAGCATTCATATTTAATTGGTTCACCATAAAAATAACCAACATTCCTCGCATACCGTAAAAACTGAAACGTTCCCACATTTCACTAAAAAATAAATACCACAATTGCTTTGGGTACTTGCCTTTGAAATTTTGTATTTCTTCTATTGTTACATTTTGAGCCATTTGCGAAGTATTTAAAAAAACAAACCTACAAGAATTCTTGTAGGTTTTAAAGATATTAATTTATTTTTTTAGTATTATCGAACACCATGCATCATTTTTTTCAAAACTGGTGTCAATGCAAATAATATTACTGCTGCAAATCCTGTTAAGACCACAAAAACCATAAAAAATTCGAAAAGATTATGAATTTCAAATCCTGCAAATATAGGATTTGATGCATCTATTTGATTGGTTGTTAAAATTTGTAATTGCTCCGCTGTTGGAGTAACTGTCTTATCTAAAATAGGTTGTAATTCAATCCCTAATTCTTTTGCTTTAATAAATTTATCTCCCGTTGCAGGAATAATTGAACCTAAAGTTCCTGCTAACGCGTATCCTGCTGCATTGGATAAAAAGAAAACCCCGAATAAAAGAGAAGAAAAACGTTTTGGAGATAATTTCCCTACCAATGACAATCCAATTGGCGACAAACATAATTCAGCAAAAGTCTGAATTAGGTACATTAAAATTAACCATTTGATACCTAAAAGCCCGCTGTTTCCTAAATCCTTCACATTGTAAGCCAAAATAAAATAACTCAAAGCAATTAGCCCTAAACCGATAGCTTGTTTTACGGGCGAAATTGGTTCTTTTCCAGAAGCTCTCAATTTATCCCAAAGAATACTGAAAGGAAGTGCAAACGAGAATACGAAAAGACCGTTAAAAATTTGAACCATCGACGGTGGCATATTCCATCCAAAGAAATTTCTGTCGGTTTGGTTATCCGCGATAAAAGTCAATGAAGATCCCGCTTGTTCAAAAGCTGCCCAGAAGAAAATAATAAAAAAGGCAACGATATAAATTACGAAAATTCTGTCTCTTTCTATTTTAGTCAGCGAAGTATCTGATATAATTAATCCTGCCAAGGTCAAACCACTTGCATAGATAATTGGATAAATTACTGTTTTAATGAAATTTTCACCTCCCAATAAATATCTAAAAGCAAAAAACAAAGCAAAAAATGCAATTACTGCCATTACTAAAGATTTTGCAGAGAACACCGCTTTTTGCGCTTCTCCTTCTTCAAAATCTGATGCTTCATTTTTAGATGGCAATCCTCCTAAAGGTCTTCCTTCTGGTGTTACCACGTATTTATTTTTCAAGAAATAAAACACTAACGTCCCTATTAACATAGCAATAGAAGCGGCAAGAAAACCCCATTTAAAAGCATGAATATCTCTAATTCCGTTTGCGTCCTTAATATCCCCTATTAATGGGCAAATTAATTGTCCTAGAAAAGCCCCTAAATTTATACCCATGTAGAAAATGGTAAAAGCAGTGTCCAGTTTACTTTTTTCTTGTTTTGGATACAAACTTCCCACCATGCTTGAAATATTTGGTTTAAAAAAACCGTTCCCAAAAATGATAATCCCTAAAGCCGACCACATTAATGTAGTGGCAAGACTTAAGTTTGTACCAAAAATACTGGCACTGGTGAACAATAATAACTGTCCAATAGCCATCATTAAACCTCCAAGTAAAATACAATTTCTATTTCCAAAAAAACGATCGGCAACGAATCCTCCTAACATTGGTGTCAAATAACAAAGTCCTAAGAAACCTCCATAAATAATAGAAGCATCTGCCTCTTTCATCATTAATGAATTGATAAGGAACAGGGTTAAAATTGCCCGCATTCCATAGAAATTGAAGCGCTCCCACATTTCTGTTCCAAATAATACCCAAAGACCTTTTGGATGTGCTGTTTTTACCTGTGTTTCAATCATATTATTTGTTTTGAAGTTATTGTTTTAGTTTGTAAATTTTCTTTGATGAAATTAGTCATTTTAGTGTACAGTTGGATTCTGGTTTTACCTCCATAAATTCCGTGGTTTTTATCTGGATAAATCTGAGAATCAAATTGTTTGTTTGCTTGAATTAATGCTTCCATCATTTGCATCGAATTTTGGACATGTACATTATCATCCGCAGAACCATGTATCAATAAAAACTTACCTTTAAGCTTCTCTACATGATTTATTGGAGAATTTTCATCATAACCACTAGCATTTTCTTGTGGTGTTTGCATGTATCTTTCTGTGTAAATACTGTCATAAAATCTCCAATTCGTTACCGGAGCAACCGCAATCGCCATTTTAAAAACATCATTCCCTTTCATTATACAATTAGAAGCCATAAATCCACCATAACTCCAACCCCAGATTCCAATATTTGATTTATCAACAAAAGAGTAATTTCCTATCACTTTGGCAGCATCAATTTGATCTTCCACTTCGTATTTACCCAACTGTTTTTGTGTGCATTTTTTAAAATCAGCCCCTTTGAAGCCAGTTCCTCTTCCGTCAACACAGGCAACTATATAACCTTGCTGCGCTAACATCATAAACCAATATTCATTAGAACTACCCCATTGATTTACTACTTGTTGTGATCCAGGACCTGAATATTGAATCATAAAAACGGGATATTTTCTGGTAGCATCAAAATCCTTTGGTTTCATGATCCAAGCATTTAACTCATTTCCTTTTTCTGTTTTCAAAACAAAAAATTCTTTTGAAGGCAAATTATACTTTTTCAATTTTGCAGCTAATGCTTCATTATTTTCAATAACTTGAATTTGTTTACCCGTTTTAGCTTCATTCAACGTATAGATTGTGGGCTGTGTTGCTGTTGAAAAAGTATTGATATAATATTGATAGTTTGGACTAAAAACAGCAGCATTTGCCCCAACATTCTTGGTCAGCCTTACTTTGTTTCTTCCGTCAAGACCTATTCTATAAACATCTCTGTTAATTGAACCATTCTCCACTGATTGATAAAATACAGTATTGGTTTTTTCATCAAAACCATAATAATTGGTCACTTCCCATTTCCCATTAGTAACTTGTTTTTTCAGTTTACCATTGTTATCATATAAGTAAATATGATTAAAACCGTCTTTTTCACTAGTCCAAATAAAACTATTGTCTTTCAGGAACGTTAAATTATCCGTAACATCAACATACGCTTTATCTTTTTCATTCAAAACCACTTTTGCATCTCCTGAATTTCCATCAATAAACAAAACATCTAAATTATCTTGATGACGGTTCAGCACCTGTGCTGATAAAACATTAGAATTATTTGTCCATTTCATCCTTGCAATGTAAAAATCATTGTAGTTTCCTAAATTAACTTTCTTGGTCGCATTAGCAGTTACATCATAAATATGTAATGAAACTTCTGAATTTTTTTCACCAGCTTTAGGATATTTGAATGTTTCAACTGTTGGATACAAATCTTTGTGAAAGATTGACATAGAAAATTCCGGTACTTGGCTTTCGTCAAAACGAATGTACGCTACTTTTTTGCTGTCAGCACTCCAGTCAAATGCTCTTACAAATGCAAATTCTTCTTCATAAACCCAATCCGTAATTCCGTTAATAAAAGCATTTTTCTTCCCGTCAACGGTAATTGGAGTTGATTGATTAGAAGCCAAATCGTATACATATAGGTTATTCTCTTTGGCATAAGCTATCTTTTTTCCATCAGGAGAAAAAGTTGGCTCCTGCACCTGAAAATCAAATAACTTCTTTAACTGCTTGGTTGCAATGTTATACAAATAATAATCTGCCGTAAAAGAATGGCGGAAAATTTGATTCGTATTGCAAGCCAACAGAATCATTTTTTCGGAGGAATCAAATGTGTAACTGTCAATCATTGGCAATTCCTTATGATCCTTGGTATCGATTAAAACGGTCACTTTTTTCAAAGTAGCAAAATCGTATAAATCAATTTGCATACTTTTAGAACCCTTATCAGTATTCAAAACAGAATATTGATTGGTAAGTTTCATAGACTGCAATTCATCCATTCCTTTAGCACGAAAAGTGCCATTAAAAATTTCGTCAATTGTGATTTTTTGCTGTCCAAAAACAGTAAAACACACGAATAAAAGCAAGATGGTAATTCTATTTGAACTCATACGATTGATTTAAAGATAAAAACCGTCAATTTTAGTGAAAAAATTACAATTAATGGCTATTTATTATGTTAAATGTAAAAAGCAATATTAAAAACCACAATTTAATGACGATAATTTGAGGTAAATAAAAGCGCTAAAACCGTATCTTTGCAACTAAACATCACATAATCTATTGAGAATGAATAATGCAGTAACGGGATTTTCTAAATTATCCAAAGAAGAAAAAATAAACTGGATTGCCTACGAATACTTTTCTACTCCAACTGAAGCTATCGCATTGCTGAAAAACTACTGGAATTCTGACGAAAAAACACAACAGCTACACGATGAATTCATCGAAAATACAATCACCAACTTCTATATTCCGTTAGGAATTGCTCCAAATTTTCTAATTAACGGAAAATACAGCACTATTCCCATGGCGATTGAAGAAAGTTCTGTAGTTGCCGCAGCTTCAAAAACGGCTAAATTCTGGTCCACTCGTGGCGGATTTAAAGCGACAGTTATCAATACCGAAAAAATTGGCCAGGTTCATTTTATCTATAACGGCGATGTTTCTAAACTCAACTTATTTTTTGCCCAAACCAAAGCTGTCTTTTTTACCGAAACGGAAAGCATTACTAAAAACATGCAAAAACGCGGTGGCGGAATTCTAGATATTGCTCTAAACGACAAGACGGACTTATTACCTAATTATTTCCAACTTCATGCTACTTTTGACACGAAAGACAGCATGGGAGCCAATTTCATCAATTCTTGTTTGGAGCAATTTGCTAAAACATTAAAAGAAGAAGCTTCGCTATATGAGTTATTTTCAGAAACAGAAAAAGACATTCATGTTGTGATGAGTATTCTGTCTAATTACGTTCCCAATTGTACTGTTCGCGCTGAAGTGTCCTGCCCCGTAGAAGAATTAAAAGAAAAACACATTCAGAATCCACAAGAATTTGCAGAAAAATTCGTCCAAGCCGTTCAAATAGCCGAAGTTGAACCTTATCGTGCCGTAACCCACAACAAGGGAATCATGAACGGAATCGATGCTGTGGTGCTTGCAACGGGAAATGATTTCCGCGCAGTTGAGGCTGGAATTCACGCTTATGCTTCTCGAAACGGAAAATATTCCAGTTTATCACATGCAAAAATTGAGAATGGTATTTTTACTTTTTGGCTGGAAATTCCTTTAGCGCTGGGAACTATAGGCGGATTAACCACTTTGCATCCTTTAGTGAAATTTTCTTTGGAAATGCTTAAGAAACCATCCGCTAAGGAATTAATGCAGATTGTTGCCGTTGCTGGTTTAGCTCAAAATTTTGCGGCTTTACGTTCCTTGACGACAACCGGAATTCAGGAAGGACACATGAAAATGCATTTAAATAATATCATCAATCAGTTTGAAGCCACTCACAAAGAGCGTGTTTTAATCCGACAACATTTCAAACACAATATGGTTTCCCATAGCGCCGTTGTTGACTATATCGAAAATCTAAGAAAATAACATTGATTTTCGACAGCCCTGACAGGGTTCAGAACCCTGTCAGGGATTTAAACAAAAATAATGAAACAAACATTTTACAGTAACGGAAAACTTTTAATTACAGGTGAATATCTGGTTTTAGATGGCGCCAAAGCTTTTGCTCTGCCCACAAAACTTGGACAAAATTTAATCATCGAAAAAGGAACCAATCAAGAAATACAATGGAAAAGTTACGATGCTGACAAAAGCATTTGGTTTGAAGATACCATTTCATTTTCTGATATTTCAAAGGTAAGAAATTCAGAAAACGAGTCCGTCAAATCAACATTGATTGCTATTTTGCACGAAGCTTTTGTATTAAATCCTGATTTTATAAATCTTTCAAAAGGATACACAATTACCACCGAACTTGGATTTCCTAAAAGCTGGGGTTTAGGCACCTCGTCTACTTTGATAAACAACATTGCCCAGTGGTTGCAAATTGATGCTTTTACGCTGCTTAATAACAGTTTTGGAGGAAGTGGCTACGATATTGCCTGCGCTCAAAACGACACTCCTATTTTATATCATTTAGAACAAGGAAAACCGATTGTTGAAAAAGTGGTTTTTAATCCTTCGTTTACTAAAGACCTCTATTTTGTATATCTGAACAAGAAGCAGAGCAGTAAAAAAGCGATAACGGCATACAACATCAATAAAAAAGTCAATCTAGCTAAAACTATTGCTCTAAACGACAAAATAACTTTTGAAGCTTTGAAAGCAACAACCACTAAATCATTTGCTTCAGCGATAGAACAGCACGAGGCTGACATGAGTAACATTTTGGAAATGCAAACGGTCAAAGAATCTTTGTTCCCTGATTTTAATGGTACAATCAAAAGCCTTGGTGCATGGGGAGGAGATTTTGTTATGGCAATTGCCACTGAAAATCCTAGCCATTATTTTGCCTTAAAAGGATATCATACAATTATTCCTTATAATGAAATGATATTGCTTTAGTTACATTAAATTTTTATTTTAAATTTCGCTCAAGCTTTCAAACAAAACTATCTTAAAAATAAAATCCCGATACACTAGAAATGTATCGGGATTTTTATTTAAATTAATTACTTTAAAATATTAGTAATTGAATTGTTTTCTGTTGTCTTCAATTTTAGCACTGTTTTTCAAAGCTGGAATAACTCTGTTCACATCAGAAGCGCTTTGTGCTTTTAATTTAGCTACGTATGGAGCATGATCTTTCAAAGCAGGTGCTTTTACTGTACTCATGTTTTTCACAACATAAACTCCAGTATTTCCTTCAATAGGAGCAGACATTTTGTTTGCAGCTAATGCAAATGCATTTCCTACAACTTTAGGCTCTTGACCTGCACCAACTAACATTGGATTTTCCATAGTTACGTCAGCTGCTTGTTGAATTTTTGCACCAGTAGCTTTTGCGATAGCTTCTAATGAAGAACCTGTCATTTTAGCTTTGATCAATTCTGCTTTTTTCTTGTTTTTAAGAATTGGCTCTACATAAGGTCTCGCTAATGTAACAGTTACTAAACCAGATTTGTCTACATTTTTAAGTTTTGCAATTACATGTCCTAAATTAGCTACTTCAAATCTTTTTACAGCACCTACTTTAGTATCATCTTCAAATGCCCATCTAACTATACTTCTTTGATTCCCTAAAGGACCAAAAGTCTCATCCATACCTTTTAAAGTTAGTGGAGCAGCTACAGTAAGCTTCATGTCTTTTGCAATTTTGCCAAAATCTTTATCCGTTGCGTCCATTTCAAATTTAGTCGCTTGAGTAAACACTTTGTCAGAAGTCACTTCCGAAGCTTCAATTTTTTGAGCAACAGTTGCTAAACGAATTCCGTCTTGTTTATCTGTAATTTTGATAATATGAAAACCGAAAGGAGTTTCTACTAAACCAACTTTTCCAATTCCGTTATTGAAAACGAAATCATTAAACGGCTTCACCATTTGATTTGGACCAAAATAACCTAAGTCACCACCTTGCTGTGCTGAAGAATCATCTGAATTAGTAAACGCTAACATCAAGAAACTATCCGGATTTGCATTCACTTGAGCTAAAATAGATTCTGCTTTAGCTTTCGCTTCCTCTTTTGTTCTTTTCTCTTTTTTGTTAGGAACCTGTGTTCCTTCATAGCTAATTAAAATATGGCTTGCTTTTGCATTTACACCTGCCTTCATTCCCATTGATTTAGAAATACAGTAGTATTTTCCAAACAGATAAGGGCCGTAAACCTCACCTGATGCAAGATTGAATAATTTGTCTGCATCAACTGCCGGCAAATCTTTTTTAGCTATGTAAGTTGAATCGTAAGGAACATCTGAATTCGAATTCACAAACTCAATTGTGTTAGTCGCATTTCTAAATCCTGGTAAAGTATCATTTTTACCAGTTGCCTGATTGTACACTACTCTTCCAGACAACAATCCGTTTATTTTAGACTTAACCTCATCTTGATCTTCTTTCGAAGCTTTGTCTTCAATCAAAACATATTCTACTTCACGTGATTCGTCAGCTTTGAATTTCTTTTCGTTTTTCTTCATGAAATCTACAATTTCAGTATCAGTAACTTTTACGTCACTGTCTTTAATAGTAGAATACAAACCAGCAACGTAAGCAAAATTTACTTTGTTGGCTTCCATTTCATATTTCATTTTTCCTTCGCTCTCCGTAGTATAAATACCCGCTTTAATCAAAGTATTATAAATTTGATATTTCGCATTCAATTCCGCATCTTTCTCTCTATCTTTCAAATATTGCGCTTGTGCAGGATTTGATTTAAAATACTCTTTGAATTTTGCAATATCAAACATCCCTGCTGCATTCAAGAACAATGGATTTTTACCAATATTTTCATCTGCTTTTAAAACTTCAAGTATGTGTTTTTCACCTACTCTTAATCCTAATTTATCAAATTCTGAAGACAATAAAGCTATAGAAACTTCCTGATCCCAAACTCTGTTTGCTGCTGCTGTTGAAGTAATCCCTTGACCACTTTTCTCAACATTGCTTACTTTGATTCTAAAATCCTCGAAGGCAATATCTTTTCCATTGATACTTCCTACATCCTTTGTGCTTTTACCAAAGCCTCCTTTACCGATAAGATCTTGTATGATAAATGCAAATAATGCAAGTGCAATAACTGCTATCAATAAAGCGGAACGTTGTCTAATTTTTGCTAAAACTGCCATTTCTATTGTTGTTAATTTTTATATTCAGTTTGCGAAAATACAATTATCTAATTAATAATTATACTAGTAGCGTTTTATTTTGAAAGAATTTTCAATTTTATAAAAAAAACTACTCTCGCACCGCCATTTTCACTAATTCTATTTTTTTATTTGTGGCCTCTTCTATGACAAAATGAAAGGTCCCAATGGTAATTACAGTCCCTTTTTGCGGAATTTCCTTGGTGAAATCAACAATAAAACCACCAAGTGTACCATAAGAATCTCTCTCCGGAATATTAAGTTTATAGGTTTGATTTAGATATTCGACATCAAAACGAGCCGAAAAAAGATAGGTATCATCCCCAAGCTCTTTTTCGATTAATTCTTCTTCTGAATCGTGTTCATCTTCTATTTCTCCAAAAAGTTCTTCGACAATATCTTCTATAGTAATAATCCCGGAAGTTCCGCCATATTCATCCAGCACAACGGCCACACTCTTTCGCTTTTTAGTCAGCAAATTCATGGCGTCTTTGATATAAATTGTTTCTGGCACAAACTCTACCAAAATTACAATTTCCTTAATACTCTCCGGTTTTTTGAATAAATCAAATGAATGTACGTAACCTACAATGTCATCCAAAGAATTTTCATAAACCACAATTTTAGAATATCCAGTTTCAATGAACAATTTGTTCAATTCATCCATCGAATTATATAAGTCAATCGCAACGATTTCAGTTCTGGGACTCATCACGTCTCTGGCTTTTACCCCCGAAAACTCTAAAGCATTTTGAAACATTTGTATTTCTGAATCTACTTCTTCATTATCCTCAACAGTACTCATTTGTTCTGTTATGTAATTCCCAAGCTCCACTTTGCTAAAATAGATCTGTGCCTGATCGCCTTCGGTTTTAAAGAATTTTTTCAAAACAAAATCGGAAACCCAGATAAAAAAAGTAGAAATAAAATAGAATAAAACATAAAAAACGTAAGCTGGAACAGCAAAAAATTTTATTAACGTATTGGCATAAATCTGAAAGAATACTTTAGGCAAAAACTCTGCAGTAATCAAAACTATTAGTGTGGAAAGAATAGTCTGAACTAACAAATCCAGTAGACTTGAAAAATGATAACCAAAGGATTCAACCCAACGCATCAATAACCCGCCCATAAAAAACCCATATATCACTAACGCAATATTGTTCCCAATTAGCATGGCTGCAATAAATTTAGAAGGCTTTTCAGTAAGTTTAGTAAGTATTCTAGAGAGAAAATTATCTTGCTTTTTTTCTATTTCAAGATAAATTTTATTGGAAGAAATAAAAGCAATCTCCATTCCTGAAAAAAAGGCACATAGTATTAAACACAATATTATGATACTAATTTCCATAATTTAGGATTTTTTGCTTCTGTCTTCAAATTTTTTTCCAAATTTCATTCGGAAGAAAAACATAAATACCGCTACGGCCGCTATCCCAAAACTTAGCCAAGGTGTTGCAGCAGGATCATAAAACTTTGTAACGCCGTCATAGAGAAAGAAAACTGCAAAAACCAAATAGAAATAAGGCACGTATTTTAAGTAAGTCATAAGTAGAATTTATAAATTATTGGGCAGATTCAAACTCACCGGAGATTCTCTGTGAATTGATCACTTTGAAATCTTTACTGAAATCGATGCCTTGTCCGTTCGAAGAACCTTTAAGGTCTGTTAATTTGAATTTTTTCTCCGTAAAAAACCATTCGTTTTTTTGATCGTAATACAACTGTTCCGTCTCCAGCATTTGTCCGTTCTCTGATTTGATTTTTACTTTTCCCTGCAAATCAATAATATTTGTCAACTTGTAGGAAACCGCATAATTGGCAGTTATAAATGTTCTCTTTGCTTTATTATCATATAAAGTTACATCAATTCCTTTAGGAAATTCAGTAAAAGGAAACTCAACATTAGAAAAATCTAACATTTTAGGACTTACCAAAATTGATTTAATCAAACCTGAATCAGTGTATTTTAGATTTACATTATCGGCATCGCCACCAGGAACAAAATCTGAAAAATTAATTTTTTGTACTTCTTTAAAATTACTTTCGCAACCAAAAAACAGAGTCACAGCAAAAACTGTGACTACTGGAAAGATTATATGTTTTTTTAGTAAAGTCATATGCTGTACTTGACAAAGCAATGTGATTAAATTTACTTATTTGGCTCTAGTTGAATTTTCTTTTCTCAAACCATTTGTCGTTTAAGGAAAAACCAACACTAAAATTAGCATAATTTTCCTGAATCAAATTTGCATTTGTTGTTCCTTTTTTACCCAATTCAAAACCTAAATTCACATTAGAAAAACTTCCTGTTATTGGCAATCCAAATCCAAGCGTTAATCCCATGTCATTTATAGACTCTGAATTAATCATCAAGCCTGTTTTCTCATATTTAAGTCCAGCTCTATAAACAATTCTTTTCGTGTAACTTGAAAACGAATTATAGTTTGGAATGTAATATCCTCCAAGACTTACACTTCCGAATCTTCCATACCCCACATTACTAGCTTTATTATAGGTGTTCTCTTGACCATAGGTTTTCTGGTATGCTATTTTTCCTCCTATAAGCCATTTTTTTGATTCACCAATTCCCATACCAAATGATATTTTGCTTGGATACCTCACATCAGATTGTGTTTTTTGCTCCCCATAGCTATCCACAACAGACAAATCAAAAGTCGAGTTATAAACGACCGTGGATATATTTCTTGTGTTTTTAGAAGTCAAACTACCTTCTATCGTATAATTTAAACTACTGTATAAAGATAATTTTTTACTTAATTTAGCTTGGTACATTGTTCCAATATTAAAATTCACTCCTGACAACTCTGCGCTATTCAATTCACGAGTACCTAAAGGGACATTTGTAATAATTTCTAAACTATTAGTTTCAATTTTACCAAAATTATAATTTGCATCAGCACCAATACTGAAATTCGGTGTTATTTTGTACCCAATTCCTAAAAACACTTTATTCAGACCACCAGTCCCACTTAACCGTTTGTTGGTTTCGCCTACTTCTGAAGATAATTTTTGAATTCTATACCCTACCGAAGAATATGGAATTAATCCAAAACCTAAACCAAACTTTCCTAAAGGCAAACCAACAGCTAGATAGTCTAAAGTGGTTCTGCGAGCATTAGCTGACTCCGTATTTGTTTTTAAAGTCTTAGTCCCATAAGTACCTCCCATGCTAAAAGTAGTACGTTTTAAGCTCGAAAAACTGGCTGGATTTTCTAAATTAATGTGAATACTATCTTGTTCCACCGCAACTCCTGCCATAGAGCGATTTTCAAGCGTTCCTTTAAATCTTATGTCACCAATTCCGTAAAAAGAATAAGGAGATGAAGTTCCCTCTTGAGCGATGGATACAAGTGACAAAAGTAAGCATGCGCTTATTATAATTTTTTTAATCATTTTTGATTTTATATTGAAATGTTTGGTTCAAACTCTCCAAAAGAAAATTTGAATTGGCAAATATGGTATTTTTTAATCGTTTAGCCAAAAAATCTGTATCTCCTCCCGTTAAAATTATTATAAAATTTGAATACCGGGCTCGATATTCATCTATGAACCCATCAATCTCATAGACCAAACCATTAACTACTCCTGAATGAATTGATTCGGAAGTTGAATTTCCAATTAAATCTTTAGGACTTTCCAAGGTTAACAAGGGCAATTTTGCCGTGAAATTATGCAATGACTCATACCGCAATCGTAATCCCGGAGCAATTGCTCCACCATGATATCTATTAGTATCATCAATAAAATCAAAAGTAACACAGGTCCCTGCATCAATAACCAACCTGTTTTGATCAGGAAACTGAAATGTCGCTCCGGCAGCGAGAACCATTCGGTCAATTCCCAATGTCAAAGGAGTCTCATAATCATTAGAAAAAGGAAAAGGATCCTCGTGTGATATAAAATGAACATTTAGTTCCTTTTTAAACGTCAAAAAAGGCTCTTTTTTAACATTGCCAACAGATGCAACTACCAAATCAGTTATTTTTTGGTGTGTTTTTAAAATATTTTCAATTTTTTTTTGAAAGTCTATTTTAGTAAAAAAAAAAGTATCAATTTGAGTATTACCCTCAAAAACAGCACCTTTAATTCTGGTATTCCCTATATCAACCGTTAAAATCATAATTTATATTTTGATGTTGCGAAGGTACGAATTGATTTTTTTAAAAAAATGTTTTGGATATCCTAAAAATGATTCTATATTTGCACCCGCAATAAGCACGGTACCTTAGCTCAGATGGTAGAGCAATGGACTGAAAATCCATGTGTCCCTGGTTCGATCCCTGGAGGTACCACAAAACCCGAATAGAAATATTCGGGTTTTCTGTTTTTAATCCTTTCCTGTAATTTATCAAATCGTAAGCATCATCAATTACAAGAAGTTTCAATTCTTTGCTTACTTAAATCCCTAAATACGTAATCTTATTTTGAAACCATAACTCTATGCTTAGTCCCTGACGCCCTAATCCTATTAAAAAAAAGTATTAATTCCAACTCATTTTTAACAGAAAAAATGGATTACATTAACTGAATTACCTAGTTATAAATCATAATTTTACTAAACCAAACAAATTTGATTAAATGTAAATCAGAACTATTGCGTACAACATTTTATTAAACATAAAATAAATTACCGAAACATAATGGAAGGTAAATCTGAGGCCTTGTAATTTATTTTAATATTAAAGATTAGTGATTTAATATTAAATTAATAAAAAAAGTTATGAAATCATTTATTATAATTTTGTTTTTTTTAGGTTTTGTCACCACCTCCTATTCCCAAGATAAAAAAAGTAGTGATTCAGATGAAGGAAGTCTTACATTAGAACAATTACCCGAAGTGGTAATTCGAAGTGCCGGAAAAGATTTCTCTGTTTATTTAACCGACAAAAACCCTGACGCAACCGTTAGAGGACTTGAAGAACAATTTATCAGCTATAGTCTAGGGAAAGATTACGAAGGATTTGACAGCTATTTAGTGACCATGGAAACTAAAAATGGCTCTCTGGCAGCAACCTATAATGGCAATGGAAAATTAACTCGAGTTGTAGAAAACTATCAAAACGTAAGACTGCCCAGCAAAGTGATTTATTCTGTTTACAAAGAGTTCCCAGATTGGCAAATTATTAATGACAAATTTTTATTTACGCAGGAAGGTGGCGATATAATAAAGAAACAATACCATCTAAAAATCAAAAAAAATAATGAAGTACGTAAATTAGTAGTTCACGCAAACGGGGAAATCCTAAAAGGAGTTAATTAAAACTTGAAAGTGTATTAAAAAAATTTAATATTAGTGCCATATAAAGGGTTTAGTCTTTAAAAGCTAGACCCTTTTTTATTCTCGGAATACTAAAAAAAATTCAATCACAAAGCATTAGTTTAAGACTTTATAAATGTAACAAAGTTCCTAATTGTAAGTTTCCGTTTTTACAGGCCGAAAAATCCATTTCAAAAGACACTGCAATTTTAGTAATATCCACTCATTTTACCAATATAAATGCGGGTTTCATAAATATTTTTATTTTTTATTATGAATTTCTAAAAATAATAATTGCTAAATTAGTATATTTATGCAAAATTTATATACATGGAACTTTTAACCTGTCCGAAATGTCAAAATAATCACATAGTAAAAAGTGGCGTAGTCAACAACAAACAAAGGTATTTATGTAAAAATTGTAAGTATTTTTTTACTGTAAACAAAATTGGGAAAAAGATAGACGATTATTACGTTACCAAAGCATTGCAACTCTACTTGGAAGGACTAAGTTATCGCGAAATAGAGCGCATTATAGGCGTTTCACATGTCACGGTAAGTAATTGGGTGAAGGCATTTAATATCAAAAAACCCTCTCATGCTAATTACCATCCTACCTATAAGATTTTTAACCATTTAGAGCTGGTAGAATATATAAAAAACAAAGGATTGCTTTCAGGAGCCGGCATGATAATAACGGAACTTGGTGATAAATTTATGCTTATAAAATGGGAGCGTTTCAAAGACTAACTATGTCACTTTACACTTATATATAACTTAATTTTTTTTATAAACAAAAAATTAGAATTTGGCAGTATTGAAACTAACCATTTCCCCTAACCAAATCTTATTTACTATGAAAAAATATTGCCTTTTCCTTTTGCTTGGAATTTCTTCCCTTAAAGGATACTCACAGTCCGTCCCTGCCGCGCCAGCTGAAAAAGATTGGAGTGTAAACCTATATGGATTTGTAAGAACGGATTACATCTTCGATTCTAGAAAATCCGCAACTGTTCGCGAGGACAATTTAAATTTATATCCTTTGGATGTTGCATTAGACGCCAACGGCAAAGATGCAAATGCAGTTTCACAATCCAACTTTTTATCGATAACGTCTCGATTTGGAATTAAAGTCAAGGGCCCTGATGTTTGGGGCGCAAAAATGAGTGGAAATATTGAAGGTGACTTTTTCGGAAATACAGATGGAACTATTGGAACTTTGAGATTACGACATGCCTACGTAAATATGGATTGGTCTAAAACATCCTTAACCATGGGACAAACTTGGTACCCAACTTTCATCCCCGAAGTTTTTCCTGGTGTTGCAAACTTTAATACTGGGATTATGTTTAATCCTTTCGGATGGGCTACCCAAGTGAAATTAAAACAAGCTTTAACAAAAAAAGTTACTGTAATCGCTACCGCATATAAAGAAAGAGAATTTTTTGCTCTTGGCACCACAGGAACTCAAAATTCAGCCTCAATCAATTCAGCTTTACCTTCTTTGAATGGCCAAATTCAATACAAAGGAAAAAACTGGTTTTTAGGCGCAGGAATAGAGTACAAGTCAATGCAACCTTTGACAGTTAGCGCAACTAATATTGTAACTACCGAAAACGTAAATAGCTCTTCCGTATTTGGCTATGCTAAATATTCAAATGACAAAATTATTATCAAAGCTTATGGAATTTCAGGTGGCAACTTAAACAATCTGGTGATGCTAGGTGGTTTTACAGGATCTACAACTTCTGGAATTGAGTCTTACAACCCAACAAAAACAACTTCTTTTTGGATTGACATCGCAAGCAACGCAAAAGCGATTGCTCCTGGTTTTTTCTTTGGAACTACCAAAAATAACGGAGCCAATACTGCGGCTGGAAGTACTGTCCAAGTATATGGCAGAGGTATTACGGGACCAAGAATAGTAGACAATGTTTGGAGAGCTTCGGGAAGAATTGATTTCAAAAGCAACAAATTCAGAGTTACACCAGAATTAGAATACACCACAGCAACTTGGGGTGATACTGATTTATACGCAAAAGTATCCACTAACAAAAAAGACGTTGCTAACCTAAGAGCTATGGTTTCCTGTGTCTATGCCTTTTAAAATAATTAACCAAACCACTATAATATCAATTTTATGAAAGAAAAATCAACAAAAGGAATCTGGAAAGTTATTTCCGCATCCTCCATGGGAACAATGATTGAATGGTATGACTTCTACATTTTTGGAAGTTTAGCCGTTGTAATTTCAACTAAATTTTTCCCGGCAGATAATCCAACCGCAGCCTTCCTGGCAACCCTAGCCACTTTTGCAGTTGGTTTTGTAGTTCGTCCCTTTGGTGCACTTTTCTTCGGGAGATTAGGAGATTTAATTGGACGAAAGTATACCTTTATGGTTACCTTGCTACTAATGGGTGGCGCTACCTTCCTGATCGGTTGTATTCCCAGTTATGAAACCATTGGCTTTATGGCCCCTTTATTAGTATTAATATTGCGAATGCTTCAAGGTCTAGCACTTGGTGGCGAATATGGTGGAGCCGCAACTTATGTGGCAGAACATGCACCAGTCGGGCAAAGAGGATATTGGACTTCCTGGATTCAAACTACGGCAACGGTTGGTTTGTTTATTTCCTTAATGGTTATTTTAGCCACAAGAAATGTTCTTACTCCTGAACAATTTGACGAATGGGGATGGAGAGTTCCATTCTGGGTTTCTATCATTATGGTTGGAGTTTCCTATTTAATTAGAAAAAACATGGATGAATCTCCGGTTTTTGCCAAAGCGAAATCAGAAGGAAAAACAAGTACTAATCCGTTAAAAGAAAGTTTCGGAAATCGTTACAATTTAAAATTTGTTTTATTGGCTTTATTTGGAGCTACCATGGGACAAGGGGTTGTCTGGTACACCGGTCAATTTTACGCCATGAGTTTCTTAAAAACAGTTATGTCTATTGACTCTTCTCAAGTGGATACTTTATTGGGAATTGCATTAATATTAGGAACGCCCTTTTTCATTGTATTTGGTTGGTTAAGTGACAAAGTGGGTAGAAAATATATTATGATGGGAGGAATGTTATTGGCCATTTTATTATACAGACCCATTTACAAACAAATGTATGAAACAACATCTGTAAAAAATAAAACTGAAATTGTTACGAATACAAAAGTGGTTTCTGAACTAAAAGAGAACAAGAAACAGACTATGGATTCTATTTATACCACTAGCAAAGAGTATACTGACGGGACTAAATTTCTTGAAGTAAAAACGGTATCTTTAGAGAAGGGAACAGCGAAGATCGTTGATGGGAAACCGAAAATTGAAACCAAAACAACGATCAATATTAATTGGAATGACAAGTGGACTTTAATCTTTTTGATATTTATACAAGTGCTATTTGTTACTATGGTCTACGGCCCTATTGCAGCATTCTTGGTAGAAATGTTCCCAGTGAAAATTAGATATACTTCTATGTCGTTGCCCTATCACGTAGGAAACGGAATTTTTGGAGGATTGCTTCCTGCGATCTCCACCTATTTTGTTATAAATGCAAAAGAAGCAGGAAATCCAGAATTTTATCTCGAAGGACTTTGGTATCCAATTGTTATTGCTGCAGTCAGCTTTGTAGTTGGAATGATTTACATTAAAAATAAAGATAAAAACGCTCACATATAAAAACACAGCTATGAATCAGATAAAAAGAGTTTTAGGATTAGTTTGGATCGCCTTAGCAATTGCGGCAGCTTATTTTTGCATCTTTACCTTTGGATTGCCAAAATTCATGTCCGGTAAACAAGAGGATTTAGTATTTGGAATTATCATCTTATTTATATTAACGCCATTAATAGTTTTAGGGCTGGGTACCTTTGGTTATTTTTCCTTAATGGGCGATTACGATGAAAAAAAATAATTATTAAATAAATTTCTAATATGCAGTCTCTACATTAATCGGTAGAGATTGCTTATTTTCATTATAATGAAATCGCCAGTAAAGATGACGGTATCATTTTCCGCAGAAAAGTAAATATTATTTCGAATGAAAAAAAGACACGAACAAAAGTTAGTTATACTTTCCATGCTAATGCTATTAGCGTTGAACATACCTCTTTTGCTTTTATTTGACAGTTCCAAGCCGCTTTTTGGTTTTCCAATCGTGTACATCTATATTTTTTCGGCATGGTTATTTTCAATTGCCATCACCTACCTAATCATAAAAAGATATTATGAGTAGCATAGGACTTTTATTGATTTTAGCACTTTATGTGTCCATTCTTTTTTACATCGCCTATTGGGCTGAAAAAAGAAGCCATTCTAAATGGACGAATAATCCTTACATCTATTCTTTTTCCTTAGCGGTTTATTGCACCGCATGGACCTATTATGGAAGCATTGGTGTTGCAGCAGAATCTGGTTTAAGTTACTTACCTATTTACTTAGGTCCAATAATAATTATCCCCACTTGGATGGTTATCCTCAAGAGAATTATCCGAATATCGAGAGTAAATAAAATCTCCAGTATTGCCGATTTTATTTCTTTACGATACGGAAACAGTAGATTTCTTGGCGCATTAGTAACTATGATTTGTGTTTTTGGTATTGTTCCCTACATTTCTTTACAGTTAAAATCGATTTCGGATACTTTTCATATTGTTACAAAAACGCAATCAAGCGATAATATTTTTACGGACACTACTACTTATGTTTGCCTCGCTTTGGCTTTATTTGCTTCTTATTACGGAACAAAATACGTTGATGCTTCCGAAAAAAGACGCGGAATCGTTACGGCAGTCGCAATAGAATCAATCTTAAAACTAGTTTTCTTTTTAATCATCGGAATTTATGTAACCTATTTTGTTTACGATGGTTTTGGAGATATTTACACCAAAGCTGCAGTTCTTGAAAATTTTGAAAAGAAGAATTCGATAGGTGACTTAACAAGCGGAATAAATTGGTTTTTTCTTTGCATATTGTCCATGTTTGCAATTTTTCTGTTGCCAAGACAATTCCATACTGCAATTGTTGAAAACAATAAAGAAACCCATATTCGAACAGCCATGTGGCTTTTTCCGTTGTATTTATTGCTGTTCAATATTTTTGTTTTTCCAATTGCTTGGGGAGGAAATATTCTTTTTCAGGGAAAAGGACTCAATTCAGACACCTTTTCATTATTGATTCCTCAATTTTTCAACAATAATTTCTTGACCGTTTTAGTATTTCTTGGTGGATTCTCCGCTGCCATCTCCATGATTATTGTTTCATCGATTGCATTAGCAACCATGTTAAGTAATAATCTGTTGATTCCTTACGGTTTCATTGGTTCACTCAAAAATTCTTCTCAAGAAAAAAACAGTAAACGCATTCTGATTAGCCGAAAAATAGGCATTTTTTCGTTAATTATTTTGGCGTATGCCATCTACCGAATTTTCATTTTAGATTACTCGTTGGTTTCCATTGGCTTGGTTTCATTTGTTGTTATTGGACAACTAGCACCTTCTTTTTTTGGAGCATTATTCTGGAGAAGAGGTTCAAAAAAAGGAGCTATAACAGGAATTATAATGGGCTTTTTGATTTGCTTTTATACCTTATTAATTCCCTACGCCATTGGAATAACAAAATCTTCCAGCTTATTTATTCAGGAAGGTCCATGGGGAATTACATTGTTAAAACCGTTTCAACTTTTTGGATTGGATTACTTAGAACCTATTCCCCATGCTGTTTTTTGGAGTTTATTTTTTAATGTTATCTGCTATGCTGCAATTTCAGTAAGTTTCAAAGGGAATTACAGGGAACGCAATTATGCCGAAATGTTTGTGGATATCGACAAATACATCACCAATCACGAAGATGCATTTGTATGGAAAGGAACTGCGTATATTTCTGATATTCAAAAAGTTTTACAGCGATTTCTTGGAGAAGAAAGAACAAAAAGGGCCATGACGATTTTCAATTTAAAATACAATATTGATAAAAACATCACCACGGCCGATGCACGGTTTATAAAGTTTGCGGAGAATTTATTGACAGGACATATTGGCACGGCTTCCGCCAAAATACTAATATCGAGTGTAGTCAAAGAAGATAAAATCAGCCTGACTGAAGTGTTGCGAATTCTCGAAGAATCTAAAGAGAACATTATTATCAATAAGAAACTAACGGATACTTCCAATGAATTAAAAAAAATATCCATTCAACTGAAAAATGCCAATCAGGAATTGGTCAACAAAGACATTCAAAAAGACGAATTTCTCGATACGGTTACGCATGAGTTGCGAACGCCAATAACCGCAATACGCGCAGCAAGTGAAATTCTTCATGATGATGACGATATTCCAGAGGAATTGAGAAAACAATTCTTGCAGAATATCATTTCCGAATCGGATCGTTTGAATCGTTTGATAGACAAAATCCTGGATTTAGAAAAATTCGAAACAGGGAAACAAAAAATTTATCTTTCGAAAAACAACATTTCCAAAACCGTTGAAAAAACTTTGCTTTCATTGAAGCAATTGATTAAAAATAAAAAGATAAGCATTGAGTTCAATGAAGCCTCTAAAGAAACAAAAGCCTTTTATGATGAAGAACGAATCATTCAGGTCATTTACAATTTGTTATCAAACGCTATTAAGTTCAGTTCCGAAACCGATGGAAAAATCAGCATCAAAATAGCAGAGAAAAAAGAAGTTGTTGAAGTCCGCATCCATAATAACGGTAAAGGAATTAAGGAAGAAGATTTTGAAACCATTTTTGATAAATTTTATCAATCTCGAAATCAAAATGTAAAAAAACCAATCGGAAGCGGTTTAGGATTGGCCATTTGCAAACAGATAATAGAACACCATAAAGGAAAAATTTGGGCGGATAGCACCGAGACAAATGGAGCAACATTTATTTTTACTCTACCCAATTATAATACTACTGAAAATTATTAAAAAATGAAAAAAATTTTAATTGTAGATGACGAACCAAATATTGTTATGTCACTTGAATACACATTCAAAAAGAACAATTTTGAAGTTTTTATTGCACGCGACGGACAAGAAGCCTTAGAAATTCTGAAGAACCAACTTCCGGACGTAATCATTCTGGATGTGATGATGCCAATGGTTGATGGTTACGCGACATTGGAACAAATTAAAAAAGACGAAAGACTAAAACATTGCAAGGTCATTTTCCTAACGGCAAAAAACAAAGAAAAAGATATTGAAAAAGGACTTTCATTAGGTGCAAATTTATATGTGCTCAAGCCTTTTTCAGTCAAAAAATTGGTCGAACAGGTACAGGGATTGATTTAAACTATTTGGTTTTTGCAGGGATGCAGAGATTTTTTAAACTATAAACAACCAGCAACAAAATGAATTATAAAGATTTTTATACTAACAGCATTAATCAACCTGAAGCTTTCTGGAAAGAACAGGCGATGGCGATAGAATGGTATAATAAACCGGAAACTATTATATCAAAAGATGAAAATGGATATCCGGTTTGGTACAAAGATGGAGAATTAAACATCTGTTATTTGGCATTAGACAAGCATATTCAGGATGGTTATGGGGACCAGGTAGCTCTCATTTATGATTCACCAGTAACACAAACAGTAAAAAAATATACTTTTTTTGAAGTAAAAACGGAAGTGGCAAAACTCGCCGGAGGTATGCTCTCCCTAGGTTTAAAAAAAGGCAACACAGCAATCATTTATATGCCAATGATTCCGCAAGCTGCGTTTGCAATGCTTGCTTGTGCTAGAATTGGGGTGACACATTCGGTCGTTTTTGGCGGTTTTGCACCACATGAATTGGCTATTCGAATCGATGATTGCAAACCCAAAGCCATCATAACTGCCTCTTCAGGAATTGAAATTGACCGACTAATTGCGTACAAACCATTAGTGGATGAAGCGATTGAGTTAGCTTCACACAGACCAAAAAAAGTCATTGTTTTCAACAGAAAATTAGGAGCAAGAGTTCCGTTTAAAAAATATGATGTTGATTATGATGCATTGGTATATGGCTCAGAAGAAACAGCTTGCGTTCCAGTGAATGCAATACATCCTTTATATGTACTTCACACCTCGGGAACAACAGGAAAACCAAAAGGAATTGTGAGAGATACCGGTGGTTATGCTGTTGCACTTAAATTTTCGATGCAATATATCTATGGCGTAAAAGAAAATGAGGTTTTTTGGGCCGCTTCAGATGTGGGATGGGTTGTTGGACATAGTTTCATTGTTTACGGTCCATTAATCAATAGAAACACCACCATCATTTTTGAAGGAAAACCAATTAAAACGCCTGATGCGAGTACTTTTTGGAGAATTATTGAGGAACATAAAGTCAATACCATGTTCACCGCACCTACTGCGATTCGTGCCATTAAAAAAGAAGATCCTAACGGAGATTTCATTAAAAAATATGATTTAACTTCTCTGAAAACACAATTTCTGGCAGGTGAGCGCTGTGATGTCGCAACATTAGAATGGTATTTAGAACATATTCCTGTCCCGGCAATCGACCATTGGTGGCAAACAGAATCTGGCTGGCCAATGATTGCCAATATGATGGGTGTCGAATATTTACCCATAAAACCCGGTTCAGTAGGAAAAGCGGTTTGTGGCTTTGACATTAAAATATTTGACGAAAAAGGCACTGAATTAGGTCCAAATGAAGAGGGTTATGTAGTACTAAAATTACCATTACCTCCCGGAACTTTAATGGATTTATGGAATGATAATCCCCGATTTAAAGCGGGTTATTTAAATAAATTTCCCGGTTATTATTTCTCCGGTGATGGAGGATTTAAAGACGAAGACGATTATATTTTCATTACAGGAAGAGTCGATGATGTGATTAATGTTGCCGGACATCGCCTTTCGACAGCCGAAATGGAGGAAATTGTTGCTTCTCATCTTTCAGTTGCGGAGTGTGCCGTAATTGGAATAAATGATGCTTTGAAAGGACAAACTCCTTTGGCTTTGGTTGTAACTAAATTAGATGCTGAAATTGAACATTTCCAACTGGAGCAGGAAATTATAAAATTAGTTCGCCAACAAATTGGTGCTGTAGCATCTCTTCGGAATGTTGTAATTGTAGAACGATTACCAAAAACACGTTCCGGGAAAACCCTGAGAAAACTAATGCGAAGCATTGCTGATGGAGAAAATTATCAAATCCCTTCAACGATTGATGATGAATCCATTGTAGATGAAATAATTGCTGTTTTGAAAAAATATGAAATTGGAGTTTATAATACTAAATAAGAAAATATCATAATTATGAGTCGTTATAAAATTAACACATTAGAAGAATACTTCAAAGAATACAAAAAGTCAGTTCGTGAACCAAAAAAGTTCTGGGACAAAATTGCTGCTGAAAATTTTACTTGGTACCAACAATGGGAAAAAGTGGTCGATTTTAATATGGCTGAAGCCGAAATAAAATGGTTTGTTGATGCTAAAGTAAACATCACTAAAAACTGCATTGACAGACATCTTGCTAAAAAAGGAGACAAAACCGCGATCATTTTTGAACCGAATGACCCCAATGAAGAAGC
Source organism: Flavobacterium zhoui (assembly GCF_042787235.1). NCBI lineage: Bacteria > Pseudomonadati > Bacteroidota > Flavobacteriia > Flavobacteriales > Flavobacteriaceae > Flavobacterium > Flavobacterium zhoui. The sequence continues at coordinate 136,829 of NZ_JBHZPY010000007.1, forward strand.
GTTGCACATTTCGTATAATGAATTACACGAGCGGGTCTGTAAAATGGCAAATGTATTGCGGGAACAAGGTGTGAAAAAAGGAGATCGTGTTTGTATTTACTTACCAATGATTCCTGAGTTGGCCATTTCCACTTTGGCTTGTGCCAGAATTGGAGCTATCCATTCCGTTGTTTTTGCGGGATTTTCGGCTTCAGCAGTAGCCACCAGAATAAATGACAGCGATTGCAAAATGGTAATCACCTCAGATGGAGGATATCGTGGTAACAAAACCATTGATTTAAAAGGAATTATTGACGATGCATTGACCAATTGTACAGGAGTTTCAAACGTATTAGTGGTTAAAAGAACGAATACAATTGTAAATATGAAAGAAGGTCGTGACCAATGGTTGCAACCTCTTTTAGACAGAGCATCAGACAATAATGTAGCCGAAATTATGGACGCCGAAGATCCTTTATTTATCCTTTACACTTCGGGCTCAACCGGAAAACCAAAAGGCATGGTGCATACTACGGCTGGTTATATGGTTTATACTGCTTATACTTTCAAGAATGTTTTTAGCTATGAAGAAAATGATATTTTCTGGTGTACCGCTGATATTGGCTGGATCACCGGACATTCCTACATTCTTTATGGCCCATTACTGAACGGAGCCACTACGGTAATTTTTGAAGGAGTTCCCTCCTATCCTGACTTCAGTCGTTTTTGGCAAACAATCGAAAAGCACAAAGTAACTCAGTTTTATACCGCCCCAACAGCCATTAGGGCTTTGGCTAAAGAAAGCATCGAATACGTACAACGCTACCAATTAACCTCTTTGAAAGTGATTGGCTCTGTAGGTGAACCTATCAACGAGGAAGCTTGGCACTGGTACAACAACCACGTAGGAGACAAAAAATGCCCGGTAGTTGACACGTGGTGGCAAACCGAAACCGGAGGAATTATGATTTCACCAATTGCCTTTGTTACCCCAACAAAACCAACCTACGCTTCACTTCCCTTACCGGGGGTTCAACCTGTTTTAATGGATGAAAAACGCAACGAAATAGAAGGGAATCAGGTAACGGGTAGTTTATGTATTAAATTCCCTTGGCCGGGAATTGCCAGAACTATTTGGGGAGACCACCAACGCTATAAAGACACTTATTTCTCTGCTTTTCCAGGCAAATATTTTACTGGAGACGGCGCTTTGCGTGATGAAGTTGGATATTATCGAATTACAGGTCGTGTGGATGACGTCGTTATTGTTTCAGGACATAATCTTGGAACTGCACCAATAGAAGATGCCATCAACGAACACCCGGCAGTTGCTGAATCCGCCATTGTAGGTTTCCCTCATGACATCAAAGGAAATGCCTTGTATGGTTTTGTGATTTTAAAGGAAACGGGAGAATATCGTGATAGAGAAAATCTTAGCAAAGAGATAAACCAACACATATCCGATCACATTGGACCAATTGCAAAACTGGATAAAATACAGTTTGTTTCTGGTTTGCCAAAAACCCGTTCCGGAAAAATAATGCGTAGAATTTTGCGTAAAATAGCGGAAGGGGATTATTCAAATTTTGGCGATACCTCAACATTACTGAATCCTGAAATCGTAGAAGAAATCAAAAACGAAAAAGTATAATTTTTTTTTAATTGTGGTAATTTGTCGAAAACTGCTTCCTCACGGGAGCAGTTTTTTTTGTACAAAAAAAGGCTGCCCTTTTTAGAGACAGCCTCCTTGATGTTAATAATAAATATTACTCTTTTATAAATTTCATCACTTCAGTTTCATTATTATCATTCAGTACTTTTACAATATAAAGTCCTTTGCTCAAATCACTGATAGCAAAAGGAGTATCTTTAGAATGATTCGTATCAAAGCTTTTTACCAATTGTCCGTTAATAGAAAAAACCTGAACTTTAGTGGTATTTGTATTTAAAGTAAAATAACTTGAAGAAGGATTTGGATACAAATAAACGGTATTAGTTTTTTCATAGTTGGCAATCGCTAAGTTTGCCACCTTATTACCGTAAATTCTAAAATCACCTGCCGAAATTGCAATAGTAGCGTTCATATCAGTGACAGTAATAGCAGAATTATCCATCAAGTTGTACCAAATTCCAGGATAAGGAAAACCAGTCGGTACATCTTTAGTAGATAATTCAAAATTAGCTAATACTAACACATCTTTAAGTTGCGTTGCCGCCAAAGTGCTATTGGTAATCTTGATATTAGGTGTTAATGAAGTACCACTTGACATCGTTGCCGTTCCAGAGAATACAGGTTCCGCAATTTTCATACTGATCATTTTTGCCCAATCGTTATAAATTTTATTTCTTCCGTTATCACTTAACCAATTATTCGACCATTGTGGTTGTGGTTTTTTATCCAATTTACAATCACCAGAAATAGCATCCAAAGAAGTATTCACTGAACCATCATTACAGCTAAAAATAGAAATCTCCCACCCAAGCTCACCGAAATGCCAAATCATTTTTGGTCCAGGAACTAATAAAGAAACGGCTCCTAAAGCTGACATTCTGGAAAGTGCAGTTGCCGGAGTTTTTACATTATATCCATTTAGATTGGCACCAAATTGGATATTTTTGTACATCAATCGCTCTTCATCGTGACTTTCAGCATAGCCCATCAATCTGTTTGCGGTAAATCCATGACTGGCACTATTCATTCTTGAAATATCATTGCTAGAATTGTATCCCATCGTCAACTGATTGTATGGATCGGTCATTTTACCCCACATCATGATTCCTTTGCTAGGAGTTTCGGCAATTCTATAATTTGCCCATTCTTTTTCCTCTGCATCAGTTCCTAAGTGTTCGAAAATAGTATAGTGCGTTGGATCCAGACTCCAGGAATAATCCGCATAATCTTTCAAAATGGCAACTCTGTCCGCTTGATACCCATTAGTGCAATTTTCGTCACTAGCCGTACAATTTTGTGTAAAACCTTTAGTCAAATCCCAACGGAAACCGTCAATTTTGTATTCGTCAATCCATTGTTTAACTACTCTTTTTACGTAATTTTTCGTCAAGGCCGAAGTATGATTGAAATCATTCCCCACACTATAAGTGTGTTTTGCCACAGTATTAAAATAAGGATTCTCCGTTGAAGGTGAACCCCAACCATCGCCATCAGGATCATTCATCCACATTCTGACCATTGGATTTCTGTCAAAAGCATGGTTTAACGCTACGTCCAGAATTACTGCAATACCATTTTGATGGCAAACATCTATCAATTCTTTAAATTTACTTGAAGTACCATAAAACTTATCTAAAGCCATATGGAAAGAAGTATTGTAACCCCAACTTTCATTTCCTTCAAATTCCATTACTGGCAGTAGCTCAATGGCATTAATTTTCAAATTTTTGAAATAATCAATTCGGTCAATTACATTTTGATAACTTCTGCCTGCATCGAAATCTCGTATCAAAAGTTCGTAAACCACTAACTTTTCCTTCTCCGGTTTTACAAAACTAGTCGTTGCAGTTGTCCATGGATACGGTGTTTGGCCCGTTTGTAACACGGTCACTTCTCGTTGTTGACCTGCAGGATATAAAGGAAGATTAGGATAAGATACTGCAGGAATATAAGGATCATCATCTGCTGACAATACTAAAGTAGAATACGGATCGGCTGTTTTTACTAAAGATGGAGTTCCAGTAATAGGTGTTGCGTCAACCACCCAGTATTGATACGTATAATTTATTCCCGATGTCAATCCGGTTAGTTCCAACCAAAATTTTCCTGAAACAGCATCTTTTTTCATGGCATAGTTTGCGTCCGGTTGCCAGTTATTAAAACTACCGGCTACATACACAAAATCCTTTAACGGAGCATCTAATACTAAAGTAGCTTTTGTCGCATTTGCAGTATAATTGATTCCGTCCAATAAACCTGTCGGTAATGCTGCACTAACTGTTCCCGGATTTACGATTACACTAAATCTTTTAGTGACACTTGTACTTCCCTGCGTTACTTCCAATGCATAATTTCTATTACTAGTGATATTAGTATCATTAAAAGTATAACTAGCTGTACTTGCATTTGTATTTATACTTACACCATTTGCTTTTAAGTTATAGCTGGCGTTTCCGCCTGTATTTGTCGCGGCAATATTAAAACTGGCTCCAGATGCAATTATTGTTGAACTATTTTCAGTTGGAGCTGTTAGATTTACTTGAAAAGCTCCAACATTAAAAAAAGTATCAGCAGTCTGCATGTTTCCAGCGTCATTTCTCAATACAACACAAATTTCAGTGATAGAACTAGAAAGTGGAACTCCAAAATAAGTATATAAATCAGGTGTTAGATCTAATTTATAACTAGTTCCTGAAATAAATGTTAACGCAGGCTGAGTTGAATTGTTCGCCCATGTTCCTTTGACATTTTGCCATCTTGTTCCATTAACGGTCAAACCAATATGCGCATATATTGTGCCTGTATAGGCAGCTAATGCCGTTCCCGTTTTATTAAAATTCAGCGTAACTACCCCACTAGCAATTGCCGGTGAAGGCGTAGTTGTGAATTGCGCAAAACTAATAGATGATATTAGTAAAAATAATAAAGTAATTTTTTTCATCTCATTTATTTATTAAATTTAAATTAAAAAAAAGGGCTATTAAAAAATAGCCCTTTTACGGTAATTATAAACTAATTATACTTTTGTAATGGTGTATGTTTTTGCTGCAAAATCGACAACAATTTTATAAGTTCCTGTCACAGCAACTGGAATATTAGCTCCACTAGCATCTAACGTCAAATTATTTCCGTCATCACCAAAATTATCTGCCCAACCATCATCCAATCTAAATTTGAACTCACCTCCTGCAGTTAAGGGCATAGTGATTGAATACTTTTTGGTTGCCAAATCGTAATCTAAATTAGTGTCAGAGTCCCATCCTGTAGGAGTAGCACTACCAATAATTCCCCAGTTAGGCCATGCCGGATATGGTGTTAATTTTATGGTGTAAGAGTTTGATGGTTGCGACAAACTTCCTGTTGTACCCACCGTAGATAATACACGTACATCTACTGAGCTTTTTAGAAACGGAGCAAAACCAGCACTTAATGCAGCAGAATTTAACTCATTTACAGTAAAATTTTTAAATTTATTTGTGCTGGTAGCTACAACGGTAGGCTTTGCAAATTTTGTTCCTGCAGCTGCAAACTCAATACTATAGGTAACAATAGTGGAAGTCCCATTGTATACCGCATAATCCCAAACTACAGTAGTAGCAAGATCATTTGGTTTGTTTTTATCAAGTACTAAATCAAAACCTGTAGACGGTGTTTTTAGAGTTGGAGCAGTATTTGTACTTACAGCTTCTCTGTCTATAACGTCATCCGTACAAGATATTGCAAAAATACTGATAAAAGCAATTAGAAATCTAATTATATTTTTCATGTTTATATCTTTTAAATTATAATTTTTTAATTGTATAAGTCAATCCTGTAAAATCAACAGTAATAAAATAAGTACCAGCATCTGTAATAACAATGTTGGAACCTCCGTTATCTAATGACAAGTTGTTTCCATCATCACCATAATTAGTACCCCAATCGTGATTTAATCTAAATTTGAATGATCCCAATTTCATTTTCATTGTAATAGAATACTTATTGGTTGTGGAATTGTAATCCAAAAGCGTGTCAGAACCCCAACCTGTTGTTGTAGCATCTCCAATTATACCCCAAGCGTTTGTTATAGGTGTGATTGTGTAAGTTTTGGTTGTAAAATTAGCAACAATAGTATAATTACCAGCGGTAACAGGAATATTATCCCCGCCTGCTTCTAATGAAAGATTATTTCCCGTATCTCCATAATTGGTTGTCCAGGCATTATCTAATCTAAATTTAAATTCACCAGTTGTTAAAGCTAATGAAATTGAATAAGTGCCATTTGTAGGATTAAAAGTCATATCTGTGCTTTTGTCCCAACCAAGTGGAGTAGCACCTCCAATAATACCCCAATTTGGCAGGTAAGGAGTTACTTTTAATGTGTAAAAATTTGAAGTTTCTGTAGTACCACTACTTTTGACACGAACTTCCATTTGACCTTCAACAAGTGCAGGTAATCCTAAACTTTTTGCTGTTGCATCTAATTTACCAACGGTAGCATCTAAATAATGATTGGTTGTTGAACCTATTACTACCGGAGTCGCAAAATTAGTACCTGCTTTAGCCGCTTGCACTGTATAAGTGATAGTAGTACCTGTAGCATTTGCAGGATCATTCCATACAAAAGTAGTTGCCAAATCATTTAATTTAGCTCCGTCAAGAACAAGATTAAAATCTGAAGTCGGCGTAAGTAATTTAAAACTTGAATCAGCCGTAACAGCTTGCACATCTTCAACATCATTTGCACACGACAAGGATATCAGACTTATAAAAGCTATTAAACATTTAATTGAATTTTTCATGTTTATCTAAATAAAATTATTTATTAATATCCTGTATTTTGTGTTAAATTTGAATTAGCCGAAATAGCAGCTGTTGGTAATGGAAACACATTCTTGTCAGTACTAATTGAAGTACCATTTGCAATATTTCCTTTCCAAGCCCAGTTATAGTTTCCTCCTCCGTATTTATTAAATCGGATTAAGTCTTGTCTTCTATGACCTTCCCAATGAAGTTCTCTAGCTCTTTCGTCTATAATGAAATCAAGATTTACATCGCCTTTAGATACATTTGCAGAAGTAGAGCCATTATTAGCTCTTTCTCTTAAATCATTAATATATTTTAATGATTGTGTGGTTGCATTTGTAGTTGTACTAGGATTTGTAGCACCGTCTTTTCTCATTTGCGCTTCTGCATACATTAAATAAGCATCTGCTAATCTGAACAAAGGAAAATCCGTATCTACAAATGTTGAATTTACACCAGCAACTCCAGCGGCAGTTTTGTTTGAATATTTGTGTAAAATATACCCTTGAGCTGCATTTGTTAAACTTGCGATTTCCAGCGTTCTTGCACCCGATGTTGTATATGTTTTTCTTGTATCAGTCACAAATTTTGCACCATCAAACTTTTCAACAAACTGTTTTCTAAGTCTCAAGGCTCCACCCCAACCACCAACACCAAATTCTGCTCCGTTTCCTTCAAGAGAACCTACCTGTCCGTTTATCATTACAGTTGTTGCACCGTAATTTTGAGTTTTAACCCCATCAGACTGTAATGTAAAAATCATTTCAGAAGAGGTATGATTATCGGCTTTAAAGTTGTTTAAATATTTTGCATTTAAAGTATATCCACCACCAATAACATCGGAACATTTAGTCATACATTCTGCATATTTTGGCGCTCCAATATATACTTCAGCATTCAAATACATCTTGGCCAAAATCATTTGAGCCATCGCTTTATCTAATCTACCATATTCATTAGCTCTAGCAGCTTTTAAATTAGGAATTACGGCATTCAGTTCTGTCTCTATAAAAGCAAACAACTGTTTTCTGTCATATTGAGGTCCCTTGAAATTCAAAGGATCCGTTTCTGTAACAAAAGGTGCTTTACCAAACAAATCCATCATATTATAGTATGCAAAAGCTCTTAAAACTCTTGCTTCGTTTCTATAAAAATTGATTTCGGCAACATCAGCAGCACCGGTAATACCTCTTGAACTTAATAGTTCTGGCGTAGATTGTCTTAAAAAATCATTAGCAAGAGCCACTTCGGCCATAGTTCTACTAAACATCCCCAATAAAATAGGATTAGCAGATGTCCAAGTATTTCTTTGTAATTCAGCGGTACCTTCATCATTCTCATACGTCCAAACCACTTCGTCAGTAGTTAAGTCTTGCAAGTACCACATACATCTTCCAAACTGGCTTGTTCCTGCATCAATTCCCTGCAAAAAAGAGGAACCTGCATCTCCTGTGCCTGTTAGGCTAAGATTACCATAAACTCCAGCCAATGCTTGTTTATACCCTAACGGTGTCGAAAACAATTGTTCTGGTGAATTGATTTTGGTGTCTTCAGCTACTACATCTAAATCACTTGTGCACGATTGTAATGCGACGAACGCAAATAGTATATATATAAAATTTATTTTTTTCATAATCTAATTATTAAAATTTAACATTTACTCCACCTAAAATTGAGCGTTGTCTTGGGTAAATGGTATTATCAACACCATTATTAGCAATTTCCGGATCTAAACCAGAATAATCTGAAATAACAAAAACATTTTGCATACCTGCAAACAAACGCAGTGAAGCCTTACCTTCTAACCATTTTGGAAAAGTATAACCTAATGTGATGTTATCCATTCTTAAAAAAGATGCATTTTCAACAAAAATATCAGATAAAACTACATTCGATGTTGTATTAAAATTAGTGTCTAAAACTGATGTTGGGATATTCCCAACCGTTCCGCCAGTCGTTAATTGATCATATTGAGCTCTACTTGCGTTAACCGCATTAAAAACTCTATTCCCAACACTTGCTCTCAAATTGAAAGAAAAATCTAGGTTTTTATAATTCATAGTTGATGCCAATCCGAAAGTTGCTTTAGGATCAGGATTTTTATAAATATATTTATCATTAGAGTTGATAATTCCATCGCCGTTCAAATCTGCATAAGCGCCTTCAATCGGTTTTCCGGCTGTATCATATAGCTGTTTGTACAATAAGAAAGAACTTGGTGCGTAACCAACTCTATGCACTTGACCTTGCGTTCCTGTTCCTGCCAGATTATCTCCAGTTCTAATGAAATCAGAACTTAATTTTGTAATTTTTCTTTCGAAAGCAGTTACATTAAAGTTTAGGTTCCAATTAAAATCTTCATTTTTTACAACATCGGAACTTAAAGCGAATTCAACTCCTTTGGTCGTAAAACTTCCAATATTTTGCCAAGATCTGTTTGAGAAGTTACTACCATCTGCTGTTGCAACATCCGCTAACAAATCTTTTGAATCTTTGTAAAACACTTCCACACTACCCGAAACTCTGTTGTCATAAAGTCCGAAATCCAAACCTGCGTTATAGGTTGTAGTTTCTTCCCATTTTAAATTTGAACTTTGTCTTGCAGAAACCGCAATTGGCAAGGCAACAGTACCAAAGTAATATTGAGAACTTCCGCTTCCTAAATTATATTGTTGCAAATAATCATTGTTATTTCCAATTTCTTGCTGTCCGGTAATACCCCAACCCAATCTTAATTTGAAATCGGAAATTGTTTTACTGTCATTAAAAAGGTCTTCTTTTATTTTCCAGGCAAATGCTGCAGCGGGGAAATTTGCCCATCTATTGTCTTTGTCGAATCGAGAAGAACCATCTCTTCTATAAGATAAAGTCATTAAATATTTATCATTGAAATTTAAATTGGTTCTTCCAAAAAAGCCAATATTTACTCTATCATAATCTACATTTGTCTTTGGAAAACCTGTTAAACCGGTTGGTAAATTTGGATCTTTAATATTTCCTGATTGATAGTTGTTTGAATCCCATTTTTGGTAAGAATAACCAGCAGTTGCATCAAAAACCAACTTATCGAATGTTTTATTATAAATTAAATAAGCATCCAATAATTTATTTTTTCTCATACTTGTAGAAAATTCATCAGTCCCATAAGGAATGTCGTTATTTGAACCCGAAGTAGCTACTTTGTTTGAAGCTAATTTGCTTCTTTCGCCATCTGCTTGATCAAAACCTACATTTATAACTGTACGTAAAGCTGGAAAGAAATGAAATTTATAATCTAATTCAAAGTTTCCAAAAAAGCGATTGTTTTTTCCAGTATCAAATGTTTGCATTAATTGAGCCACCGGATTCCTTGGCGTTTGAGACGTTAATCTTCCATTACCATGGTCATAGTATTCAAAGAAACCACCATATATAGAAGTTGGATCATAAATAGGTTGCGTTGGATCAAAACGTAGCGCACTACCTTCAACGCTTTCTGCAAATCTATTGTTCTCATTTGAGTAATTTGCATTCAATTTTAACTTTAAATGATCATCAAAATAAGATGGATTTAAAGCCAACCCAACAGTATTTCTATTAAATGTATTTGTCAATCGCAAACCTTCTTGATACGTATTCCCCACTGTAAGACGAGATGGGATACTATTAAACAGATTGCCTCTAATAGATATGTTATTATCAACAAAATCTGTTTTTCTGTAGATTGCATTTTGCCAATCGGTATTTGCTGTACCTAATTTTGAAACATCTCCAGGTCTTTTTTCTGCGATTATAGTTCTAAAAGCCGCTGCATCAAATACATCAACTGTTTTGTCTATTTTACCACTTCCATATTGAAAATTATAATCTACAGAAAGTTTTTTTCCACCTTTTTTGGTAGTAATAATAATTACCCCATTAGATGCACGAGAACCATAAATAGCAGTTGCCGAAGCATCTTTTAAAACAGTCATCGACTCAATAGTACTAGGGTTTAACGAAGCTAAAATTGATGTAGAACCGTAATTTTTGTCTGAATTGTTTTCAATAGGCAAACCATCGATTACAATTAATGGATCATTGCTTGCAAATAAAGAAGAACCTCCACGAATTCTAATTTGAGAACCTGAACCTGGCGCACCGCTTGTATTTACAGTAACACCTGCAACTCTTCCGTTAAGCAAGTTTTCGGCTGTTACATTTGCCCCTTTATTAAAATCTTTAGCTGTCAATACTGTCACTGCACCCGTTGCATCTTTTTTCTTAACGGTACCATAACCTACTTGAACAACTACCTCTTTTAATTGATTTTCATCTTCTTCTAAAGAGACCATCACTGATTTTTGAGAATCATAATTAACAACAGAAGCTTTATATCCAATGAAAGAAAATACGACCTTATCGCCTTTCTTTACATTTGACAATTGAAACTTTCCGTCAAAATCTGTTGAAACACCGTTTGCGGCGCCTTGAACATTTACATTTACTCCCGGAATTGGCTGTCCTGATGCTTTATCAAGAACAGTTCCAGTTACAGTATTCTGAGCCAGAACACTAAGAGGCAGTAATAGTAATAAAAATAACAACTTTTTATAAATTGTTTTCATACTTTTTGTTTAAATTAATTTGAAATTTGGTTGTGGTTTTAACTTTTAATTTTACTTCGAATGTTAAATTTATGTAAATTTTGTCACGCCCGACAAACCCACTTTTTATTTGGTTTACGAAAACGTGATAGTGTTGAAAACTTTCTTTATAATCTAATTATTTAAGGGATAAATTGCCATTAATAAAAACAAACCATATCTTTATTACGAAAATAATTTTTATCAATTTTACAATTATGAAAAGGAAGGTAACGCTTAAACAAATTGCCAAAGAACTTGACGTTTCAATTTCCACAGTTTCAAAATCTTTAAGAAATAGTTTAGAAATTGGAGAAGATACCAGATTAAAAGTGCAAGCTTTCGCCAAATTTTACAACTACAAACCCAACAATATAGCCCTGAGTTTAAAGAATCGAAAAACAAAAACCATAGGGATTATCATACCTGAAATTGTTCATCATTTTTTCTCCACCGTCATTAATGGAATAGAACAGGTTGCAAACGAAAACGGATACAGCGTAATAATCTGTTTATCAGATGATTCTTTTGACAAAGAAGTCCTTAATATGGAAATGCTTGCTAATGGAAGCATCGACGGATTCATTATGTCCCTTTCTAAAGAAACTCAGTTCAAAGGCGATTTTCATCATATCACTGAAGTAATTGATCAAGGAATGCCAGTTGTTATGTTTGACCGCGTTACCAATGAAATTCTGTGCGACAAGGTTATTATTGACGATAAACTTTCGGCTTATGAAGCAGTTCAAAGCCTGATTGACAAAGGAAGAAAGAAAATTGCCCTAGTTACCACCGTTGATTATGTTAGCGTAGGCAAGCTCCGCACAGATGGCTACATAAAAGCATTATTAGACAATAACATTCCTTTTGATGAAAATCTAATTATTAAAATCGAAGACGTTGATACTTGCGAAATAATCATTGGAAAGCTATTGGAAGACAAAGCGATTGATGCCGTTTTTGCCGTTAATGAGCTTTTTGCCGTAATCTGCATTAAAACAGCGAACAAAATAGGGCTTAATGTACCTAAAGACCTAGCAGTTATCGCATTTACGGATGGAATTATTTCAAAATACTCTACTCCTACTATTACAACCGTGAGTCAAAGCGGAATAAAAATGGGAAACAAAGCCGCAAAAATGCTGATTGACCGATTAGAATCAGAACATGAGGACGAAGAGGAAGAGAATTATAAAACAGAGGTAATTGAAACTCATTTAATAGAAAGAGAATCTACGAATTAGATTTTTGGACGTATTAGATGATTTGATTTTTAGATAAAATGCAGCATTATATAAACAGTAGTCTTTGTCTAATTCCGAAGTCTCAGGACTAAAAAATCCAAGAAGTCTAAAAATCTAACTAATCTAAGCAGTCCATTCCATATTATATTCATTACTACAACCTTGTAGTTAGAAATATTTCTTTTTATTTGTTTCTAAAAAATAAAAGTTTAAAATATATTTTTATATTTACCCAATCAAAGCTTTTACTTTTACTTCGAAAATAAGACAAGTTTTGATAAGCATAGCGCTTATCGTATTAATTTTTTAAATTACGATAATGGAAAAGCGTAAATTAAGTTTCTGGCAAATTTGGAACATGAGTTTCGGATTTCTGGGAATTCAAATGGGTTTTGCCTTGCAAAACTCGAATGTCAGTAGAATATTTCAGACTTTAGGTGCTAATATTGACGACATCCCAATTTTATGGGTTGCTGCTCCTTTGACCGGATTAATTATTCAACCAATTATTGGCTATTTTTCAGATAGAACCTGGACAAAATTAGGACGAAGAAAACCCTATTTTTTAGCAGGTGCAATTTTAGCCTCGGCGGCATTATTTATAATGCCTAATTCACCAGTACTTTGGATTGCTGCAGGAATGCTTTGGATTATGGACGCTTCTATCAACGTTTCTATGGAACCTTTTCGTGCTTTTGTTGGAGATAACCTTCCAGAAAAACAACGAACCATGGGGTTTGCCATGCAAAGTTTTTTCATCGGTATCGGTGCTTATTTCGCTTCAAAACTACCTTTAATTTTCACCCATTTAGGAGTTCAAAACACAGCGCCTCTTGGTATCATTCCAGATTCAGTTAAATATTCTTTCTATTTTGGTGGAATTGTATTTATCATAACAGTTCTATGGACTGTTATTACTTCTAAAGAATATTCTCCGGAAGAATTAGCCGCTTTTGAGAAACACAAAGAAGCCATTTTTGTAAAAGAGGAAAATTCTGCTGATTGGTTTGCATCTAATGCAAAATCACATCTGACAAAGGGAATTTCATTCCTGATTGTTAGTGTACTATTTTCGTTAGCCATCTTTCATTTTGATTTAAAAAAAGATTTGTATGTCTTATCACTTGGACTTATTGGTTTGGGCGGATTAGCAATGTTAGTTTCCGGATTAATGCAAAAAACAAATAATACCGAAAATGGATTTGTGACTATTATGAACGATTTTCAGTTTATGCCCAAAATCATGAAACAATTGGCCTGGGTTCAATTCTTTTCTTGGTTTGCGCTTTTCTCCATGTGGATTTACACCACTCTTGCCGTTACCCAACACATTTATGGCACAACAGATACCACTTCTACTGCTTATAATACTGGCGCCAATCAAGTAGGTGAAATGTTTGCTAATTATAATTTAATTGCGGCGATCGCTTCTTTTTTACTACCATTATTAGCCAAATATACCAGTAGAAAATTCACCCATTTCGCGGCATTAGTCTGTGGTGGCCTTGGTCTTATCTCTATTTATTTTATATCAGAACCAACCGCGTTCACTATGGAATGGCTTCCGATGATTGGCGTTGGAATTGCCTGGGCTAGTATTTTATCTATACCTTATGCCATGCTATCCGGCTCATTACCTTCTAACAAAATGGGGTATTATATGGGAGTTTTTAACTTCTTTATCGTAATTCCACAATTAGTTGCTGCATCCATTTTAGGGTTTTTAGTCTCTAAATTTTTTAACAACGAACCTATATACGCGCTTTTAATTGGTGGAGCATCGATGATTCTTGCCGGAATTATTGCGCTTACCATTAACGACGAATCAAAAATTATAATAAATGAATAAAAAAGCATTCATCTTCGACCTAGACGGAGTTATTGTTGACACCGCTAAATACCATTTTTTGGCTTGGCAAAAAATTGCAAAAGAATTAAATATTGATTTCACTCTTGAACATAACGAACTCTTGAAAGGAGTTAGTAGAGTACGTTCATTAGACATAATTTTAGAATTAGGTAAAGTTGAAGCTTCACAAGAAGACAAAGACAAATGGTTAATTCAAAAAAACGAGGATTATTTAACCTATCTGGTGGATATGGATGAAAGTGAAATTCTCCCAGGTGTTTTTACAATTTTAAAGTTTTTAAAAGAGAAAAACCAACCTATCGCTTTAGGTTCGGCCAGTAAAAATGCCAGACCAATTCTCGAGAAAACTGGAATATTATCTTATTTCAATGTTGTTGTAGACGGAAATGATGTTACCAATGCTAAACCAGATCCAGAAGTTTTCTTGATTGCGGCTAAACTATTAAATATAAGTGCAGAAAACGCTATCGTTTTTGAAGATTCCGTAGCTGGTGTACAAGCAGCCAATATCGGAAAAATGACAAGTGTTGGGATTGGCGAAGCATCTATTTTACATGAAGCAAAATACATCTTCAAAGACTTTACAGAAATAGACACCGATTTTATAGAAGAATTAATTAGAAAATAAAAAGATAGAATAAAAAGAAACGAGAAGCAACAGGTTAGAAAAACAGAACTAAAATTCAACAACTGTAAACTTCTAAACGGTAAACTTTTTAAACTTTAAACAAAAGTAAAGAATGAATCAAGATTATATAAAACCTGACAATTGGTCGATCATTGAAGAAGGATTTGATGTAGAGAGCGTAAAATCATCTGAGAGTCTTTTCAGTATTGGTAACGGAGCGATGGGACAACGTGCAAATTTTGAAGAAAATTATAGCGGTGAAACATTTCAAGGAAGTTATATTGCCGGAATATATTATCCTGACAAAACCAAAGTGGGCTGGTGGAAAAATGGATATCCTGAATATTTTGCAAAAGTTCTGAATGCACCAAATTGGATTGGAATCAACATCGAAATCAACGGTGAAAAATTAGATTTAAACACTTGCGCCTCAGTTTCAAACTTTCGTAGGGAATTAAATATGAAAGAAGGCTGGTATCACCGTTCCTTTGAGGCAACTCTAAAAAACGGAACTGAAATTTCAGTAAATATCCGTCGTTTCCTTTCTATCGTTTTAGATGAAGTTGGAGTCATTAGTTATGAAATCACTCCTTTAAATAAGGATGCCAAAATAATTTACAAACCGTATATCGACGCCGGAGTAACTAACGAAGATGCTAACTGGGAAGAAAAATTCTGGGAACCTCTTGATGTTAAAAAATTAGGAAATGAAGCATACGTTACTGCGCAAACATTCAAGACGCATTTCAAGGTAACTACTTTTATGCAAAACAGCATTTTGATTAATGGAGAGAAAACGAATATTTCTCCTTCCAATATCGAAGCTGTTTCAGATAAAATCAAATTTAGTTATGACGTTGTTGTGGCTCAAGGCCAAAAATCATCAATCCAAAAAATTGGTGGTTACACTGTTTCTTTGAATCATGTAAATACGCAAACTGCTGCCGAAAAAGTGATTCAAACTGCATTAGCAAAAGGATACGACCAAATGTTACAAGATCAAATTGAGGCTTGGGCAAAAATTTGGGAAATGTCGGATATCACGATTGATGGTGACGTGAAAGCGCAACAAGGAATTCGTTTCAATATTTTTCAGTTGAATCAGACCTATTTAGGAAAAGATTCCCGTCTGAATATTGGACCAAAAGGTTTCACAGGAGAAAAATATGGCGGATCTACTTATTGGGACACTGAAGCGTATTGCATCCCATTTTACATGGCAACAAAAGACCAGGAAGTAGCAAGAAACTTATTGACATACCGTTACAATCAATTGGACAAAGCCATTGAAAATGCTGCCAAATTAGGATTTACAAACGGCGCTGCTTTGTATCCAATGGTGACCATGAATGGCGAAGAATGCCATAACGAATGGGAAATTACATTTGAAGAAATTCATAGAAACGGAGCTATTGCATTTGCCATTTATAACTTTTATAGATACACTGGGGATTACAGTTATATTCCAGAAAAAGGTCTGGAAGTATTAATAGGAATTGCACGTTTTTGGCATCAAAGAGCTAATTTTTCGACTAATCTTGACAAATATGTTATCCTTGGAGTTACAGGACCAAACGAATACGAGAACAACGTAAACAATAATTTCTATACCAATTATATTGCAAAATGGTGTTTGGATTATACCTACGAACAGATTCAAAAAGTATCATTGGAATATCCATCGGATCACAAAAGAATTTCGGAGAAAGTAAAAATCTCGGATTCGGAATTACAATCTTGGAAAAAAGTTGCTGATAACATGTACTTCCCTTTTTCGGAAGAGCATAATGTGTACTTGCAACAAGATGGCTTCTTAGACAAAGATTTAGTAAGAGTGGCTGATTTAGACAAAAGCCAGAGACCAATTAACCAAAAATGGTCTTGGGATAGAATTTTGCGTTCTCCATATATCAAACAAGCCGATGTTTTACAGTGTTTCTATTTCTTTGAAGATCATTTTTCGAAAGAAGAACTGAAAAACAATTTTGAATTTTACGAATCCTTTACGGTTCATGAAAGTTCACTTTCTCCTTGTGTACACTCCATTCAGGCAGCATTATTAGATAAGATGGATATGGCCTATACGTTCTATTTGAGGACTTCTCGTTTAGACTTAGATGATTACAATAAAGAGGTAGAAGAAGGTTGTCATATCACCTCGATGGCCGGAACTTGGATGAGTATTGTTGAAGGTTTTGGTGGAATGAGAATTAAAGAGAATAAACTCCATTTTTCTCCAAAAATTCCAAAAGAGTGGAAAGGCTATTCCTTTAAAATAAATTTCAGAAATCAAATTTTGAAAGTAGACATTACTCATGAGAAAACTTCATTTTCAATCGATGGTCAAAAAGACCTATCAATAGTTGTCAATGGAAAGACACTAGTTGTCTTGGTAAATAAAGCAATATCTGTATAAGTATTAATTGTTGGAACTTGTAGTTAATTCTATCATTTAATAAGAGGCCCCAAAGGCCGACAAACAATCCCAATTTTTATTGGGATTGTTTAATTACCATCCGTTTATAAAATTTCGTTGTCCGTTGCTGTAAATTTAATATCACTAAAAAGTATATAATAATGAATATATTTGTTACATTCCCTTTCATAAATAAGAGCTTTCTAAAAAAAATAACCTTATTACTTTTCTTTATGTCTTTATCATTAACCGCTCAAATTCAAAGAGTCGAACCTCCTTTTTGGTATGCAGACATGAAAAATCCGGAACTTCAAATCCTATTTTATGGTAAAAACATAGCGGACTATCAAGTTACGGTATCAAATGCAATAAAAATCACTAACGTGAAGCGAACGGAAAATCCTAACTATATTTTCATCACAATTGACACTAAAAAAGTGCAGGCGACCGATCTGATTTTTACTTTTAAAAACAACAAGAAGGAATCGTTTACACAAAAATACGCCTTGAAGAAAAGAAGAGAAAATTCAGCGCAACGCAAAAGCTATGATTCCTCCGATATGATGTATTTACTGATGCCGGATCGTTTTGCAAATGGAGACAGAAAAAACGATAGTGAAACCTCAACAACTGAAAAATACAATAGGGAATTACCCGGAGGCAGACATGGTGGTGACATTGAAGGGATTATAAAAAACCTCGATTACATCTCTTCTTTAGGAGCAACAACAATCTGGAGTACGCCACTTTGCGAAGACAACGACCCTACTTTTTCGTACCACACTTACGGTCAATCAGATGTTTATAAAATAGATCCTCGTTACGGAACCAATGAAGATTATGTACGTTTATCCTCTGAAATGCATAAAAAAAACATGAAACTAGTCATGGATTATGTAACCAATCATTGGGGAATTAAACATTGGATGATGAAAGATTTACCTACAAAGGGATGGATCAATCAATTTGATAATTATACCCAAACTAATCATAAAAGAACGGTTATCAGCGATACCCATGCGTCTAAAATTGATACAGAAACCTGCTTAAACGGATGGTTTGCACCAGCAATGCCGGATTTAAACTTATCGAACCCATTGGCCTTAAAATACCTGATCCAAAATGCCATTTGGTGGATCGAATATGCTGATTTAGATGGTTTTAGAGTTGATACCTATAATTACTCTAGTCCAAAAGGAATAGCTTCATGGACCAAATCCATCACAGATGAATACCCAAATTTTAATATTGTAGGGGAAGTCTGGATGCAAAGCCAAGCACAAATGGCCTATTGGCAAAAAGACAGCAAAATAAGCCAAATTCAAAATTATAATTCCTATTTACCAAGTGTAATGGACTTTACATTGTACGAGGCAGCAACAAAAGTATTCAATGAAGATGATGGCTCTTGGGACAAAGGAATGATAAAGTTATATGACAATTTCACCAATGACTTTCTGTATCCTAACATCAATAATTTGTTGGTTTTTGTTGAAAATCACGACACCAATCGGTTCAATCAGACGTACGGAAACGACATTAGAAAATATAAAATGGCAATGAGTTTGCTGGCAACCATTCGCGGTATTCCGCAATTATATTACGGAAGCGAAATTGGCATGACAGGCGATAAAAACAAAGGTGATGGAGATATTCGCCAAGACTTTCCGGGCGGCTGGGAAGGAGACCAAAACAATGCTTTTATAAAAGAAGGAAGAACTTCGGGGCAAAGTGAATATTTCGATTTCACTGCTAAGTTATTCAACTGGAGAAAAAGCAAATCAGTGGTTCATTTTGGAAAAATGACACACTATATTCCAGAGAATAATGTCTATACCTATTTTAGATACAATGCCAATGAAACTGTCATGGTTGTAATAAACAACAGTAATGAAACCCATAAAATTAACACACATCGTTTCAAAGAAAACATCAAAGAATTTAAAACCGGAAAAGATGTGATTTCGGAATTATCATTTGATGTTACAAATGAAATTATTATTGAACCAAAATCAGTTTTGATTTTAGAGTTAAAGTAATGTAAAGCACAACAAATAGCTTACAAAATAATCCTTAATGCTAAAAAAATGAAAAAATATTCAATTCCCCTTTTACTATTAACCATGACAATTCTAAGTAGTTGCTCCAGTACAAAAACAGTTTCTGAACGTGACAAAACACCTTTCGTTTGGGAAGGAGCAAATGTTTATTTTCTAATGACGGACCGTTTTAATAATGGTGATACTTCAAATGATATAAACTTAAACAGAACTAAAACACCGGGGAAACTTCGTGGTTTTGAAGGAGGAGATATTATAGGAATTTCTAAAAAAATAGAGGAAGGGTATTTTGACAAACTGGGAATTAATGCCATTTGGTTTACACCAATTGTAGAACAAATTCATGATGGTGTTGATGAAGGAACGGGTTTAAGCTATGCCTTTCATGGGTATTGGGCCCGAGATTGGACAAATTTAGACCCTAACTTTGGAACAAAAGAAGACTTAAAAGCATTAGTAGAAAAAGCACATGCACACGGAATCCGAATTATTCTTGACGGGGTGATCAATCATACAGGACCGGTAACGACGGAGGATACGGTTTGGCCAAATGACTGGGTGAGAACAGGACCAACTTGTAATTATAAATCCTTCGTAAATACAACTGCCTGCACATTAGTAGCCAATCTTCCGGATATAAAAACGGAAAGTATGGAAAATGTGGATTTACCTCCTTTTTTAATCGAAAAATGGAAAAAAGAAGGACGTTACAGCCAAGAAATGAAAGAATTGGATGCGTTTTTTGCCCGTACCGGTTACCCTCGAGCGCCCAAATATTACATCATTAAATGGCTGACTGATTATATTGCCGATTACGGAATTGATGGTTATAGAGGTGACACCGTAAAACATACTGATGAAACGGTTTGGGCCGATTTTAAAACACAATGTAATTATGCTTTTGAAAACTGGAAGAAAAACAATCCTACAAAAGTGTTAGATAACAATTCTTTTTACACCATTGCTGAAGTGTATAATTATGGAATAAGTGCAGGACAAATTTTTGATTTTGGAGATAAGAAAGTCAATTATTATGAAAATGGATTCAACAACATGATCAATTTCGAATTCAAATGGGATGCGCAAAAAGACTATGAATTTATATTTTCCAAGTATTCTGACAAGCTAAACAATGACTTGAAAGGTTATAGTGTTTTAAACTATTTATCCTCTCATGATGACGGCGGACCTTTTGATGCCAAAAGAACAAAAAGCAAAGAAGCAGGGACTAAATTATTATTAAGTCCCGGATTATCTCAAGTATATTACGGTGATGAAAGCGCTCGTCCTTTAGTAGTCGAAGGAACTCAAGGTGATGCTACATTGCGTTCGTTTATGAATTGGGATGCCATTAAATCAAATCCTTCAACACAAAAAACGTTGCTGCATTGGCAGAAATTAGGACAATTCAGAAAAAATCATCCTTCAGTAGGTGCAGGAATCCACAAACAAATTTCGGCACATCCGTATGTGTTTTCCAGAACTTTTGCTAAAGATGAACTTACAGACAAAGTAGTAATTGGATTGGATTTGGCAATTGGATTAAAAGAACTTTCTGTAGATTCTATTTTCAGTAATGGAACGACCGTAATTGATACCTATTCTGGCAAAGAAGCAATAGTTTCCAGTGGAAAAGTAAATATTGATTCAGAATTCGATATTGTTTTATTGGAAGTGAAAAAATAATTTTTTAAATTATTTAATCCAAACGTCTTTAGAAATGAAGGCGTTTTTTTTATGTTTACCTTTACCAAAAAATAAAAGACAATGCTTAAAATTGGACATCGTGGTGCAAAAGGATACGAACCGGAGAACACCTTGGTTTCGTTCCAAAAAGCATTAGATATGCAAGTGGAAGGCATTGAACTCGACGTGCATTTGAGCGCTGATGGTGAAATAATCGTAATTCACGACGAAACCATTGACCGAACGACCAATGGAAAAGGTTTTGTAAATAACCTCTCTTTGCACGAATTGAAGACTTTCCCAATTGATGGTAAGCATCAAATTCCAACTTTGAAAGAGGTTTTTGATTTGGTAAACCAAGATTGTTTTATCAATATTGAGCTCAAAAGCTATGAAGCTACAGATAAAGTAGTTTCACTGATTGAAAAGTATGTCACTAAAAAAGGGTGGAAATACGATCGTTTTTTAGTTTCCAGTTTTGATTGGAATGCACTGCAGCAAGTGGCGTTTTTAAATGATAAAATTCCAATTGGCGTTTTAACGGAAACCGATTTAGACTTGGCTTTGGCTTTCGCCAAATTCATTCAGGCAAAATCCATTCACCCGCATTTTCATTTATTGACAAAAGATAACACGGCGCAAATACAGGAAAAAGGATTGCATGTTTTCCCTTGGACCATCAATGAAGTAGAAGACATTCAAAAAATAAA
This sequence comes from Flavobacterium zhoui, assembly GCF_042787235.1. NCBI lineage: Bacteria > Pseudomonadati > Bacteroidota > Flavobacteriia > Flavobacteriales > Flavobacteriaceae > Flavobacterium > Flavobacterium zhoui. The sequence continues at coordinate 158,483 of NZ_JBHZPY010000007.1, forward strand.
AACATTCAACATAAACGGAATTATCACTGATTTCCCAAATAGAATATGAATCAAAATTTTGATATAATAATAGTAGGCGGTGGCGCTGCAGGTTTTTTTACGGCAATTAATATTGTGGAGAAAAATCCAAAACTGAAAGTCGCAATTTTAGAACGCGGTGCAGAGGTATTGCAAAAAGTTCGAATTTCCGGCGGCGGAAGATGCAACGTAACGCACGCTTGTTTTGAGCCTAATGAATTGGTTAAGTTTTACCCGCGTGGCGAAAAAGAATTACGCGGACCTTTTCATCAGTTTTGTTCTGGCGATACGATTGAATGGTTCGAGAGGCATGGGGTAGAACTGAAGATTGAAGCGGATGGACGTATGTTCCCCGTTTCAAATTCCTCACAAACTATTATTGATTGTTTTCTAAAAGCGACGCAAAAACTCGGAATCGCAGTAGTTACGGGACAAAGTGTGCAATCTATTTTCAAAAAAGAACATGAATGGAAAATAGAAACCCAAACCGAAAATTACCTTGCCGAAAAGCTAATTTTGGCCACAGGGAGCAATCCTAAAGTATGGGAAATGTTACAAAGTTTTGGTCATGCAGTTGTTAGCCCGGTTCCTTCCCTATTCACTTTTAACATCAAGGATTCAAGAATAAAAGAATTACCCGGAGTTGCGGCACAAGTAACTGTAAAAGTAAAAGATACCAAACTCAGCTCAACAGGACCATTGTTAATTACCCATTGGGGAATGAGTGGTCCCGCAATTTTGAAACTCTCCGCTTGGGGTGCCCGAATCTTGCATGACAAAAATTATCAGTTTACCATTTTTGTGAATTGGTTGAATGATGCTGACAAAGAAGATGTCGAGAAAAAGCTAAAAGATTTAAAGCAAGAACACGCGAAAAAATCAGTTTCTAAAAAATCTCCATTCGAATTAACCAATAGATTATGGGAAAGTTTAGTACTCGCTTCAGGAATAGAAGCTGAGACAAAATGGGCCGATTTATCAAAAATACAATTGCAAAACTTGGCAAATCAATTGACAGATGGAACTTTTCAAGTCAACGGAAAAAGTACATTTAAGGAAGAATTTGTAACTGCAGGAGGAATTGATTTAAAAGAAATCAACTTCAAAACCATGGAAAGCAAATTACACGAAAACTTATATTTTGCAGGTGAAATCGTCAATATTGATGCGATAACCGGCGGATTTAATTTTCAGAATGCGTGGACAAGTGGGTTTATTGTGGCGAATGCTGTTTAGACCAAAGCCATTATTCTGCAATACTTTAATTAAGAGAACTTTAGTTTTTGATTAACAAGAATTTATTATTCTGTTTTGATTTTCATAGAATGATTTTAATATGTTTGTAATTAAAATATTACGAATGATTAAAAACTACTTTTTTGTTTCCTTACTGTTTTTTGTATTTCAATCTGGTTTTTCACAAACCGATAAATTAATTAACGGCAAAGTTTTGCACGAACAATTTCCTGTCGGAAAAGTTGAAGTGGCTAATTTTAATTCTAAAAAAACTACAGTTACAAACGCAGCCGGGGAATTTTCTATATTGGTAAAAGTGGGCGATGCGCTCCTTTTTATTTCAAAAAACCATGATATCAAAAAAATTGTAGTGGATCAAAAAACCATTGACCAAAACAATCTTATTATTTCACTAATCCTTAAGCCAGAACAATTAGAGGAAGTAGTAATTACAAAAATGCCTTCTATTAAATTAAGTACAGACAAAGGTTATGAACAAGGGAAGCTTGATAAATATGCGTTAGAGAAATCAGCAAAAAGTTTAAAAACAGGGGTTTACAATGGCAGTATTGAAAATGGAATGGATTTGAAGCGAATTGGCGGGATGATTTTAGGCTTGTTCATAAAAGAAAAAGACGAAGTCAAAAAAAATCACACAAAAATAGAATTTACAGCATTGGCAAAAAGCAGCTGTGATCACAAGTTTTATATCGAAACTTTACAGTTAAAACCAGACGAGATACCTCTTTTCCTCCAATTTTGCGATGCAGATCCTAAATCAAAGACCATCATTGGAAATTTCAACATTTTAAGTCTAATGGATTTTTTATCTACCAAGAATATTGAATTCAAAAAACTATAAAGACTTTAAAAAATAATACACCTTTTTTTATGCAGCATGAAAACTGATTACTAAAAAAACTGAACACTGAACACTATCATCTATTCAGCCACCAAATACTTCCATTCAAAACAGCAGCAAAACTTACCCACGCTAAATAAGGAATGAATAAATAGCCCGCGATTCTATTAATTTTAGAAAACTGGATATAGGTTTCATAAATCATCAGCCATAATACGATAATCTCCAAACCAGCCAGCATCGGGTTGTGCAATCCAAAGAATAAATACGACCATAAAGCATTTAATGCCAACTGTATCGCAAAGAAAACCAATGCTTTTTTTACGATTTCTTTTTCAAACTCTAAACGGTTCCACACTAATCCTGCTGCGACACCCATCATAATGAAAAGCATACTCCACACGGGTGCAAAAATCCAATTGGGTGGATTAAAACTTGGTTTTATCAAAGTTGGGTACCAAGTCACAATTGCTGAACGAGTAACCATTCCTGACAAATAACCAATCGCAAGACAGGTAACCACCATAGTTAAAATTCGAGTAATCTTAGTCATAATTCTATTTTCTAATGTTGGTCAAATTTAATCAAAACTTTAGTACAAATCCATAAATAAAACAAATCAAAGAATAAATCAAAAAAAGTATCTTTGCGTAAATTTATCATTCATGTTTACAGCAAAAGATTTCATTCCAAAACACTATTCTCAAAACGTAGATCAAGGAAATTTCCAATGGAGTGCGCCAAGTAATATTGCTTTAGTAAAATACTGGGGTAAAAAAGACAATCAGATTCCAGCCAATCCTTCGGTGAGTTTTACGTTGAATAATTGTAAAACTATTACCAAATTGGCTTTTGCAAAAAAACAAAGTGATGGTAAATTCTCATTCGATTTACTTTTTGAAGGGAAACCAAAAGAAGATTTCAAACCGAAAATTCAAAAATTCCTGGAGCGAATCGAAATTTACTTGCCTTTTTTGAAAGACTACCATTTTACGATTGACACAGAAAACACATTCCCGCACAGTTCCGGAATTGCTTCTTCGGCATCTGGAATGGCAGCTTTGGCGATGAACTTGATGAGTTTAGAAAAAGCATTAAACCCGGGAATGACGGAGGACTATTTCTATCAAAAAGCCTCTTTGCTAGCGCGCTTAGGTTCAGGAAGTGCTTGTCGTAGCGTAAAAGGACAAGTGGTAGTTTGGGGAAACCATAAAAATATCTCCGGAAGTTCGGATTTATTTGGAGTGGAATTTCCAAAGGCTATTCATGAAAATTTCAAGAATTATCAAGACACTATTTTATTGGTTGATAAAGGTGAAAAGCAGGTTTCGAGTACCGTGGGTCATGATTTAATGCACGACCATCCATTTGCTGAAAGGCGATTTGCACAAGCGCATGAGAATTTAGATAAACTAATTACCATTTTTGAAAAAGGAAATTTAGATGAATTTATCAAAATTGTAGAAAGCGAAGCGCTGACTTTGCATGCCATGATGATGACTTCGATGCCTTATTTCATATTGATGAAACCCAACACTTTGGAAATTATTAACGCCATTTGGAAATATAGAAATGAGACACAAATCCCTGTTTGTTTCACACTTGACGCTGGAGCAAATGTGCATGTTTTGTATCCAAATAAGGACAAACCAAAAATATTACAATTTATTCAGGACGAATTAGTTGGCTATTGCCAAAATGGTCAGTACATTTGTGACGAAATTGGAAATGGAGCTTTGTTGATTTAGTTTGTTTTTTTCCTACCTTTATTTTTTAAAGCACTGAAATTATGGACATTCAATCAGAGAAATTAGAATTGATTAAATTGTTATTAGAAACTAATGACAAATCCATAATTGAATCTATAAAAAACATTTTCAAATCAGAAAAAAAAGATGTTTGGAAAGAATTATCTCCTGAAGAACAAGAAGAAATTGACCTTGGAATTCAAGAAGCAAATCGAGGAGATAAAGTCGATTTATAAAATTACCTACTAAATTACCTAATTATCAACCCCAAATTGCTAATTTACAATCTAATATGAAAGGACCTTTATTTTACTCAAAAATATTACTCTTTGGCGAATACGGAATTATTCGTGATTCAAAAGGATTGTCCATTCCTTACAATTTTTATAACGGTGCGCTTAAAAGAGACGAAAATCCATCTGATGAAGCGATAAAATCAAATGGAAATTTGAAACGTTTTCTTGTTTATTTAGACACATTGCAAAATGAGCAACCCGACTTAGTTACTTTTGACTTAGATACTTTAAAAAGCGACGTTGAAACCGGAATGTATTTCGATTCCAGTATCCCGCAAGGATACGGAGTAGGAAGCAGTGGCGCATTAGTTGCTGCTATTTACGATAAATATGCCCAAAATAAAATCACGGTTCTGGAAAATTTAACTCGTGAAAAATTATTGCAGCTGAAAAATATATTTTCTCAAATGGAGAGTTTTTTCCACGGAAAAAGTTCTGGTTTGGATCCTCTAAACAGCTATTTGAGTATTCCAATTCTTATCAATTCTAAAGACAATATTCAAGCAACCGGAATTCCAAATCAAAGTTTCGACGGAAAAGGTGCTGTATTCTTGTTAGATTCAGGTATTGTAGGCGAAACTGCTCCGATGGTTAATATTTTCATGGAAAACCTGAAAGACAAAGGATTCCGTGCTATGTTGAAAAATCAGTTTGTAAAACACACTGACGCTTGTGTAGAAAATTTCCTTGGTGGCGACATGAAATCATTGTTCATGAATACCAAGAAATTATCAAAAGTAGTTTTGAATAATTTTAAGCCTATGATTCCAGAGCAATTTCACGGAATTTGGCAGCAAGGAATTGACAGTAATGATTACTATTTGAAATTGTGCGGCTCTGGTGGTGGCGGTTATATCTTAGGATTTACTGAGGATTTAGAACGTGCAAAATTATCGCTAAAAGATTATAAACTAGAAGTCGTTTATCAGTTTTAAAATTCCTCACCCCAACCCTCTCCGAAGGAGAGGGAGAAACAAACATAAAATAGCATCCTTAATTATTGGAAGGACATTCTTAAAATAAATCTAAATGTTAAGCAGGAAGCACAAACTTTTATTGATGAAAATGATAAGTTTGTTCTCTGTCGTAAGAGGCTATAACATTCCAATAATTATTTTAGCACAGTATCTATCGGCTATATTTATTCTTGCGCCCGAAATCAGAGCTTTAGATATCCTGTTCGATTTCAATTTATTCCTAATTGTTTTTGCATCTTCGTTAACGATTGCTTCCGGTTACATCATTAATAATTTTTACGACAGCAAAAAAGATTTAATCAATCGCCCGAATAAATCCATGCTTGACCGCTTAGTAAGTCAGAAAACCAAGCTTACGGTTTATTTTTTACTCAATTTTATTGTAGCATTAATGTCAATGTTTGTGTCGTGGCGTGCGTTTTTATTCTTTTCTGTTTATATATTTTTCATTTGGTTCTATTCCCATAAAATAAAAAAATATCCGATAATAGGGAATTTGACAGCTGCCTTGTTGGCTGTTTTACCATTTTTTGCCATCCTGCTATATTATTACACTAAAATTTCCTTTAGCGATATCGAGGTTTATAAAAGTCAGTTTGCTGTAATTTTCGCGCATGCGACATTTTTATTTCTCTTACTTCTCGTTCGGGAAATGGTTAAGGATTTAGAGAATTTAAAAGGGGATTTAGCTAATGGTTACCAAACGATTCCAATTATCTACGGCGAAGAGACCTCAAAGAAAGTAATCACTATTTTGGCTCTTTTAACCATTTTTCCAGTTTATGTTCTAATCGAAATATATGATGTAGGTTACATGGATATTTATTTTTATGTCTGTCTTATCATCATGATTTTCTTCCTGCTTTATTTATGGAAATCGAACACCAAAGCACAATTTTTATTGCTTCATAACGTCTTGAAATTCCTTATTGTAGCGGGCGTATTTTGTATTGTGCTTATCAATCCAAGCGTATTGTGGCATGGAAAAAGATTACTGTTGATGATTTAGGTTTTTCTTCAAAAGATCATAAAAAAGGTTGAAAATAATTTCATTAAAAATTCACTAATTCCTCGATTAGGTTAGCCCCGATTAAAACGGCATCCTTTTTCTTTTTTTCTTTAAAAAGAAAAAGATACAGTGGAAAGCGGGAAATAGCTACAAAAAATCAAACCATCACTGCTTAATCAGCTTATTAATTAGATAGTTAGCGTTTTCTAATTGTCAAAAATCGTTTGTCAATTATATAAATACTATCTTTGCGCAAATTATTGGAATATTATGAATAACAAGGAGGGCAATAATAAGAAAAGTGGTGCTAGAGCAAATAGCTCAAGACCCAGTTCGAATAAGCCAAAACCTGCCATGCAGAAGCGCGCTCAAGGGCCAAAAAAAGTTAAAGTAAATACTAAAGTTGCCGAAGTTGCTACTGATAAAGTAGAGAAAAAACCAAATCAGGCACCAAAAAGACCAAAAGTAAAAGACGAGATTCGTTTGAATAAATATATTGCTAACTCTGGTGCGTGCTCGCGTCGTGATGCCGATATCTACATTCAATCCGGAACGGTAAAAGTAAACGGAATCCCTGTTACTGAAATGGGGTATATGGTAAAACCCGGAGATGTTGTAAATTTTGACGGTTCAACTTTGACACCGGAGAAAAAAGTATACATCTTACTGAACAAACCTAAAAACTTTACGACAGCCATGGACGAAGGTCAGGAATATCGTAATGTATTGGAATTAGTAAAAGGTTCTACAACTGCAAAAATTGGAGCTGTAGGTAGAATGGACAAGAATACAACTGGTTTGTTACTGTTCACTAACGATACGGATATGATTCGTAAATTTACTTTACCAAGTCAAAAATCATCTAAAATATACCAAGTTTCTTTAGATAAAAACCTGAAATATGAAGATTTAGAAAAGATAAACAAAGGTTTGACTCTTGATGGACACCGTGTTTTTGTAGAAGATGTAAGCTACATTGACGGAGAAGCAAAAAGTGAGATTGGATTGCAATTAAGATCATCTAACGTGAAAGTGGTTCGTAATATTTTCGAACATTTTAGTTATGATGTATTAAGAATTGACAGAGTTTCTTTTGCTGGTTTGACCAAAAAGAACTTACCAAGAGGAAACTGGCGATTGCTTACCGACCAAGAAATCATCAATTTGAAGAACGTTTAATATTTCTTTGAAATTATATCATTAAATCCCCTTTCGCATAAAGTGAAATGGGATTTTTTTAATTAAAAAAACAACTACCATGACACCAGAAAAATTACAGTCCATTGCTTTTAAATGGTTCGAAACCTTTAACAACAAAGAATTAGAAAAACTATTGTCATTGTATGATGATGAGGCCGTGCATTTTAGTCCAAAACTAAAAATTAACAAACCCGAAACCAATGGTTTTGTCACAGGAAAACAAGCATTGCGCGACTGGTGGCAAGATGCTTTTGAACGTTTGCCTAGTTTAAACTATAAAGTCACTTCGCTTACTGCAAATGGAGATCGTGTTTTTATGGAATATCTTAGGACAGTTGATGGCGAGGATGAAATGCTTGTTGCAGAAGTACTCGATATTAAAGAAAATAAAATAATTGCTTCGCGCGTATATCACGGTTAAAATAACCTTTTATTTCAATTCTGTTTTTAATAGGATTTAGAAAAACACAACATCAAAATCTCATTCGCTTTAAACCGAATGGGATTTTTTTTTGGTAAACAAGAATTAGATACAGAAAAAGTCCACATTACAGACAGGAATATATTTAGTCAATAATTCATTTTTTTTGGTAAATTAGCTACAATTATTTAACAATCAATCATTATGAGAAAAACAACCCTTGTTTTAACTGCATTCACTATTTTACTATTGCTGGTAAACTGTAAATCCAAAGAGAAAAAAGAAGATTTCAGTGCCTTAACAAAAAACTACTTCGATGATAAAAATGCGTTGGATCCTTTGACTGCCACACAAAATGGTCAAAACGAATACAACGACCAGTTGCAATTTGAAATGACGGATAGTTATAGAAAATCCCAAACTGCATTTTTTGACAAATATGAAAAAGCTTTGCAAACTGTTGATGAAACTAAACTTTCTGAAGAAGAAAAAAATAGCTACGAAATCATTAAATGGGAAGTTGAAATAGGCAAAAATTTACTAAAACAACCTACTAATTTAATGCCAATCCATCAATTTTGGGGCACGCATTTGACCATGGGACAATTTGCCGGTGGAACAAATGCACAACCGTTTAAAACGGAGAAAGACTATACTAATTTTTTGAAGAGAATGGATAAGTATTCTGTTTGGATTGATTCGGCCATGGTTTATATGAAAAAAGGAATCAAACAAGGTATTGTTATACCAAAAGCATTAACGATACAGTTAATTCCTCAATTTGCGGAAATGGCAAACCCAAAAATAGAAGATAATTTGTTTTATTCCGCTATAAAATTGATGCCCGCCACTTTCTCTGATGCCGTAAAAAAAGAGTTAACGACAAAATATACCGCAATAATCAATGATAAGTTGATTCCGCAGCACAAGAAAATGGCTGAATTCTTAAAAAATGAATACCTTCCTTCATCCAGAACAACAAGCGGAATAGGAAGTTTCCCTTTTGGGAAAGAACTATATGCCACTTATGTAAAACAATGGACCACTACTGAAATGACTCCAGAGCAAATTCATGAATTGGGTTTAAAAGAAGTAGCGCGAATACATGCCGAAATGGAAAAAGTGAAAATTCAGGTTGGATTCAAAGGTACTTTATTAGCTTTTTTTGAGGAAGTTCGAAATAAAAAGGAATTAAAACCTTTCAAAAAACCCGAGGAAGTTATTGCCAATTTCCAACGTATTTATGCCCGAATAAAACCGAATGTGGATAAATTATTCTCGTTGCAACCCAAAACAAAATTTGAAATCAGAAGAACGGAAGCTTTTAGAGAAAAAACAGCTAGCGCAGAATACATGCAAGGTACTGCTGATGGTTCACGTCCCGGTATTTTTTATGTACCAATACCAGATGTAGCTAACTATAATGTTTACGGGGATGAAGATTTATTTTTGCATGAAGCCATTCCTGGGCATCACTTCCAAATTTCCTTGCAACAAGAAAACAATAGCCTTCCAGATTTCAGGAAATTCAATTGGTTTGGAGCTTATGGTGAAGGCTGGGCTTTGTACACTGAAAGTCTAGGTAAAGAATTAGGTCTGTACAAAGATCCTTATCAATATTTTGGCATGTTAGGCAACGAAATGCATAGAGCGGTACGATTAGTAGTTGACACGGGATTACACTCAAAAGGCTGGACAAGAGAACAAGCGATTAAATATTCTCTGGAAAATGAAGCTGAAAGTGAAGCAAGTATAATTCCAGAAATAGAACGTTATATGGCAATTCCTGGACAAGCTTTATCATATAAAATTGGACAATTGAAAATCATGGAATTGCGTAAAAAAGCACAGGATAAAATGGGATCTAAGTTTGACATCAAAAAATTCCATGAAAAAGTATTGGAATCCGGAGTAATGCCATTGGCCTTACTAGAAAATAAAATTAATGCTTGGATAAAAGAGTGATAATTTTGAATAATAAGTATAAAAAAAGCTTCTCAAATGAGAAGCTTTTTTTGTGCGGATAATAGGACTCGAACCTACACGCCTTGCGGCACCAGATCCTAAGTCTGGCATGTCTACCAATTTCACCATATCCGCTCAATTGTGGGTGCAAAGATAAACATAACTTCCAATTTTCAAAGCAATTTATCGAAAAAATATTTATACTATTTTTTGTACTTTTGAAACTATAAAATTAAAATCCATGGAAAATATAAAATCTTATGTTCAACAGCATAAAGATCGTTTCATAAACGAGTTAATCGAATTATTAAAAATACCATCTGTAAGCGCAGATACCGCTTATTCTCAAGATGTTATTGACACCTCCGAGTCTGTGAAGACCAGTTTAGAAAAAGCAGGATGTGATTTTGTTGAGATTTGCGACACACCAGGATACCCAATTGTTTATGGCGAAAAAATTATCGATCCAGCCTTGCCTACGGTTTTAGTCTATGGTCATTATGATGTTCAACCAGCAGATCCGATGGAATTATGGACTTCACCGCCCTTTGAACCCGTTATCAAAAAGACAGATATACATCCGGAAGGCGCCATTTTTGCTCGTGGTGCTTGTGATGATAAGGGCCAAATGTATATGCATGTAAAAGCATTGGAATATATGGTTCAATCAAATACTTTGCCCTGCAACGTAAAATTCATGATTGAAGGAGAAGAAGAAGTGGGTTCTAAAAGTTTGAGTTGGTTCGTGGAACGCAACCAGGAAAAGCTAAAGAATGATGTAATTCTGATTTCAGATACCGGAATGATTTCAAACCAACAACCGTCTATCACTACAGGATTACGCGGATTAAGTTATGTAGAAGTAGAAGTTACGGGACCCAACCGTGATTTGCATTCCGGTTTATACGGAGGAGCCGTTGCGAACCCGATAAACGCTCTGGCAAAAATGATTGCTTCCCTACATGACGAAGACAATCACATTACCATTCCTGGTTTTTATGACAATGTACAAGAATTAACGCTTGAAGAAAGAGCTGAAATGGCCAAAGCACCTTTCAACTTAGAAAATTATAAAAAGGCACTTGACCTTAACGATGTTTATGGTGAAAAAGGATATGTTACGAACGAAAGAAACTCCATTCGTCCTACGCTTGACGTGAACGGAATTTGGGGAGGATACACCGGTGAAGGTGCTAAAACTGTAATTGCAAGCAAAGCTTTCGCTAAAATTTCGATGCGTTTGGTTCCAAATCAAGATTGGGAACAAATCACCGAACTTTTCACGAAACATTTCACAAGCATTGCTCCTGCGGGCGTTACCGTAAAAGTAACCCCTCATCACGGCGGACAAGGTTATGTAACTCCAATCGACAGCATTGGATACAAAGCCGCTAATATGGCCTATACAGAAACCTTTGGTGTGCCCGCCATTCCGGTGCGTTCAGGAGGAAGTATTCCTATTGTTGCCTTATTCGAAAAAGAACTGAAAAGCAAAACAATTTTGATGGGATTTGGTCTTGATAGTGATGCCATTCACTCGCCAAACGAACATTTTGGAATTTTCAATTACCTGAAAGGAATTGAAACCATCCCGTTGTTTTATAAATATTTCGTGGAACTTTCGAAATAGATTATTACAATACATTTTAACCCGTTGGGTGTAATTATTTAAAGCAAAATAAATTGATTAGATATTGGTCAAGATACTGAAATTCAGTATCTTGAAGTCGCTAAACAACCAATATCTATGTCAAATATAGTA
>NZ_JBHZPY010000008.1:0-163508 GCF_042787235.1 Flavobacterium zhoui
TCTTAAGGTGGTTATTGCGGCGGGGCTCACCTCTTCCCATCCCGAACAGAGTAGTTAAGCCCGCCTGCGCAGATGGTACTGCAGTTATGTGGGAGAGTATGTCGTCGCCTTTCTTTGAAAACCCCGTTCTAACGAACGGGGTTTTTTATTCATACTTCTTCATTATAAGAAAATTATAATGGTACCTTAGCTCAGATGGTAGAGCAATGGACTGAAAATCCATGTGTCCCTGGTTCGATCCCTGGAGGTACCACAAATGCTCGGATGGTGAAATTGGTAGACACGCTGGACTTAAAATCCAGTGAACAGCAATGTTCGTGCGGGTTCAAGTCCCGCTCTGAGTACAAAAGAGACTTCATTAGTTTAGTACTGGTGAAGTTTTTTTTATTTTTAGAAAACTTCAATTAAAATTTAATCAAAAGAATTCCTCGAGGCTCTGCCTCGGGGTCACAAGAAAAAGAGTAGTATATTTGTTTGATGAGTGAACATATTTTCAAACGGCACAATAAAAGTTTGTTACTTTATCATTTAGTTTGCCCTGTAAAGTATCGAAGAAATGTTTTGTCTGAAGAAGTAGAAATAAGTTTGGTAGAAATTTGTAAAAACATTTCAGAACGGTATGAAATTCATTTTGTCGAAATTGGGGCAGATGAAAAACACGTTCATTTTTTGATACAGAGTGTACCAAAAATTTCTGTTGAAATCATTGTTAGAACAGTAAAAAGTATCACTGCAAAAGAAATTTTCCGATTGCATCCAGAAGTTAAAAGTAAATTGTGGGGTGGTAATTTTTGGACGAGTGGATATTATATAAATACAGTGGGTCAATATGGAAATGAGAATGTAATTCAGAAATACATTCAAAATCAAAGAGAAGAAAAGACTGTTTACAAATTGTTTAACAAAAACCAGCTGCGCTTAACTTTCGAGTAACACGATACCTCGAGGCTCTGGCTCGGGGTAATTCATTTGAAAAATTACTTGATAAAATCGAGGACTTAACGTATCGAAAAAACAGTCGTAATAGTTCAGTTTCACCTTCTAAAGATGAGAATAGGCCTTTGAAAAACCAAAGTCTCCGCACTAAATCTAGCAAAAAAGCGGGTGGACAACCAGGACACAAAGGCACTACGCTAAAAATGGTTGATAATCCAGATCAAATCATCAATCACAAACCTGATTTTTGTAATTTTTGCGGAAATGATTTATCCGACCAGCCAGAAGAGTTGCTTTTAAAAAGACAAGTGGTTGAAATTCCAGTTATTTTTCCAAAATATACAGAGCATCGAATTTTTAAAAAGTCGTGCTCTTGTGGTCATCAAAACAAGTCTGTTTTTCCAGAAAATGTAAGAGCAACAATAAGTTACGGCGCTAATATTCAAGCGACAATTGCCTATATGCATACTCGTCAATACTTGCCTTTTGAGAGAATGAGCGAATATTTTAAAGACGTTTGTAATCTGCCTATTTCACAAAGTACAATTTGCAATCTCTGGGATGGTTTTGCATTAAAAGCACAACCCGCATATGATTTAATTGCTCAAAAAGTATCGAATGAAAAAGTTGTTGGTACTGATGAAACAGGTATTAGAGTAAATGGCAAAAATGGTTGGTGTTGGACTTGGCAAAGCAGGTTCGTTACATTTGTAGTGTTTTCAAAAAATAGAGGAACAGCTACTATTGATACTAATTTTTCCCAAGGTTTTCATGATGCAGTTTTAGTCCATGATTGTTGGGCAAGTCATTTTCAAACCCAATGCAAAACGCACCAATTATGCATTGCACATTTATTGCGAGAACTTATATTTTTTGAACAACGCTTTGAGTCCAATTGGGCTACAAACTTCTAAAGAACATTGTATGAAGCTATAGAACTTAAGAAAAATTTAAACCAAGAGCAATATAACAAGCCAATCTTAGAAAGGGATAAAATAAGAATCTCTTTAGAAGCTTTACTAGAAAATCCACTTCCTGAAAATCAAAAGAAACTGCGTGCATTCCATAAACCAATGATAAAACACAAAGAATATATTCTTACTTTTCTTGCGCATTTCCACGTACCTCCTGACAATAATGCATCGGAAAGAGCGATCAGAAATGTAAAAGTTAAACAAAAAGTATCCGGTCAGTTCAAAACTGAAAATGGTGCTCAAATCTATGCGGTTATCCGTTCGGTAACTGACACCTGTATTAAAAACGGTCAAAAAATATTGGACGTTTTTAAAACTATTGCTGTATTACAGGCTGAATAGTTACAAAACAGATTAAGAGTGACAAAGGAAAATCTTCAAAAGAATTACATACTATTATTCATCAAGTAAAATCGTGGTTGAGAAGTACTTTTCCTTGGTTTCATAAAGAGCATATTCAGAAGTATTTAGACGAGTTTAGTTACCGAATTAATAGGTCAATTTACAAGGACAAAATATTTGACCTACTTATAGACAGAATGATGAATATTCGAAAAGTTTTATATCAAGATATTATAATAAGTAAATAAGTGCACACTTCAAACTCTTTTTTATAAGATCAATAATCGAATCAGATAAAAAATTCTATTCCCATTCCAAATTGAATCTAAAACTTTAACTTTTGTTCAATTTGATTATTTATTGTATTTAGTAAAAATAAAGTACTTTAGTGAATGACTTAATAAAAAGTTATCCAAATACATGATTAATCTATGAAAAGAAGATCTTTTTTAACTGCGACAACTCTTGCTTCAGCAGGGTTTACTACACTTTTGGGTACCGGTTGCACCTCCAGCACCAAAAAGAATGAAGATTCAGTATCAACAGAATATTCTAATGAAGCCTTTGAACTGGATGAAGAAACCATCGGTAGTTTAAGAGAGAAATTAACTTCCGGAAAATATACTTCGGAACAATTAGTACAATTGTATTTGAAACGCATTGAAGCTGTCGATAAAAATGGACCTCAATTGAATTCGGTTATCGAAATTAATCCAGATGCAGTTATTATTGCTATTGCAATGGATAAAGAATTGAAGGCAGGTAAGAGCAGAGGACCTTTGCACGGTATTCCAGTTTTGATAAAAGACAATATTGACACTGCCGATAAAATGCAAACAACTGCAGGATCTTTGGCAATGGCAGGGAATATTGCTTCAAAAGATGCTTTTGTAGTTAAAAAACTAAGGGAGGCTGGAGCAATAATCATTGGTAAAACCAATTTGAGTGAATGGGCAAATTTTCGTTCAACCCAATCGTGTTCAGGATGGAGCAGCAGAGGCGGTCAGACTAAAAATCCTTATATTTTAGATCACAATCCATGTGGCTCCAGTGCGGGTTCAGGTACTGCTGTGTCAGCCAATCTTTGCGTAATTGCTGTCGGAACAGAAACGGATGGTTCTGTGGTTTGTCCAGCTTCCGTTAATGGTGTTGTAGGTATTAAACCAACAGTAGGTTTGGTTAGCAGATCTGGAATAATTCCTATTTCAAAAACACAGGACACTGCAGGGCCAATGGCTAGAACCGTAACTGATGCTGCCATTTTATTAGGAGCAATGGCTGCAATTGACCAAGATGATACTGTAACGCTTGAAAGCAAAGGAAAGGCTCAAAAGGATTATACGAAGTTTTTAGATGTAAACGCTTTGAAGGGCAAGCGTATAGGAATTGAGAAAAAACCACAAGGCGATAATAAATATATTAATGCACTTTTAGAAGATGCCGTCAACCTCTTAAAAAAACAGGGTGCTATCATTATCGAAATTGACTATCTGGATAAAATTAACGCGTTAGGTCAAGCCGAATTCGAAGTCCTCCAATACGAATTTAAAGATGGATTAAATAAATATTTGGCTACAGCCAATGCTAAAGTAAAGACTTTGAAAGAAGTAATTGCCTTTAATAAAAGCAATGAAGATAAAGCTATGCCTTATTTTAAGCAAGAAACACTGGAAAGTTCTGATGCAAAAAAAGGATTAGATGACAAGATATATGTGGATGCATTGGCAAAAAGTTTTGAGGGAAGTAAAAATATTTTAAATACAGTTTTTAAAGAAAATCAATTAGATGCCATTTGCGGAATAACAATGGGGCCGGCATGCAGCATCGATATGATTTATGGAGACCGCTGGGGATACGCCTTGACAACTCCCGCGGCGGCAAGTGGATATCCACATATTACTGTTCCTTGCGGAATGGTTTATGATTTGCCTGTTGGATTATCCTTTTTTTCAACACCTTATGAAGAAGGTAAATTGATAGGATTGGGATTTGCTTATGAGCAAGCTTCTAAAAAACGAGTAAAACCAGCTCTTAAGCTTTCTTTTTTATAAAATAGCAATAATCAATTGAAGGTAAAGTGTAATCCACACTTTGCCTTCAGTTTTTTTTAATACTTGGAAATTTAATTAATAGGTCACTCTTGAAGATTGGTTCCTTTTTCAGAAAGATCATCTACGAATATAATCACATTTTCTGTTTTAATTTCAAATACTAGGCGTGCATAGTATATTTTGCTATATTTGTTTTCAATAAAATTATAAATGATGATAAAACCTGTGCTAACTTCCCTTCTGAATATTAATCGTCCACTGATTATGGCGCCAATGTTTTTAGTTTCGAATACTAAAATGGTTATTGAAGGAATGAAATCGGGTGTTGCGGGTTGTATTCCTGCATTAAATTATCGCACATTAGAGGAATTACGTACTTCAGTTATTGAACTTAGAGCTGCTAAAGTCGCTGGTGGGAGTTTTGGTTATAATTTAATTGTAAATAAATCGAATATTAAATACAAAGATCAGTTAGCTGTATTGTGCGAGGAAAGGGTAGATTTTATAATTACTTCTTTGGGGTCACCCGAGGAGACTATTAATCAAGCTCATAAGGTAGGAATTAAAGTTTTTTGCGATGTTACCGACTTGGCTTTTGCCAAAAAAGTGGAAAGTTTGGGTGCGGATGCTTTAATAGCTGTCAATAATCTGGCGGGTGGTCATAGAGGTAATCTTGGTCCAGAGGAATTGATTAAAGAATTAGATTTAAATACGTCATTACCTGTTATTTCTGCAGGTGGTGTTAGTACTAAAAAAGAATTAGAGAAGATGTTATCCTATGGTGCAGTGGGAGTATCTGTTGGAAGTCCATTTATTGCATCGTTTGAATCTGGAGTTTCACAGGAATATAAACAGGCGTGTGTTGATTATGGTGCAAATGATATTGTTTTGACGGAGAAAATATCGGGAACACCTTGTACTGTTATTAATACGCCTTATGTTAAAAAAGTGGGAACTAAACAGACTTGGTTAGAACAAACTTTAAATAAAAATAAAACTTTAAAAAAGTGGGTAAAAATGATTCGATACATGATAGGATCAAATGCAGTCACTAAAGCCGCCACTGAAGTTACTTATAAAACGGTTTGGGTTGCTGGCCCAACTATTGAAAACACTACTGAAATAAGTGCTGTATCTAAAATAATTGATAAGTTATGTTTGTAATTTTTTAGAGATTTTTAGCTATAATTATATAAGATTCCATTTAATCAAATACGATTTGACTAAATGGGATCTTTTTTGAAAACGGTATTGTAATAATTACAAACTTCATTAATTGGGCATTCTTCACATTTGGGCTGTGGTCTGCAAATTTCTCTTCCCAGAAATGATATAGCCATTCCAATTTCGCTCCAAATTTCTTTTGGTAGCACTTGCATAAGCTGTTTTTCGGCTTTGATGCCATCTTTGGTTTCGGTAATTAAGCCAATTCTTGGGGCTACCCGAATGACGTGTAAATCGGCTATAATTCCTTCTGCTGGTAATTTTGCTTCCCGCATGATTACATTGGCTGATTTCCGTCCGATGCCTTTTAGAGCAACTAAATCGTCCATCGTTAGCGGAATATTTTCGTCTTTTTTAATAATTTGAGCAATTTCGAGTAACCATTTAGCTTTATTTCCAAAATTCCTGACATTGGAGATATAAGGAATTAGCGCATCAAAATTTGATACTGCCAAACTTGCCATAGTAGGATACCCTTCAAATAAAGCAGGAGCTATTTTATTTATATGGGCGTCAGAGTCTTGAGCGGATAGGACCACCATCACCAAAAGCTGATACAAATTATGATGGTCTAACGGATGTTTTTTGCCTTTGTATTTTGTTAGAATAGGCTCTAGTTTCTTAGCCCAATCAGTTGAGTTTCCAAATAAATCCATAGCATTATTCTTTGAAGTCCACGGATAAGGAATTTACACAATATCGTTGCCCGGTTTTAGTTGGTCCATCATCAAATACATGCCCAAGGTGACTACCACAATTTGCACAAAGTATTTCTGTGCGTTTCATACCGTGTGTAACATCCGAAATATATTCAACTTTTTCAGGAATTGATTCATCAAAAGACGGCCAACCACAGTGCGCATCAAACTTGGAATTACTATCAAATAAAGGTTCTCCGCATGCTCCACAGCAGTAAGATCCTTTTTCGTAATGCAAATTGTAGGTTCCTGTATGTGGATATTCAGTGCCTTTTTGACGAAGAATTCTGTAGCGTTCTTCTCCTAATTGCTCTTTCCATTCTTGTTCTGTTTTTTCTAAAGGATATTTCATGATTTGTTAATTTTATTAAAAATATTATTCTTTATATTTTCACCTCTTATTGATATGATTCTGAAATTTATATTTCATTTAAATAATTGTAAACAGGTTATTTGTTTTGAATGAATTGAACTGTTCTTTCAATAACTTTATGATTACCCAAAATTTTTCTGTGTCCTAATCCGTCCGTTAAAAGTAACTCCCCATTTTGCAAGTATTTATGAATGTGTATTCCTGCTGTTACCGGAACATCGGGATCATTATTATCATGAATTACCAGAACCGGAATAGCAGTTTCTTTTGCTGCTAAATAAGCAGAATAACTATTCATATCTTCCTTATATTTTTTTTCGAAAAAGAGACGTAAACGTGTGCTTATTTTCGGATCCAATTCTAATTTTGCCACAAAATCATCCATAATATCCTGAACAATATCTCCACTGCCAATAACAACAGCATGATTTACTTTGAGTCCCTTTTTTATGGCATTCAAAACTGACATTCCCCCTAATGAATGACCAACAGCAGCTTCAAAAGGTCCAAAATGTTTATCAATCTCTAAAATGGATGCTATAAAATCAACCATAATAGTCGTTTTTCCCGGGGATTTTCCGTGTGCGGGTGCATCAAAACTAACGGTTGAATATCCCGCTTTAAGTAATTCATCCGCGATTTTGAATAATTGAGTGCCTCTTCCAGACCATCCGTGAACTAATAATACTTTCTTATCACTTTTTCCATAATTATAAACCATTACCTCTTTATTGATTGCTGGAACAGGAATTAATTTTTGAATGCTTTTATGGTCCATCTCTAATTCCCTTTTCGGAATTTTATGTTTTATAGGCGTTGTGAATAATTTTGCTGCAAATAAAGTTACCAATTTTGGAGAAATAATAGAGAAAAATTTACTTGTTAGTATGATAAATCTAGGAATTTTCAATGATTGAGTATGAATAGAAGTTTTTTTTGTCATTACAATAAATTTTCAACGGTGATACTATTTTATTTATTTTTCACTAAATTTAGAAAAACATAAAAGTAGTATTTTTTCTAAAAAAATTAATGAATTCTTAGCGATTACTTAAAAGTTAATAAAGTAATTAAATGTACTATTGTTTAAGCAATAATTAGTGAACAAAAAATTTCATAAATGGAAATATTTCATATCAGTGCAGAATGTTACCCAGTGGCAAAAGTAGGAGGTTTAGCAGATGTTGTTGGGGCGTTACCAAAATATCAGAATAATGCGGGACATCGTGTAAGAGTTGTTATGCCTTGTTATGATACAAAATTCAGGAAAGAGAATGAGTTCGAATGTGTTCATTGGGGACATGTGAAATTAGGGAATTTTAATTTTTCGTTTAATATTCTAAAAGAGCAAACAGATAAGTTAGAATTTGAGCTTTATTTAGTAGAAATTCCTGAATTGTTTTATCGAAAAGAAGTATATGGTTATGAAGATGATATTGAACGCTTTTTGTCTTTCCAAATGGCCGCCTTAGATTGGATTATTGGTAGAAACGAGATTCCAGATGTTATCAATTGTCACGATCATCATACCGGATTAATTCCATTCATGATGTTGTATTGCGATAAATATCAAAAATTACAAAATACACCTAGTATGATTACCATCCATAATGGTTTATATCAGGGACAGTTTGGTTTTGATAAATTGTATTATTTACCAGAATTTGATTTAGCACACGTCAAAGTTTTAGAATGGGACAATTGTATCAATTCTTTGGCTGTAGCAATAAAGTGTGCCTGGGCTGTAACGACAGTTTCACCAAATTATTTGAATGAAATAAATTATTCGGCTAATGGTTTAGAATCTTTATTCAATTTAGTAAGATATAAGTCAAAAGGAATTTTGAATGGAATCGACATAGAAGTTTGGGATCCGGCAACTGATGCAATGTTAGAAAAAAACTATTCGCTTAAAAATTTCGAAAAAGGGAAACAGGAAAATAAAGAAAAATTGTGTAATCTCTTTAATTTAGACCCAAGTAAACCATTGTTTAGTTTCATTGGAAGATTATTAGAAGAAAAAGGGGGAGATTTATTACCGCATGCGTCGGCGCTTGCATTGTCTGAAAAATTTCAAGAAATAAACATTTTGATTTTAGGATCTGGAAATGCGGTAATAGAAGACCAATTAAATAGTTTATTGACTGATTATAAAGGGAACTACAATACTTTTATTGGTTATAATGAAGAATTAGCTCATCTGATTTACGCAGGTTCTGATTTTTTATTGATGCCTTCAAGAGTCGAACCCTGCGGCTTGAACCAAATGTATTCCCTACGTTACGGAACAATTCCCATTGTCCGACGAACAGGAGGATTGAAAGATACGGTGATTGATTTTGGAGATGATGGAAACGGGATATGCCATGATCAGGCAAGTGTCGGAGATATTTGTTACTCGATTCAAAGAGCAGTAGATTTATATGATGATAAAAAACATTTAAATAAAATCAGAGAAATAGGAATGAACACAGACCATTCTTGGGAGCGTGTTTGTCAGGAATATATAGAAATGTACAAACTAATAATTAACAAGAAATGAAAGCTAAAAAGAAAAATGTAATTGCAATTATTTTAGGTGGAGGACAAGGTTCCAGATTATATCCGTTGACAGAATCAAGATCAAAACCAGCTGTACCAATAGGAGGAAAATATAGATTGGTTGATATTCCAATTTCAAATTGCATGAATTCAGATATTTATAGAATGTTTGTATTGACACAGTTTAATTCTGCTTCTTTAAATGCGCACATAAAAAACACTTATAATTTTAGTATTTTTAGTCATGCTTTTGTTGATATCCTTGCTGCTGAGCAAACTCCTGATAATCCAACATGGTTTCAAGGTACTGCAGATGCAGTAAGACAATGTATGCCTCATTTTTTGAATCATGATTTTGATTATGCCTTGATACTTTCAGGAGATCAGTTGTACCAAATGGATTTTAATGAAATGCTTGAAGCTCATATTTTGAAGGATGCTGATATTACAATTGCAACACTACCGGTAAATGACAAAGATGCACCTGAATTTGGAATTTTAAAAACTAATTCCGAAAGTTGTATCGAGTCCTTCATTGAAAAACCAGCCAAAGAACTTTTACCAGACTGGAAATCAGATGTGAGTGAGCAGATGAAAAGCGAAGGGAAAGACTATTTGGCGTCCATGGGTATCTACATTTTTAACAAAAAATTGTTGGTCGAGATTATGTCAAATAAAGAAACTAAAGACTTTGGTAAAGAAATTATTCCCCAAGCTGTTGGTCATAAAAAGATACTAAGTTACCAATACGAAGGATATTGGACTGACATTGGTAATATTGATTCCTTTTTTGAAGCTAATATTGGATTGACAGATGACTTACCGAAATTTAATTTATTTGATAACGATAATAAAATATTCACCAGACCAAGATTGTTACCACCTTCAAAATTCCAGAAGACTATAGTTGATAGATCATTAATTTCGGAAGGCTGTATTTTGAATGCCAAAGAAATTAATAGGTCGGTGATAGGTATTCGATCCAGAATAGGGGAAGGAACAATAATTCAAAACAGTTATGTAATGGGTAATGATTTCTATCAGAATATTGATGATATGAATGAAGATATCAAAGATGGTAAACAATTGGTAGGAATTGGCGAAAGATGCTTTATAAGTAATGCGCTTGTTGATAAAAATTGTAAGATAGGTAATGATGTTTATATACATGGTGGTAGTCATTTAGAAGATTTTTCGAATGAATTGTATGCCATTAAAGACGGAATTGTTGTTATCAAAAAAGGTGCAGTTATACCTGACAATTATATCATAAAGTAGAGTACGAAACTGTTTTTTTATTAAAATTAATATTCTGTTTTTCGTTAAATAGAATTAGACAATTGTTATATGAGTAAAGTTATCTCGCATTCCCTTTTTACAGATTTTGATATTGATTTATTTAAAGCTGGGAAACATTTCCGACTTTACGAAAAACTAGGTGCACATCTTATTGAGGTTGATGGGGTCAAAGGTGTATATTTTGCAGTTTGGGCGCCCACGGCTCAGTCCGTTTCTGTAGTTGGTGACTTTAATTTTTGGACACAAGGCGAACATTTGTTGGAAGTTCGTTGGGATTCTTCAGGAATTTGGGAAGGGTTCATACCCAATGTAGAAAAAGGGTCAACCTATAAATATAAGATACAATCTAATAATGGAGGAATTATTACAGAGAAAGCAGATCCTTTTGCTTTTTATTGCGAAAAACCACCACATACCGCTTCAGTAGTTTGGGATTTAGAGTATAAATGGAAAGATAAAAACTGGATGGAAACGCGTCAAAACCACAACGGTCTGGACAATCCTTACTCCGTTTATGAAGTACATTTAGGTTCATGGAAACGTCATGCTGATGGCAATCGTTTTCTAACCTATCTGGAATTTGCGGAAGATTTAGTAAATTATATAAAAGAAACCGGATTTACTCACGTGGAGTTCATGCCAATAATGGAATATCCGTACGATCCGTCTTGGGGCTATCAATTAGTGGGGTATTTTGCACCAACTTCTCGTTTTGGAAACCCGCAGGAATTTATGTTTTTAATAGATAAATTACACGAGGCTGGAATTGGAGTAATTCTGGATTGGGTTCCTTCTCATTTTCCTGATGATGCACATGGTTTAGGATTTTTTGATGGTTCAAACTTATTTGAACATCCTGATCGTAGAAAAGGCTATCATCCTGATTGGAAAAGTTTAGTTTTTAATTATGGACGAAATGAAGTTCGTTCGTTTCTGATAAGTAATGCCTTATTTTGGTTGCAACATTACCATGCTGATGCGCTTCGTGTTGATGCTGTAGCCTCTATGTTGTATTTGGATTATTCCAGAAATGAAGGCGAATGGGAACCAAATATTTACGGAGGAAGAGAAAATCTTGATACTATTAGTTTTTTGAAAGAATTCAACGAAGCTGTTTATTCAAATTTTGAGGGAGTGCAAACCATTGCTGAAGAAAGCACCTCTTTCCCTATGGTTTCGAGACCAACATCCGTTGGTGGATTAGGGTTTGGAATGAAATGGATGATGGGTTGGATGCATGATACTTTGGATTATTTTAAAAAAGATACAGTTTACAGAAAATACCATCAAAATGATTTGACTTTTTCAATGACTTATGCTTTTTCTGAAAATTTTATGTTGCCACTTTCTCATGATGAAGTCGTTTACGGAAAAAAATCTATAGCAGGTAGAATGCCTGGAGACGAATGGCAGAAATTTGCAAACCTAAGATTACTGTATGGGTATATGTTTATGCATCCGGGAACAAAATTATTGTTTATGGGGAGTGAATTTGGACAAAGCAGCGAATGGAATTTTGAAGGAAGTTTGGATTGGCATTTGTTGCAATATCCTTTTCACGAAGGTGTCAAAAAATTGATTACTGATTTGAATAAATTGTACAAAACACAACCTGCTTTGCATGAAAAACAATTTAGTCCTGAAGGTTTTGAATGGATTAATTACTCTGATCATCAAAATGCGGTAATGTCATTCATTCGAAAAGGAAATAACCCAAAAGAAGATGTTATTGTAGTTTGCAATTTCACTCAAGTTGTTCGCCCTAATTATCGTATTGGTTTACAAAAAAAAGGGAAATTAACAGAGATTTTTAATAGTGATGCGACAATTTATGGTGGAAGTGGAGTGTTAAACCCTAAAAAACTATTAATTGAAGCAATGCCTTATGACGGAAGAGATTATTCAACTGAATTGCTTTTGCCACCTTTGAGTATTACTGTATTTAAAATTGGGTAATTTGTTTTAAACAAATATAAATTGATTTTTTAACAAAGAGATTTTGAGATTAAGAGATAGTCAAAATAAATAGATTTTTATAAAAAAAACTAAGACCATAAATCCTGAACTAATTAAATTAGCTCTTAATCTCTAAAAATCGTTGTTAAAAATCGAATACAAAATGATATTCCTATGGTTACAAAAGAATTTGTAGATGATTTAAGTTATGAAATTTTTGCTTCAATAATTGAAGTTCATAAGAATCTTGGTCCTGGTTTGATAGAAAGCATTTATCATAAATGTTTGGCCCACGAATTAAAATTGAGAAATATTAGTTTTACTTCTGAAGCTTCATTTGATTTTAACAACAAAGATTTAAATTTAACAACTGATTTTAGATGTGATTTGTTTGTGGAAAATTGTATTATGCTAGAATTAAAAGCAGTTGAAGAGATTATTCCCTATTTTAAAACAAAACTAATTAGTCAAATGAAAATCGCAAAAGCACCAAAAGGAATTCTTGTAAACTTTAATGTTAAAAATATAATGTCAGAAGGCAAATTTGTATTTCTAAACGAACATTACAATCAATTGTCCTAAATAAAATTAAGTCCAAATCTCAACCCTTTAAGTGTATAAAATTCCATGCCAAAAAGCAAAACTAATCTCTCTTTATCTCATAGTCTCATTGTTAAATAACTACAACGTTTTCGTTAATAAGCATCAGATATACACGTGCTTACGAAGTATTTTTTGTAATTTTGAACACCAAAAACCTACTATAATTAATTCAGATACAAAATGATTACAAATACAGAATTAGAATATAAAGGGGATTTATATCCTACAAAAATAGTTTCATTTGAGCATGAAGTAGATTCAATAAGTTTTCACACTGATAATAGTGTTATACTAAAAGTGACCGTATTAAGAGATAGTCTAATCCGTTTTAGATTTACTACAAAAGGATATTTCAGTAATGATTTTTCCTATGCTATTGATAAAAGTCATTCTCATGGATATAACTTTCTTGAAGTTTCTGAAGTTGCGGATTATTATCAGATAAAAACCAGTAAAGTACAATGTAGAATTCAAAAAGCAGATATGAGATTATCTATTTTTGATTTGGAGGGTACTATTATTTTAGAGGATGAATTGGGTTTCCATTGGGAAGAAAGCTATGAATACGGTGGGAATATCGTAAAAATGAGTAAGGCTTCCAAAGATGGTGAATGCTTTTACGGACTTGGAGACAAAGCGACGCAATTAAATTTGAAAGGGAAAAGACTGGAAAATTTTGCTACGGATCAATATGCATTTCAAAAAGATCAAGAACCATTATATAAAGTAGTTCCATTTTATATTGGATTGCAAAACAAACAATCGTACGGAATTTTCTTTGACAATACCTTTCGCACTTATTTTGATTTTTGTCACGAAAGAAGAAATGTAACCAGTTATTGGGCTGAAGGTGGTGAAATGAATTACTATTTCATTTACGGACCAGAAATGCAGGATGTTGTCACTACATATACACATTTGACTGGTAAACCAGAATTGCCACCGCTTTGGGCACTGGGATATCATCAATGCAAATGGAGTTATTATCCGGAAAGCAACGTAAAAGAAGTAACAGCTAAATTTAGAGAACTTAAAATTCCTTGTGATGCAATTTATTTGGATATTGATTATATGGAGGGTTTTCGTTGTTTCACTTGGAATAAAGAATATTTTCCTGATCCAAAAAGAATGGTGAGTGAGCTTATGGAAGATGGTTTCAAGACCGTTGTAATTATTGATCCTGGAATAAAAATTGACAAAGAATACTCTGTTTATAAAGAAGCTTTAGAAAAAGATTATTTCTGCAAAAGAGCAGATGGTCCTTATATGAAAGGAAAAGTGTGGCCGGGGGAATGTAACTTTCCGGATTATACAAACCCAGCAGTTAGAGAGTGGTGGGCAGGGTTATTTAAAGAATTAATTTCGGATATTGGTGTAAAAGGAGTGTGGAATGATATGAACGAGCCCGCCGTTATGGAGGTTCCAAACAAAACATTTCCAATGGATGTTCGTCATGATTATGATGGAAATCCGTGTAGTCATAGAAAAGCCCATAATATTTATGGAACACAAATGGCAAGAGCCACTTATCATGGTGTAAAGAGATTTTCTTACCCAAAAAGACCTTTTATCATAACAAGATCTGCTTATTCTGGTGCGCAAAGATACACGTCCTCTTGGACAGGAGATAACGTAGCAACTTGGGAACATTTATGGATTGCCAATATTCAAGTACAACGGATGTCTATTTCAGGAATGGGTTTCACAGGATCTGATATTGGTGGATTTGCAGAGCAGCCTTCCGGTGAATTATATGCACGTTGGATTCAATTAGGCGTTTTTCATCCTTTTTGCAGAACACATTCTTCTGGTGATCACGGTAACCAGGAACCTTGGGCATTTGACGAGGAAGTTATTGATATTACAAGGAAGTTTGTCAACTTACGTTACCAATTGTTACCGTACCTATATACGATGTTTTGGCAATATATTGAAGAAGGAATTCCTATGCTGAAACCTTTGGTATATTATGATCAAGAGGATATTCAAACACATTATAGAAATGACGAGTTTGTTTTTGGAAACCAAATTTTAGTTTGCCCTATTTTAGAGCCAAATGCTTTAGGAAGAAGAATGTATATTCCTCGTGGACAATGGTATAATTATTGGACAAACGAAGAAGTAAAAGGAGGGAAAGAAGTTTGGATAGACACAAAATTCGATCAAATACCACTTTTTGTAAAAGCGGGTTCGGTAATTCCTAAATATCCTGTACAGCAGTACGTAGGTGAGCTAGAATTTGACGAGCTGTCATTGGAGATTTATTATAAAGAAGGAAAAGAAAAATCCGTAGTTTATGAGGATGCTCAAGATGGATATGATTATAAAAAAGGACGATATAGCTTTTTATCTTTTCAAACAACTGGGAAAGAGAAAGAATTAATCATTCAATTGCATAAAGAAGGAAAATATGATACTCCGTATTCTAAGTATAAAATAAATTTAATTGGGTTGCCATTTAAGATAAGCACTATTGAAGTTGATAATGTAAAAATTTCATTCGATCATAAATCATTTGAAGACGATAATTATTTAATAATAGATAAAGAATTTACAGAGTTGCACATTATTGGTGAATAAACAAAAAAGTTGATACTTTTGAATTTAATTATATAAGAGAAAAATTCATAATTATTTGTATTTTTGTATACTAAATTAAACTTAAAAATCATGAAAAAATACTTATTATTAGGAGTCTTTGCGCTTGGACTAATTTATTCCTGTGCTACAAATCCTCTTACAGGAAAGAAAAGTCTAAATTTTGTTTCAAACAGTGAGTTGTTTCCATCATCATTTCAACAATATGGCACTTTCTTGAAAGAAAACAAAGTAATTACAGGAACAGCCGATGCAAAAAGAGTTGAAACTGTAGGAATGAGGATTAAAGCAGCAGCCGAAAAATATTTGACCTATTTAGGACAAAACCAATATTTAAACGACTATCGCTGGGAATACAAATTAATAGATAATAAAGAAGTGAATGCTTGGTGTATGCCAGGAGGTAAAATTGTTGTTTATTCCGGAATATTACCTATTACTAAAGATGATACAGGTTTAGCGACTGTGATGGGACATGAAGTTTCTCATGCTTTAGCAAATCATGGTGCACAAAGAATGAGTGCTGCTCAATTGCAACAATTAGGAGCGGTTGGAGTTGCCGTTGCAACAGGAAGCCAAAGTGCCGAAAATCAACAAATGTGGCAGCAATATTATGGATTAGGCTCTCAAGTTGGAGTAATGCTTCCATTTAGCAGGAGTCATGAAAGTGAAGCTGATAAAATAGGACTTACACTTATGGCAATTGCAGGATATAACCCAGATGATGCGATTGTCTTTTGGCAAAGAATGGCGGCAAAATCAAATGGTCAGGCTCCACCGGAATTCCTTAGTACACACCCGTCTGATGCTACCCGAATTGCGAATTTGAAAGCATTAATTCCTGAAGCTAAAGCAACAGCTGCAAAAGTTGGAATTATTTACAGATAATAATCATATTAATTAGTACATCTAATTTTATACAGAAGCTATTCTTTTTTAGAATAGCTTTTTTTGGTTTATCCTAACGGCATACTTATGATAACGAATTATTAATGTACGATTTCATCCCGTTTTGTGTAATGTTAAACAAAAAATAAATAAATTCGTATCATAAAAAAATGAAATATGAGAGGATTACAAAAAGGAGATAAAAAGCTTATTAACGCTTGGGCTTTTTATGATTGGGCTAACTCCGTTTATAGTTTGGTAATTTCGACAGCTGTTTTTCCTATTTATTATGAAACGGTAACAAGCGGAAACAATGGTATTGTTCATTTTTTTGGAACAGAATTCATTAATTCAACTTTGTTATCTTATTCTTTATCATTCTCATTTTTGGTAGTCGCGCTATTATCACCAATATTGTCTGGAATTGCTGATTATACCGGTAACAAAAAACGATTTATGCAGTTTTTTTGTTACTTGGGTTCGTTATCAGTCATGAGTTTATTCTTTTTTAAGGGACAGGACACATTGTGGATTGGAATTTTAGGTACCATTTTAGCCAGTGTTGGCTTTTGGGGAAGTATTGTTTTTTATAATTCTTATTTGCCAGAAATTGCTTTTCCAGAACAACATGATCGAGTAAGTGCAAAAGGATTTATGTATGGTTATTTTGGTTCTGTAATTTTATTGGCATTTAATTTGACGATGGTTATGATGCCTCAATGGTATGGGATAACAGATTCTTCTTTACCGGCGAGAATTTCGTTTTTATCTGTTGGTATTTGGTGGATTGGTTTTGCCCAAGTGACTTTTTATTATTTACCTAATAATGTATTTCATAAAAAACCCCAAAAAGATTATATTTTTAAAGGATTAAGAGAGCTTAAAGTTGTTTCAAAAAGTATAAATAAACTAACAAAATTAAAACAATTCTTAACGGCTTTTTTTCTTTACAGCATAGGTGTACAAACAATGATATTACTGGCTGGTATTTTTTTTAAAAAAGAATTGGGAATTACCACTAGTAAATTAATCATTATAATTTTATTAATAAATGTAATCGCTATTTTTGGAGCTTATTTATTTTCAAGAATATCAGAGAAAATTGGAAATATAAAAACACTAAAACTGACTATTGCAATTTGGGCATTTATTTGGTTTACAGTGTACTTTTTAGATGCTAAAAGTATATATATTGATATCCAAATATATGCTCTGGGAGGAATGATAGGAATGGTTTTGGGAGCGATCCAATCCTTATCACGTTCTACCTATTCAAAATTATTGCCTGAAACGGAAGATCACGCTACCTACTTTAGTTTTTTTGATGTTACTGAAAAAATTGCCATCGTAGTTGGTACTTTTATTTTTGGATTTGTAGCTTCAATTACAAATTCGATTAGGAATTCAATTTTTATATTGGCGATTTTCTTTGTATTGGGTTATATTGCTCTTAGTTTTATGAGTAAAAATGAAGACGAAAAAGAGTAGTATATAATTATTATTAAATAAGAAAAGGTGTTTTATTAAAAAGAGTGCCAAAAAAAGGTGTTTTTAAATTAATAAAAAGCAAAATTTTCTTCGGATTTTAATACCATCTTGCTAATATAAATTCATAATAGATTTCATTATTTTTTGTTTTAATTATGCTGTGAGGAAATAGATTTTTCTTTAAATATTTGTTATGCTTTTTTCTTTATTTGTAGGAAGATAGAATTAATTTTGCTTTCACTTTGGCATAATGATTGTCTCTTTAGGGTTGTACAAATTATTAGTGTCATACAACGATTTTATTTAAATTAATACTATGATATCTTATATTTGCTTGGCAAATGAAAATTTTTAATGACAAAAAGACTTAAATAAATATATGTCAAATCATAAAATACTTACTATTGACAATCTGTCACTTCAAGAATTTGATACTGAAGCAGATTTAATACCATTATTAACTCCTGAAGACGAGGAGGAGATGAATAATGAGGCATTGCCTCAATCGTTGGCTATTTTACCGTTGCGTAACATGGTTTTGTTTCCTGGCGTTGTGATTCCTATTACGGCTGGACGTGATAAATCCATAAAATTAATTAATGATGCCAATGCAGCTGGCAGAATCATAGGTGTTGTAGCTCAAAAAAATGAGCAGGATGAAGATCCTACAACTGATGACATCCATAAAATAGGTACTGTAGCTAAAATACTACGTGTTTTAAAGATGCCTGACGGAAACGTAACAGTAATTCTTCAAGGGAAAAAGCGTTTTGAAATTGACAGTGTTGTCTCGGAAAATCCATATATTACCGCAAATATTAAGGAAGTTTCAGAAAAAAGACCTGCAAAACACGACACGGAGTTTGTAGCAATTCTTGATTCAGTTAAGGAATTAGCCATTCAAATTATTAAAGAAAGCCCAAACATTCCAACGGAAGCAACTTTTGCAATAAAAAATATTGAAAGCCAATCGTTTTTGATCAATTTTGTTACTTCAAACATGAATTTGTCTGTTAAAGAAAAACAAGATTTACTGGCAATTAATGAATTGAAAGAAAGAGCCTTAGAGACATTACGTTATATGAATATCGAGTTGCAAAAGCTCGAATTAAAAAACGACATTCAATCTAAAGTTCGTTTTGATTTAGACCAACAGCAACGCGAATATTTCCTTCACCAACAAATGAAAACCATTCAAGAAGAATTGGGTGGCGTTTCACAGGAAGAGGAAATGGATGAAATGACCTTTAAAGCTAAATCAAAAAAATGGGACGAAAAAACGAAAAAGCATTTCGATAAGGAATTGGCTAAAATGCGTAAAATGAATCCGCAGGCGCCTGATTTTGGAATCCAAAGAAACTATTTAGAGTTGTTTTTAGATTTGCCGTGGAATGAGTTTTCAAAAGATAATTTCGATTTAAAACGAGCACAAAAAATTCTCGATCGAGATCATTTTGGTCTTGAAGATGTCAAGAAAAGAATGATCGAACATTTAGCAGTTTTAAAATTGCGAAATGATATGAAATCTCCAATTATTTGTTTGACAGGACCTCCGGGAGTTGGAAAAACTTCGATAGGAAGATCAATTGCCGAAGCATTGGGTAGAAAATATGTCAGAATTTCATTGGGAGGTTTACGTGATGAAGCAGAGATTCGCGGACATAGAAAAACCTATATCGGTGCGATGCCGGGTAGAATAATTCAAAGTTTGAAAAAAGCGGGAACATCAAATCCTGTTTTTGTCTTGGATGAAATTGACAAATTATCAAACGGCAGTCACGGTGATCCATCTTCTGCTTTATTGGAAGTTTTAGACCCAGAACAAAATAATTCATTTTATGATAATTTCTTAGAAATGGGTTATGATTTGTCAAAAGTCATGTTTATTGCCACTTCCAATAATATGGCTACTATTCAACCTGCTTTGAAAGACAGGATGGAAATCATCAATATGTCAGGTTATACTATTGAAGAAAAAGTAGAAATAGCACGTCAGCATTTATTTCCAAGACAATTGAAAGAACACGGTTTGACTTCTAAAGATTTGACTATTGGAAAAAAACAATTAGAAAAAATTGTAGAAGGATATACTCGTGAATCTGGAGTTCGTGGTCTAGAAGCTAAAATTGCTCAAGTAATTCGTAATGCAGCAAAATCAGTTGCAATGGAAGAGGAATATAACAAGAAGGTTACGGATCAGGATATAATTAAATCACTTGGTGTTGCTAGATTAGAAAGAGACAAATACGAAAATAATGATGTTGCCGGAGTAGTAACAGGTTTAGCTTGGACTTCTGTTGGTGGTGATATTCTTTTCATTGAATCGTTACTTTCTCCTGGAAAAGGTACAATGACTATTACTGGGAATTTAGGAACAGTAATGAAAGAATCAGCAACAATTGCATTGGAATATATTAAAGCCAATACCGAATTGTTAGGACTAGATTCAGAGATATTGTCAAAATATAATATTCACTTACACGTTCCGGAAGGAGCTACTCCTAAAGATGGACCAAGTGCAGGAATTGCAATGTTGACTTCATTAGTTTCGCTTTTTACGCAGAAGAGAGTGAAGAAAAATATGGCTATGACTGGGGAAATTACATTGAGAGGAAAAGTGTTGCCTGTAGGTGGAATTAAAGAAAAGATATTGGCTGCTAAAAGAGCAAACATCAAAGAAATTATTTTATGTCAGGATAATAAAAGTGATATTGATGAAATAAAACCGGAATATCTTGAGGGGCTAACTTTTCATTATGTGAAGGAAATGAATGAAGTATTGAAATTTGCTTTGACTGATCAGAAAGTTAAAAACGCAAAAGTATTGTAAAACCTTTTTTTGTATAATTTGAATTCCAAGTTCATTGCTTAATTTTTAAGTTTTGAACTTGGAATTTTTATTTTAATTCCGTTTTAATCTAAAACTTAGGTCTAAAAACAGGATTATATTTATATTATAATTTTATCTTCGCACTTGCGATTTACTATACAAAAACAGCTATTCAAGCATGCTCAAAAAACTTTTATTATTCTCTTTATTTTTAGTTTGTTCTGTGTCCCACAGTCAGATAGGAGGGAAGTATATTTATCAGTTTTTAAATTTAGTTACATCTCCTCGACAAGCGGCGTTGGGAGGAAAAACGATTACAATATATGACGAAGATGTAAATCTTGTCAATTTTAATCCCGCAACATTGAATGTAGAGATGGACAATCATTTAGCTTTGAATTATGGAAGCTATTATAAAGAAGTGACTTATGGGACCGCTTCTTATGCTTACACTTACGATCGGCATTTGCAAACTTTTCAGGCTGGTGTGAATTATGTGAATTATGGTAATTTTGAGGGTTATGACGAAAATGGTCAGCCTACATCAGAATTTACCGGAAGTGAAATTGCCCTTTCGCTCAGTTATGCCTATAACATCCCAACTACTACTATTCATTTAGGCGCTAACGCAAAGTTAATATCTTCAACTTTAGAAAGTTATAGTTCACTTGGTGGTGCAATTGATATAGGTGCTCTTTTTATTGACGAAAAAAACGATGTAAATTGGGGTTTATCCATACGAAATATAGGCACACAATTCACCACTTATTCCGGTACAAAAGAAAAATTGCCATTAGAAATTATTGCAGGTGTTTCTCAGGAATTAGATAATGTGCCTATAAGATGGCATCTTACTTTAGAAAATTTGCAACAATGGAATCTTGCTTTTTCTAATCCTGTAAGAGCGCAATCATCCATTGATGGAAGTTCTACTGAGGAAAAGGTTTCAACAATAAATAATGCTTTACGTCACGTAATTGTGGGAGTAGAGCTTTTTCCTAAAAAAGCATTTAATTTGCGTCTGGGATATAATTTTCGAAGAGCGGAAGAATTAAGGCTTGAGGAACAACGGAATTTCTCGGGGATTTCAGTTGGTTTTGGACTAAAAATGAACAAATTAAAATTTAATTATTCGTATTCGAGATATACATTAGCAGGAAATACGAGCTTATTTGGATTAACTATTAACTTACAATAATATCATTTTGGATAAAAAAATTACTATCGCGATAGATGGATTCTCTTCAACTGGAAAAAGCACTTTAGCGAAACAACTCGCCAAACATTTAGGATACGTATATGTAGATACGGGAGCGATGTATCGTGCCGTAACTTTTTTTGCCATGCAAAACGGATACATAAATGCAGATTCTTTTGATAAACAATCATTAATAAATAGTTTGCCGTTTATAAAACTGCAATTCAAATTCAATCCTGATTTGGGTTTTGCCGAAATGTATTTAAATGACGTGAATGTAGAAACAGCAATTAGAACAATTGAAGTTTCCAGTTTTGTCAGCAAGGTTGCTGAAGTTTCTGAAGTTCGCTCCAAATTAGTGGAACAACAAAAGGAAATGGGTAAAGACAAAGGAATTGTGATGGACGGCAGAGATATTGGGACTGTTGTTTTTCCGGATGCAGAACTAAAAATCTTTATGACAGCAAGCGCAACTACAAGAGCACAACGACGTTTTGATGAATTGCAGCAAAAAGGTGATGATGTGACGTATGACGCTGTTTTGAAAAATGTGGAAGAGCGGGATTATATTGATACTCATAGAGTTGACTCGCCATTAGTAAAGGCGGAAGACGCAATAGAAATTGATAATTCTTATCTGAACCGCGAAGAACAATTTCAAATTGTTTTAGATTTAGTAAATGATAGTACTAAAACGATATAATTTTTTGGAAATCTCTTTTTTAATACTAGATTTACGCCCTGTTAATTTTTAAAAATAAAAATACAACTCAACTTATGGGAATTAAAAATAGATTGGTTTTAATGAACTTTCTTCAGTTTTTTATTTGGGGATCGTGGTTACTTACTATTGGGGCGTATTGGTTTAATAACAAACATTGGTCTGGAACTGAGTTTGGAATTATATTTTCGACAATGGGAATTTCTTCGGTTTTTATGCCCGCTTTAACAGGAATTATTTCAGACCGATTTATAAATGCGGAAAAATTATATGGTTTGCTTCATTTTTTTGGTGCAATAGCCTTATTTTATTTGCCGCAAGTTGATAATCCGACCACATTTTTCTGGGTTATGTTAGCGAATATGTTTTTCTATATGCCTACAATTTCCTTATCAATAACGGTTGCTTATAATGCATTAATTGCAAAAGATATGGATGTGGTAAAAGATTATCCGCCTATCAGAATATGGGGAACCATAGGTTTTATTGTTGCACTTTGGGTGGTTAGTTTAACGCATAATGAAACTTCTGCAAATCAATTTTACATTGCAGGTTTCGTTTCTATACTATTAGGAATTTATGCATTTACACTTCCTAAATGTCCTCCAATGTGTAAAGGAGAAAAAGGTGCTTCTTTTACACAAGCTTTGGGACTGAATGCTTTTGAATTGTTTAAACAACAAAAATTTGCTATTTTCTTTATCTTTTCAATGTTATTAGGAGCTGCTTTGCAATTGACTAATGCCTATGGAGATACTTATATCCATGATTTCGGTACGGTTGATGCTTATAAAGATACTATTGCGGTTAAATATCCTGCAATAATCATGTCGATTTCACAAGTTTCAGAAACCTTATTTATATTGGCAATTCCATTTTTCCTGAGAAAATTTGGTATTAAATATGTTATGCTGTTTAGTATGCTGGCTTGGGTATTGCGTTTTGGACTGTTTGCTTTTGGAAATCCATCGGATGGTCTTTGGATGATTATTATGTCATGTATCGTTTACGGAATGGCTTTTGACTTTTTTAATATTTCAGGTTCTTTGTTTGTGGAAACACAAACGGATTCAAAAATTAGAGGAAGTGCTCAAGGTATGTTTATGATGATGGTTAATGGTTTTGGCGCCTTAATTGGTAGTTTTGCGAGTGGTTATATTATTCAAAAATATTTTACTATGGCTGATGGAAGTAAAGACTGGTTTCATATCTGGATCACTTTTGCAGCGTATGCTTTAGTTCTTGCCATAATTTTTCCTTTTGTTTTTAAAGATAAATTTGGGCCAAAAGTTTTGGGAGAAATTAATCACTAAAATACTTTTTCTTATAAATTTAACCCGATAACTTTTATAGATATCGGGTTTTTTAGTGCTGAAAAATCGCCATAAAACCTAACTATCCCCGATAGAGCCGATATCCTCGTAGCGCAGTGGAGAGATAAAGGCGAGAGCGGGAATTTTGGCTCTAAAAATGCCCCAATAATTCGATTCGAATAGTTAAAAGAAAGGATGCTGATTATCAGATAATTATCTTTTGGCTTGTTGCTTATTATCTACACGTAAATATTTTGTCATTTGATATAAAAGTGTTACTTTTGCAGACCTTTTGGTGAATAAGAGTTTCCTTTAGGTATCAATTAATTATACAAACAACTTCTGTTGTTTTCTAGCACATTAAGAAACTCGAGAGAATACAGAATACAAATTTTTAATCAGCATGTCTGAACAAGTAAAATCACAAGAAGAGTTTTTAGCAAATTTTAACTGGCACAATTTCGAAGAAGGTATTGATGCTGTTGATGAGAAAAACTTATTAGAATTCGAAGAACTAGTTTCAAAAACATTTATCGCTACGGATCAAGAAGAAGTGGTTGATGGTACAGTTGTTAGAATTACAGATAGAGACGTTATCGTTGATATCAACGCAAAATCGGAAGGTGTTATTTCATTGAACGAATTCCGTTACAACCCAGCATTAAAAGTAGGTGATACTGTTGAAGTATTAATTGACATCCGTGAGGATAAAACAGGTCAATTAGTGTTATCTCACAGAAAAGCACGTACTATCAAATCATGGGATAGAGTTATTTCGGCTAACGAAACAGGAGAAATCGTTAATGGTTTTGTAAAATGCAGAACTAAAGGTGGTATGATCGTTGACGTTTTCGGAATTGAAGCTTTCTTACCAGGATCTCAAATTGATGTTAAGCCAATTAGAGACTACGATGTATATGTAAACAAAATGATGGAATTCAAAGTGGTAAAAATTAACCACGAATTCAAAAATGTTGTTGTTTCTCATAAAGCGCTTATTGAAGCGGATATCGAAATCCAGAAAAAAGAAATCATCGGTCAATTACAAAAAGGACAAGTATTAGAAGGTGTTGTTAAAAACATTACTTCTTATGGTGTGTTTATTGACTTAGGTGGAGTTGATGGATTGATTCACATTACTGACCTTTCTTGGAGTCGTATTAACCACCCAAGTGAAGTTCTTGAATTAGACCAAAAATTAAATGTTGTAATCCTTGATTTCGATGATGAGAAAACAAGAATACAATTAGGATTGAAACAATTAAACGCGCACCCTTGGGATGCTCTAGATGCTAAATTAGCAATTGGAGACAAAGTAAAAGGTAAAGTAGTTGTAATCGCTGATTACGGTGCTTTCATCGAAGTTGCTGAAGGTGTGGAAGGTTTAATCCACGTTTCTGAAATGTCTTGGTCTACTCATTTACGTTCTGCTCAAGATTTCGTAAAAGTAGGTGATGTTGTTGAAGCTGTTATCTTAACATTAGATAGAGATGACCGTAAAATGTCATTAGGTATCAAACAATTGTCTCAAGATCCTTGGACTGATATAACTTCTAAATATCCTGTAGGTTCTAAACATTCAGGTATCGTTAGAAACTTTACAAACTTTGGAATTTTCGTAGAATTAGAAGAAGGAATTGATGGATTAATTTACATCTCTGACTTATCTTGGACTAAGAAAATCAAACACCCATCTGAATTTGTAAATGTTGGTGAGAAACTTGATGTAGTAGTATTAGAATTAGATGTTGAAGGACGTAAATTATCTTTAGGTCACAAACAAACTACTGCTAATCCTTGGGATCAATATGAAGATTCTTT
Organism: Flavobacterium zhoui; assembly: GCF_042787235.1. NCBI lineage: Bacteria > Pseudomonadati > Bacteroidota > Flavobacteriia > Flavobacteriales > Flavobacteriaceae > Flavobacterium > Flavobacterium zhoui. The sequence continues at coordinate 25,855 of NZ_JBHZPY010000008.1, forward strand.
CGCAGTTGGAACTATCCACACAGGTGAAATTTCTGAAATCGTTGACAAAGGAGCTACTGTAGAATTCGGAGATGATATCGTTGCTTTCATTCCTACTCGTCACCTTGAAAAAGAAGATGGTAAGAAATTGAAAAAAGGAGAATCAGCTGATTTCAAAGTAATTGAATTCAACAAAGAATTCAAAAGAGTTGTTGCCTCTCACACAGCTATCTTCCGTGAAGAAGAAGAGAAAAATGTGAAAACAGCTACTGAAAATACTTCATCAGCTTCAACATCTACTAATGCAGCAGCTGCAACTTTAGGTGATAACAATGATGTATTAGCAGCATTGAAAGCTAAAATGGAAAAGTCAGAGAAAAAATAATTTCTTGATTTTTTAAATATAGAAAGCTCCGCAATTTGCGGGGCTTTTTTTGTTTAATGTTGTCTAGTCCGGAAATAATGCTGCATAAAAAAACATAATTATGAAAACGACCACAAATCAAAAGTTCGTGTTTGGTTTCAAGTGTCTTTTTTTCATAATTATTTTACAATTATATTTTAAGGTAAAGAGAATTCATTGGTTTATTTAATAATTATAGTATTTATAAAATTTAGTGAGGAAATAGTTTAAATTTGGATTTAAAATTAAGGAATTTTTATGACTTTAAAAATACTCTTCTCTACCAAAGCTAACTTTTTACATTATATCATTCTCCTTTTGTTATTTTTTTCTGCAATAAATAGTAATGCACAATGTGCAGGAAGCGATAATAGTATAACTGTTTGCAATATTACGGATCCAAATAGTAGATCGATTAACCTTTTTAGTCTTTTGGGAACTTATACTACAGGTGGTATTTGGAAAGATAATTTTTTTTCTGGAGGATTAAACGTTTCTACGGGAATTTTAAACGCTCAAATGATCAATAAAAGTGGCGTTTACACTTATACTTATACTGTTGATAACGGTATAGGATGCAAAGATTCTGCTACCATAACAGTGATAATCGGTGGTTATTCTGGAATATCAAGTCCTAATGTTTCTGCTTGTAGTGATGACCTTAAGTTTAATTTATTCCAGGGTTTTAATGGAAATTTTCTTAGCCCTCAATCTAATGGAACTTGGTCAGATAATGATGGAACACGGGCATTAACGGATAACTTTCTTAATGCAACTAAGGCAGGTTTAGGAACACATTCTTTTACCTACACTATTCCTGCAATAGGAACGTGTCCAACACAATCTTCAACTGTTAATGTAACCGTATTTAGAGCTCCGGATCCCGGGATTGGCAATGTTGTATTGTTGTGTGATTCTGATTATTTAACCTTTAATACCAATTTAAACTTAAATGATATATTGATTGGAGAAGATGCAAATGGTAAATGGATGGAGGTCTCTGGTACCTCAGAATTGTCAAGCTCTTTTGATTCTACAATTGATGTTCGTCATATCTATACTACTTTAGGTAATGGAGCGTATAAGTTCATTTATTCTGTTTTGCCTTCAAATCCCATTTGTGAAATTAAAACTGCAGCGGTAACAATCATCATAGAAAAACAGCTTGATTTAACTGGCGCTAGATTAGTAGTAAATTCTGACATATGTGAAAACGAAGTTGCTACAGCAACCTATAATGCTGTTTTGAATCAAGGAATTCAAAAAATGACAAATGGAAGTTATTTTGTAACCTATACTATTTCAGAAGTTGTTGAACCAATTACCATTATTGCGAATTTCGATAATGGAGCTTTGATCTTTAGTATAAATCGACTTTATTTTCCGCAAATTGGCAGTTATACGATTCGTATATTAGATCTTGCAAGGGTAGGCAGTTTAGGAGCTTGCAAAAGTATAATAGGTTCTATTTCTGATATTTTAAATGTTTTTCCATTACCAAAAATCAATAATGCAACCTTGACGATTGGCCCAATTTGTAAAGGCAATGATGCTACGGTAAAAATCTCAGGGGACACAAATTTAACCGAGGGGAATTACAGTATTGTTTATAATCTATTAGACAGTAATATAGCCGTTGCGCAGCAAGCTTTTTTTAAAGTTGCAACAGGAACTGGAGCTTTTGTTATTCCGGCAAATTTGATTCCTGTTGTTGGCAACATCACAATTTCAATTACAAATATCACGAATCTCTCTACGGGCTGCACAAATGTTGCAAATATAACTAAAGAGTTTGGTGTTAAACCATTGCCAGATTTTGCAAATCTTAAGCTAGATATAAAAGATGTTTGTCAAAATCAGTCCGCTGTTGTTTCGTTAAGTGGATTAGGGATTTTAACTAATATTACCATAAATTATAATTTAACGGGAGTAAATAATGCAACAAACCAAACGGCCATCGTACCAGTAAACGCCGGAAATACAAGTTTTATAATCCCTGCGGGTTCTTTAAAAAATCCCGGGAATACTTCTCTGATAATTAATGATATTATTGATAATGTAGGTGGATGCGGATCAAAAATAATGAATGGAACAAAGAGCCTTATGATTAATACCGTTCCTAATACTCCTCTGACTAAGGACGAGATCTTTTGCAAAAATGATAAAAAAACAGTTGCCGATTTAACGCCAAGCGGAACAAAATACCAATGGTTCATTTCAGCAACAAGTACAACTACTTTGAATACTGGTACTCTTTTGGTTTCGGGAAATTATTACGTTAAGGAGGTCAATTCGGCCACTGGCTGTGAATCTGGCAGAACTTCAGCAGTGGTTTTGGTTAACGAGGTTACAGCTCCTGCATTAAACCAAGAGGGAGATAAATTTTGTGGTTTAGATAATCCTACTTTGCAAAGTTTGACAAATAATACCGTTACAAACGGGAATTTAGTATGGTTTGATGCAGCTATAAATGGGAAAAAATTAAATTCGGCACAATTACTTGTTGACGGTACTACCTATTATGGTTTTGAATTTTCAAGTAGTACAAATTGTTATTCTGACCCATTAGCAGTAACTGTATCACTTGCAAATTGTAATGTGACTCCAGATTTTTTTATTCCGGACGGGTTTTCACCAAATGGAGATGCGGTAAATGATACTTTCAGGATTCCTGATATCGAGTTTATTTATCCAGATTATTCTCTGGAAATCTACAATAGATATGGTAGTTTAATGTTTACGGCAAATAAAAATAAAGCCGAATGGGATGGGAAAAATTCGGATTCAAATATGAATTTAGATGGGATTGCTCCTAATGGCATCTATTTTTATATCATCAATTTTAATAAAGGGAACAGATTTCCCAAACAAGGACGACTTTATTTGAATAGATAAGTGTTCCTCTTTATATTAAACTAAATCTCAAATGAAAAAAAGAATACTAATTATAATTTTTTTATTTTTTATAATAAGGGTCTCTGCTCAGCAAGATGCGGAATACACACAATACATGTATAATATGAATGTGATGAACCCAGCGTATGCAACAGGGATGCAATCGATGCTGGAGATAGGAACAGTATACAGAACACAATGGGTTGGCGCGGTTGGCGCGCCAAAGACATTATCCGTTTTTGCTCACATGCCCGTAAACAAAAAAATAGAAATGGGTTTTTCTTTGATTTCTGATGATATTGGCGATGGAGCAAAAAAAGAAAATAACTTCTATGTTGATTTTGCTTATGTACTTCAACTGAATGATTCGCAACGGCTTTCTTTGGGATTGAAAGCTGGTGCAACATCGATACAAACTAATTTTAATGGTTTTAAGTTTGAAAGTTCATCTCCGGATTTCGCCTTTGAAAATGTAGATATTTTAAAACCAAATATTGGAATTGGTGCCTATTATTTTAAAGATGTCTACTATATTGGATTATCTGCTCCCAATCTTCTAAATTCAAAACACATAGAAGAAAGTTCTGGAATTAGTAATTATGGTTCAGAAAATGTTCATGTTTTTTTTACAGGTGGATACGTATTTACCTTGTCTGATTCATTCAAATTGAAACCAGCTTTTATGTCAAAATTTGTAAAGGGAACACCAATAGCGGTAGATATTTCTGCTAATGTGTTGTATAACGACAAATTTGAACTTGGCGCGGCTTATAGAGTGGGAGATGCAATTAGCACTTTGGTAAACGTAAAAGTAACTCCGAGTGTCAGAGTAGGGTATGCTTATGATTATACGATTTCTAATCTGGGCCCGTTCAATTCAGGAACACATGAAATTTTTCTTTTATTTAATTTAGATTTATTAGGCAAAGGGTTTGATAAATCACCGAGATTCTTCTAAAAAAATAAATATGAAAAGAATATTTCTAATTATAATTGTATTTTCATTACAACTAATAAATGCACAAACACCGGATTTGCAAAGAGCGAATCGCTTTTTTGAAAGAACTTTTTATAGCGAAGCCATCCCTTTGTATGAAAGTAGTATTAAAAAAAAACGTTCTATTGAGGTCGTAAAAAATTTAGCGGATTGTTATTACTATACAAATGATTATGAAAATGCCCAAAGACAATACCGCTTTCTGATGTCTAGATTCAAAACGGGGCTTGAGGAAGAATATTATTTCCGGTTTTCTCAAACACTGAAAGCGACAGGAGATTATGAAGAATCTAAGGCAGTCATCCGTGAATATCTGATTAGCACAAACGATAAGGAGGGATTGGTGAATTTTGAAAAAGAGAATAAGAATTTAGAAAATGTGGGTGCTATTGGAAATAGATTTGAAATTAAAAATTTAGCTGTAAACACAGTTAATTCCGAATTTGGAGCTGTGAAACAAGGACAGAATCTAATTTTTTCAGGTATTAAAAAGAAAGAAGGTTTATTTGATAATACATACAAATGGAATAATGAACTTTATCTCGATTTACTGACAGTAAGTTTAGAAAAAAGTAATTCAAAAGATTCAGTGGTGAATTTTTTCTCGGATGAATTAAATACATCGATGCACGAGGCAAATGCTGTTTTTACAAAAGATGGCAAAACGGTTTATTTTACCAGAAATAATTTTAAAAAAGGAAAAAGAGCAAAAAATAGCAATAAAATCTCCAACTTACAGATTTTTAAAGCAGAACTAATTAATAATAAATGGACTTCTATTGTGTCGCTACCTTTCAATAGCGATGATTATTCTACAGAACATCCAGCTTTAAGCAATGATGAAAAAACATTGTATTTTGCTTCAGATATGCCTGGTACTTTGGGCTCGTTTGATATTTTTAGTATTTCAATAAATAGTGTCGATTATGGAACCCCGAAAAATTTAGGAAATAAAATAAATACTCCAAAAAAAGAACAATTCCCTTTTATCTCAAAAGACGATAAGCTGTATTTTTCATCTAATGGTCATACAGGATATGGTTCTTTGGATGTTTTTGTATCTGAAATAGAGAATAATAGTTTTTCAAAACCATTAAATATTGGACTTCCGGTGAATTCAGGCTTTGATGATTTTTCGTTTACTATTGATTCAGAATCAAAAGATGGTTATTTTTCGTCCAACAGACCGGGTGGAAAAGGGAATGATGATATTTACGAGTTAAAAGAAACGAAACCTTTAGTATTAGAGGATTGTAAGCAATTAATTGCAGGAATAATTACAGATGTAGATACAAAACTGCCTTTAGAAAACGCTTTGGTAAGTTTACGGAATTCTGATAAAGTTGAAATTCAAAAAATTTTAACTACTCAAGAGGGGAAATTCAGCTTTACCGTTGCTTGTGAAAAGGGTTATTCTGTTTTGGCCTCCAAAGAAGATTATTCAAAGGATTCAAGATCTTTCAAACTCAACAAAGAAAGAAATAAAAGCAGCGATGCATCGATGACTTTAAAGTCTGTTTCGATGATTAAAAAAGAAGAGGAAATAGCAATTCAGAAAAAGAAAAATGAGGAAATTGCCTTACTTGAAAAAGATAAAACGAACAAACAAATTGCTGCTCAAAAAGAAATTGAAATTGCCCAAATTAAGAAAAAAGAAAAAATAGATAATATTATCGCTTCGGAAAAAGATGTGGTAAGAGATAAAGACCGTTTAATCATCAAAACGGATCCTATTTATTTTGATTATGATTTATGGTACATTCGTAAAGAATCAAAACCAATTCTAAATCGTGTTATTGAAATAATGAAAAAATATCCAGATATGGTTGTCGAAATTGGATGTCACACTGATAATAGAGGAAATGATAATTACAATAGGAACCTTTCTACAAATAGAGCTCAATCAACAAGAGCGTATTTCATAAATCAGGGAATAGTTGAAAAGAGAATTATTGCAAAAGGATATGGAGAAACTGTTCAAATCATAAAATGTGAGCCAAGTGAATCTTGCACCGAAGAACAACATGAATTGAACAGACGAAGTGAATTTGTAATTAAAAATTTATAGTTCTGATAAATATTTAAAACTCATAATAAAGGCAATCAGAATTTAGTTTACCATCGCTATTGCAAATAAAAAAGTCCCAATTCTAATTAGAATTGGGACTTTTTTATGGAATACAGTTACTTTTTATCTAAGGCTTGCTCCAAGCTCAGTTTCAAAATTATTTTGCAATTTCTTCATGATTTTATCAATTTGAGCATCGGTCAATGTTTTTGAATTATCTTGAATGGTAAAGCTCAAAGCATATGATTTTTTCCCTTCAGGAAGATTTTTCCCTTCATATACATCAAACAAATTAATATCTTTTAATAGTGTTTTCTCCGTTTGTCTTGCAACTGAATAAATACTGTCATACGTTACGTTTTGATCAATCAATAAAGCTAAATCTCTGCGAACTTCAGGGTATTTAGGAATCTCAGTATATTTTATTTTAGTAGAAATTAATTTTAAAATCAAAGCCCAGTTAAAATCGGCAAAAAATATTTCTTGTTTTATTCCGAAATTTTTCAAAATTGATTTTTTCACAACACCCAATTCCACTATTATTTCTTGGCCAAAGCCAATAGCAATTCCTTCAGAAAACACATCCGAAGTTACCGGGAGATTTTGTGTTTTTTGAATACCTAATCTTGAAAGTATCGCATTTGCATAACCTTTAAACAAAAAGAAATCAGAAGGTTTTTGAGCGTTGGTCCAGCTTTCCTGATTTCTGTTTCCGGAAAGAAATAAAGTCAGATGTTTACGTTCTTCATAACCTGATGGAAGATTATGGTACGTTTTTCCAAATTCAAATAATTTTAAATCAGCATTTTTACGATTAATATTATAAGAGATTGCTTCTAATCCTGAGAATAATAGCGATTGACGCATTGTTGCCAAATCATTACTCAAAGGATTAAGCATTGTCACATTATGCGCTGCATTTAATACTTCAGAAAGTTCAACATAAGATGCTGTAGTCAATGAGTTAGCCATCATTTCATTAAATCCTTGAGAATTTAATTGAGTGGCAATCGTATTTTGTATTTTATAATCTTCGTTTCTTGGAGAATTAGAAACCGTAGCATTTAGTTTTTTAGAAAAATTGATATTGTTATACCCATATACTCTAAGTATTTCTTCAATAACATCAATTTCTCTTTGTACATCAACACGGTAAGCAGGAATTGTTAATCCTAATCCGGCATCAGAAACGCTGTTTACTTTTATATCTAATGAAACCAATATTTTCTTAATATTATCTTTTGGCAATTCCTGACCTATAATTTTAGCCACTTTGCTAAAATTTAAAAATACAGAGAAGTCTTCAATTTTCTTTGGATATACATTAATTACATCCGATGTTATTTCGCCACCGGCTACTTCTTGTATTAATAACGCTGCGCGTTTCAATGCATATTCAGTAATAGTTGGGTCAATTCCTCTTTCAAATCGGAAAGAAGCATCCGTATTTAACTGATGTCTTTTGGCTGTTTTACGAATGCTTACGGGATTGAAGTAAGCACTTTCTAAGAAAATAGAATTTGTATTTTCAGAAACTCCTGATTTTTTTCCACCAAAAACTCCTGCAATACATAAAGGTCCTTTCTCATCACATATCATTAAATCCTCTTCGTGCAATGTTCTTTCTACATCATCAAGAGTTGTAAATTTTGTTCCTGCAGGAAGAGTTTGAACGATTACTTTTCCGTTAATTTTTGAAGCGTCAAAAGCGTGTAAAGGCTGACCTAATTCATGTAAAACATAATTCGTTACATCAATAATATTGTTTTTTGGATTTAATCCAATCGCTTTTAAACGGTTTTGCAACCATTCTGGTGAAGGTTTTACAGTTATTCCTGAAATAGTCACACCACAATATCTCGGCGCTAGTTTAGGTTCTTTTACATCAACATCTATTTTTAAAGTTCTTTTATCAACTCTAAAATTACTTACCGACGGTGTAATCAATTCAACATTCACACCACTCTGTAACATTCCAGCTCTTAAATCTCTGGCTGTTCCAAGGTGGCTCATGGCATCAGCACGATTAGGCGTTAATCCAATTTCGAATACTTCGTCATTTTCAATTTTAAATACTGTCGCAGCAGGAGTTCCGGGTATTAAAGCGTCATCTAATATCATAATACCGTCATGGCTTTCGCCAAGACCTAATTCATCTTCGGCGCAAATCATACCGTGACTTTCCTGTCCACGTATTTTCCCTTTTTTTATCGTAAAAGCGACCCCTTCTTTGTCATACAGCGTAGTCCCAATTGTTGCTACAGGAACTTTTTGGCCTGCGCCAACATTACTGGCACCGCAAACTATTTGTACTGGAACTCCATTACCTAGATCTACTGTCGTGATTTTTAATCTGTCAGCGTCCGGATGTTGGATACAAGTAAGAACATGTCCTACAACAATGCCTTCTAATCCTCCTTTTACCGATTGGTATTTATCAACAATTTCTACTTCCAGACCTAAATCTGTTAGCAATGCTGCTGTTTCTTCGGATTTCCAGTCTATTTTAATGAATTGTTTTAACCAGTTGTAAGATATTTTCATCTGTCAATTTTAATGAGGTTGCAAAGATAATCAATGTTTCCTGAGGTTCAAAGTTCGTAGCTAACAAAGTTTTAAAACCTTAATTTATTTTTCGATGCCATTTAAATTAACTCTTCTATGTGTTTTTTAATATTTGCGGCCATTTTTTTTGTAGGTAAATCATTTTCATCTGTACCAAAGGGATCTTCTATTTCCTCAGCAATTAATTCTAAACTAGCCAAAACATAAAAAATAAAAACAACAACTGGAGCTACATAATAACCTAAACTAAATGAGTAACCAAATGGCAAAGTCATCACATAAAAGAAGATAAATTTTTTAAGGAAAGCTCTGTAAGAGTAGGGAATAGGTGTGTTTTTTATTCTCTCACAAGCGCCGCAAATTTCGGTAAAGGACAATACTTCAGCATTCAAAATAATCAATTGATCACCTGTTATTTTTTTGAACTATATAAATCATTAATTTTTTGAAAGAGCATTTTTGCGACCTGATTGGGTTTGTGCTTGTGATGATCAATTTCTAAATCGACATCATCAAACAACTGCTTACTGGTATCAGCATCGTTCAGATGTTTGTGTAGAATCGATGCGTAACTGGGAATCATTTTTCTAAAATAACTACGATCTTTTTCATCCTCTAACATTACCGATAATTTGATAGCAAAATTCCGACTGTTATTAACTAGACTGCCCCACAGTTTTCGTCCTTCCCACCAACGATCATAGGCAGTATTGGTTCTGAAAACTAATAATAACGAAATCACAAAACCCAACATTCCGTGCATGATGGTAATATTCTTCACGTAACTGTTATCCGCTAATTGCCAATATTCTACTTCCAGATATCCAATAATTCCAGCGTAAACACCTATCGCAAGCATTACCGGAAACAAAGTTCGAAAGGTATCAGCTTTGTGAAAACGAAAGATAAAAGTAAACCAGTCCTTAGTATTGTATGAAATCATTTTAGGCTAAATTTTCCACAAATTTAATTTAAAAAGTAATAGTTCCTGCTAATTCTTTCAGCGCAATTTCAGATAATTTAGCTTGAAATTGAGCGTTGCTGTTACGTACTTTTGCATTGACATAATTCAATTGTGCTGTTCTGAACTCTAAGGTAGTTATTGTTCCTATTTTAAATTTATCTAATGTAATATTTAAATTCTGCTTGGCGATAACTTCATTTTTTTCTTCTAAAGCAATGAGTTCTAAATTGGTCAAATAGGTTTGATAGGAAGCCGCTAATTGAGAATGTAGCGCCAGGTTTTGTTGCTCATACGCTATTTTCGAATTGTCAATTTGAATTTGGCTAATTTTTTCATTTCTGTTTTGTGCAAATCCATCAAATAAATTTAATGAAGCACTAAAACCATAATTCAATCCTCTTGATGATGATTGCGTGGTAAAACCAAGACTTGATTGGCTTTCAGAAAAATTGTAAGCGGTATTTAGTTTTACGGTTGGATATCTAGCGGCTTTTATTTGTTTCAGTTGCAGTTCGGCAACATTTTTATTGATTATTTGAGCTTCTAATTGTGGATTTTGCTTTTCTGCTAAAGTATTCAATTCGGATAGGACTAATTTATCATCCACTACAATTACTTCAACTACTTTGAAATCAATTGTTGCATCTCTGGACAATATTTGATTCAGCATGATTTTAGTGTTGGCAAATAATTCTTTTTGTCTCAACAAAGCTACTTTGTCCGTGTTTAAGTCCACTTGTGCATTTAAAACTTCTAGTTTTGATGCTTTTCCTATCGTAAATCGGTTTTGTGCCAATGCCAATCGTTGGTTTGAAATTACGATTGTAGAGTCTAATGCAGATAACTGCTGTTGCTGTTGAACTAAGTCAAAATAAGTGGCATTTACATCACTTATTTTTGTAATTATTGTTAGTTTTAACTGGGCTTCACCTAGTTTTTGCAATTCTTTCAATTGGTCCATTTTTGCAAACATTCTGAACCCGTCAAAAATAGTCCAATCCAATCCAACTCCGTAATTAAAACTATTATTTTTGGCATTGTCCAATTTTGTTACCGTACCGTCAGATCTTGTTTGCGAAATGTTTTGAATCCCATTTGCATCCACAATTGTAGCAGTCGCTTTGGGCAGCATACCAGCATTTCCAGGACTTACATTGGTTTTATCAATCCGCAAATTATTAGAAGCAATTTTTATTTCGTAATTATTTTCTAAAGCAATTTTCACGGCATCTTCAACCGTTAATACTTCTTGAGCATTGGTTTTTACAACGCAAAAAAGTATTAAAATTAAACTTCGAAATAGTATTTTAGTATTCATCATAATTATATATTTTTTCCCCAGATTGACAAATTTTAGATATAAAATCTGTCTAAATCTGTTTAATCCGCATCATCTTGTTCCTTTCAATTTTTAACTGAAATAGATTACTTACTTTCCTTTTCGTATTCTTCGATATGATCAAATTCAGGATAATGCTTTCTTGCTTTCGACCACATTAAATACATTGCCGGAATCACGAATAAAGTCAATACCAAAGAGAAAATGGTTCCTCCCACGATGACAACTCCCATTCCGATTCTGCTTGTTGAAGCGGCCCCAAGCGACATCGCAATAGGCAATGCTCCTAATGAAATAGCTAAACTGGTCATTAATATAGGACGCAAACGTGCTTCTGAAGCTTCCAGAATTGCATCAATTTTAGATTTCCCCTGTTCTCGCAGCTGATTAGCAAATTCGACGATTAATATTCCGTTCTTGGTTACCAGTCCAATTAACATCACGGTTCCAATTTGGCTAAAAATATTCCATGTTTGGTCAAATAACCACAGAGAAAATAAAGCGCCGGCAACTGCCATCGGTACTGTCAGTATTATTATAAAGGGATCGATAAAACTTTCAAATTGTGCTGACAGTATCAAAAAGATCAACAATAACGCCAATCCAAAAGCGAATGTTGTATTTGAACTACTCTCTACAAAATCCCTGGATTCTCCGCCTAAATCAGTAGTAAAAGTATCGTCTAACACTTTGGCTTTTATTTCATTCATGGCATCGATACCATCGCTGATACTTTTGCCTGGAGCAAGACCAGCAGAAACTGTTGCCGACATGTATCTGTTGTTGTGGTACAATTGTGGTGGATTACTTTTCTCTTCTATCGTAACCACATTATCCATCTGTATGAGCTCTCCCTTGTTGTTTTTGACATACATAGATGTTAAATCAAGTGGTTTTGAACGGTCTTTTTGATCAAATTGCCCAATGACTTGGTACTGTTTTCCATTTCTCATAAAGTAACCAAAACGCTGACCACTTAGGGAAAGTTGTAGTGTTTGTGCAATATCAATAACTGAAATCCCTAAGCTTTCTGCTTTTTCTCTATTGATTGTTACATTGATTTCTGGTTTGTTAAATTTTAAATTCACATCGCTAACTGCAAAAGTTTCGTTTTTCCCCACTTCATCCATAAACACAGGAATTTTTTCACGTAATTTCTCAAAGTTAGGTGCCTGAATAATATATTGAATAGGCAATCCTCCTCGTCTGTTAACGGCAATTGTTGGTTGTTCAATTACAGATGTTTTAGCATCAGGATATTTCTTAGACCATTTAGTAAGTTTTTGTGCAATTTCTTTTTGGGAATCTTTTCTTTCATTTGGTTCTACCAAAGAAACCCTGATAAAACCACTATTGACAGATGAGGAACCAAAACCAGGAGAAGTAATTACCAAACTAACTTTTTTTCCTGGAATGGAATCATCTACTAGTTTAGACATTTCTTGCATGAAACGATCTGTATATTCATAAGAGGAACCTTCTGGAGTTGACATACGCATAACAAATCCGCTTCGATCATCATAGGGTGCCGTTTCCTTTTGAATTAAATTAAAAAACAAATAAATCAAACCAAAACAAGCAATTAAAATAGGAAAGCTCAACCATTTTTTCTTCATAAAACGTTGCAATGCGTCAGCATAACCGCTATTTAGTTTTTGAAAATATGGTTCAGTACGAATATAAAACTTTGATTTCTTTTGTTCTCCACCTTTCATTAAATAGGCGTTCAGCATAGGAGTTAAAGTCAGTGATACAAACGCCGAAATTAATACGGCAGCACCAATTACAACGCCAAATTCCCGAAACAGTCGGCCTACAAATCCTTCTAAGAATATTACAGGAAGAAACACCGCAGCTAAGGTTATCGAAATCGAAATTACCGCAAAAAATATTTCATTTGAACCCTTAATTGCCGCTTCAATCGGTGTCATTCCTTCCTCTACTTTTTTGAAAATATTCTCGGTGACTACAATTCCATCATCTACAACTAATCCTGTTGCCAAAACAATCGCCAATAAAGTCAATACATTAATCGAAAAACCAAAAAGCCACATGATAAAGAAAGTCGCAATCAAGGAAACGGGAATATCGATTAAAGGTCTAAAAGCAATAGCCCAATCTCTAAAGAATAAATAAATTATTAAAATCACCAAAATGATTGAAATTCCTAAGGTTTCCGCTACTTCAATCACCGATTTTTTTACAAATATGGTATTGTCTATGGCAATATTCAGTTTTATATCTTTGGGTAAATCCTTTTTTAAGGATTCATAAACTTTATAGAATTCCTTTGAAATATCTAAGTAATTGGCGCCCGGCAGCGGAACAATTGCAACTCCAACTAATGGCGTTCCTGATTGCGTCATTTGGGTTTCTGTATTTTCAGGACCTAATACTGCCGTTCCTATATCACTATAGCGAACGATTTTTTCCCCGTCGGAACGAATTATGATATTGTTGAACTGTTCGGCAGTTGATAAATTACCAACCGTTTTTACGGTCAATTCGGTATTTTTACCCGTTAATTTCCCAGATGGCAATTCAACATTTTGTTTGTTCAAAGCTTCCCTTACTTCAGAAACCGTACAGCCATAAGAAGCGAGTCTTATTGGGTCTATCCACAGACGCATCGCATATCGTTTTTGTCCCCAAATTTGAACTCCACTTACTCCAGGAATGGTTTCCAATCGTTGCGAAATAACATTTTCGGCATAATCACTTAATTCTAATGCATTTCTGGTATCACTTTGTACCGTCATTGAAATAATGGCATCTCCATTGGCATCAGCCTTAGAAACTACCGGAGGAGCATCAATATCTTGCGGTAGATTCCTCACGGCTTGAGAAACTTTATCGCGAACATCATTTGCCGCTTCTTCAAGATTTTTATCCAGATTAAATTCGATTGTAATGTTGCTGCTTCCTTGTGCACTGGAAGATGTTACATTCCTAATTCCGTCTATAGAATTGATTGCTTTTTCGAGTGGTTCCGTAATTTGGGATTCAATAATATCAGAATTCGCTCCAGCGTAGTTGGTACGAATCGAAATTTGAGCCGGATCAATAGATGGAAATTCACGAACACCCAGAAAACTATACCCGATAATACCAAACAATACAATTGCTAAATTAATTACAATAGTAAATACGGGTCTTCTTATGCTTGTAGTTGATAAACTCATTTATATTTTAGATTTTTATTGCTGATGTAAGGATATAGATTGCTACTAGGAATCAGATATCGTATCGCTATTTAATTTTGACCTTTACAGGAGTTTCATTTTTCAATGCCATTACAGCACTCGTTATAATGGTATCACCTGCTTTTAAACCGGAAAGCACTAAAATAGAAGCATCAGTCCTCGTGGCTGTTTCCACCATTATTTCTTTGGCTTGACCATTGCTGGAAATAAATACTTTTTTACCGTTCTGTACTGGAATAATAGCTTCTGTTGGAACTACGATAGCATCTTTGATGATGTCCAAAGGCAATTCGACATTAGCAAATGTCCCCGGGAGTAATTTTCCGTCTCTGTTTTCAGCAATTGCACGAACTTGAAGCGTTCTTGTAGCAATGGCAACTTCAGGTTCAATGGCGTATACTTTTGCAGTGTATTTTTCATCGGAACCGGTAACAGTAAATGTTATTTGAGCATTGGTGCGTATCTGATTCGCATATTTCTCGGGAATTGAAAATGTAATTTTTAGTTTGCCAATGTTAACTAATTTGGCCACTAAGATCGTTGGTGTAATGTAAGTTCCCGGAGATATAGAGCGCAGTCCTATTTTCCCTGAAAAAGGTGCACGGACAGCTGTTTTAGAAATTTGCGCTTTTATCAATTGGCTTTGCGATTGTGCCGATTTTAGATCTGCTCTTGCGATATCGTACTCTTCCTGGCTGATCGCTTCTTTTTGTAATAATAGTTTGGCTCTTCTTTCATTTTCTGACGCAAGACCTTCTTTGGTAGTCATCTGTCTTAATTGTGCTCTCAGTTCAATGTCATTTACTTTAAAAAGCACTTGACCTTTACTCACATTACTGCCTTCCTGAAAATAAATGCCTTCAACAATACCAGAGACTTCACTTCTAATTTCTACTTGTTCATTGGCCTCAATCGAACCGGAAAGTGATAAATTATTATCAAATGTTTGCGGTTTGGCAATAATTCCTGTAACATTTACGGGTTTGTCTTTTCCGCCTTTATCTTTTCCTTCTTCATTTTTAGCACTATTGGCCGAAATTCGATAACCAATAAAACCAATGATTCCAATAATAAGTGAGGCGTAGACTAAATATTTTATTTTCATGAGATAGGGGTACTGTAGTGTTGAAGATTATTATTTAAGAATGATTTAACAAAATTAGGGTTAACTATTGGGAATATTTGTTTTGTTAATTTTAATTTAACGTTTGTACATACAAATATTACTTTTAAAAAATACAGTGCGGGCAAATCAAAACTAAATCCGCGGAACTTTTTTTTACTTCGACTGCCAAAAAATGAAAAGGTTTAATACGAAATTAAAAAAAAAGAAGTTTTTTTAGCAGAATTTATGCAGTGGGGAGGAATTATGAAATGGAATTAAACAGATAAGAAATATAAAAACATATAAGTTTTAACCAGTTGAAGAGACAAAAAAGGTTTCTTATTTAAAAACAAGTCAATTAAATAAAGCATTTATTATCAATGTCTTAAGGTGAATTTAATGTTTATGAATTGGTAAAGATTTAATAATAACCTAACTTAATTGATTTACATTTCTTATGTTTTAAAAAGCAGTGGTGATTAGCTAATATAATTCCAGATGTTTTTCTTTTTCGTCATTTCGATAAAAACGGCTCTCAAAGCAGCGTGTTCCGGTTTTTGCATCCCTGCATCTTCTTTCAGAAGTTTTAAAGCATAATTTCGGGCTAATGCCAAGGTATCTCTGTCTCTTACCAAATCGGCAATTTGAAGATTAAGTACGCCGCTTTGTTGTGTTCCCATCAAATCACCCGGACCACGAAGCTTCAAATCGACTTCGGCAATTTCGAAACCATCATTAGTTTTTACCATTGTTTCCATCCGGGTTTTACTGTCAGAACTCAGTTTGTGGCTTGTCATCAGGATGCAATAACTTTGTTCCGCACCACGACCCACGCGACCTCGAAGCTGATGGAGTTGCGACAATCCAAAACGTTCCGCACTTTCAATAATCATCACGCTGGCATTAGGAACATTCACACCGACTTCAATTACCGTTGTAGCGACCATAATATTGGTTTTTCCTTCCGAAAAACGTTTCATTTCCGCATCCTTATCCGCTGGTTTCATCTTTCCATGCAAAATTGAAATCGAATACTGTGGCAATGGGAAATCTCTGGAAACACTTTCGTATCCATCCATTAAATCCTTGAAATCCATTTTTTCGGATTCCTGAATCAGCGGATACACAATATAGATTTGGCGGCCCAAAGCAATTTCGTCCCGAAGGAATTTCCAAACTTTCAATCTATTGCTATCAAAACGATGAACGGTCTGAATTGGTTTTCGTCCCGGCGGCAATTCGTCAATCACTGAAATGTCTAAATCCCCATACAAACTCATCGCCAAAGTTCGGGGAATAGGGGTGGCGGTCATCACCAAAACGTGTGGCGGAATCACATTTTTCTTCCACAATTTAGAGCGTTGTTCTACGCCAAAACGGTGTTGTTCATCAATCACGGCCAGTCCTAAATTCTTAAATTTCACCTTGTCTTCCAGTAAAGCATGGGTTCCGATGAGAATATGTAACGTTCCGTTTTCCAGTTCTTCATGGATAATTCTGCGTTGCGCTATTTTGGTGGAACCCGTTAAAATTCTGATATTGATATTTAAAGTTTCTGCCAATTCGGATAAACCAATAAAATGTTGGTTGGCGAGGATTTCCGTTGGTGCCATCAAGCAGGCTTGGAAGCCATTATCGAGTGCTAAAAGCATGCTCATAAAAGCGACAATGGTTTTCCCGGAACCTACGTCGCCTTGCAACAATCGGTTCATTTGTGCATTGCTGCCCATGTCCGTTCGAATTTCTTTGATTACTCTTTTTTGGGCATTTGTCAATTGAAAAGGCAAATGATTCAAATAAAAATCATTAAAATATTCTCCTACTTTATCAAATGGATGGCCTTTTATTTTATGTTTCCTGATCAGATTCTTCGTGATTAATTGCAACTGAATAAAGAATAATTCTTCGAATATTAATCGGAATTTGGCTTTTGCCAAAACATCAGCGCTTTTTGGAAAATGAATGTTGAATAAAGCCACTTTTTTAGGAATCAGCTTCAATTCGTTAATCAAATAATCCGGTAAAGTTTCCGTGAATAACGCTTGTGTTTCCAGAAACAATTGCTGCATCAGTTTATTAATCACCCTGTTTGAAATTCCGCGATTAGTCAAAGTTTCTGTCGAAGGATAAACGGGTTGCATCGCTGAACGCAGACTTTGTTCATGCTCTGTCATCAATTCAATTTCCGGATGCGCCATATTGAACGCATTTCCAAAAGATGTGCATTTCCCAAAAATAACACAAATTTCATTGAGTTTTAAACTCTCCCGAATCCATTTGTGACCTTGAAACCAAACGAGTTCCATTTGTCCTGTATCATCCACAAAAGTTGCGACCAAGCGTTTTTGGTTTCTTCCAAATTCAACGGTTTTGATGTTGATAATTTTACCGATAATCTGAACCTCGGCACTATTATTTTGCAGTTCGTTAATTTTGTAATACCGTGTTCTGTCAATGTATCTATTTGGAAAAAAATTAACCAAATCCACATACTTATAAATGCCCAATTCCTTACGAAGCAATTCGCCCCGATTGGGACCAACGCCTTTGAGGTATTCTATGGGAGTAAGTAGGAGGTTGCTCATTTAGATTTTTTTGGACACGGATGAAACGGATTTGCAAAAGCAAAAACGCAGATCAATACGGATTTTTAATTTGATGAAGCGAAGATAGTTTTTTGTTTGGAAATTTGGAAATGAGAATGTTTGGAAATAGCATAGGAAAATTGTTATATTTGAGGAATTGTTGCAACATATTTAATTATAAGTAAGTCGAAAGTTTAAACGTCGTAAAGTCAAAAGGAACACTATTGCAAACAGTAGTTTAAAATCAATCTGTTGCGTCATTTTGTCTAATTTTAAAACACGACATTATACAGTGGCTGTTACTTATGATGTAATCTTCTCCGTTTAAATAATTAAATTAAAAAAATCAAATATGAAACCTGTTTTATCACTTGTATTGACCTTATTTTTATTATTTTCTTCTAATATTTCTTTTGGACAAACAGTAAACAATGAATTAAAAATAACACAAATCACAGGTGATTTTTACGTGTACACTACATATAAAATGTTTGGAACCAAAAAGCAAGATGCTAATGCCATGTATGTCGTGACTCCTGAAGGTGTTATCCTTTTTGATTCTCCATGGGATACATTTCCTTTTCAGTCGCTACTAGACACGATTGAAGCAAAACATCATAAAAAGATAATTTTAGCAGTTGCTACGCATTCCCATGAAGATAGAACTTCAGGACTTGACTTTTATAAACAACTTGGAATAAAAACTTACACAACTAAGCAAACGGATGAAATTTCGATAGAATATGAAAGACCAAGAGCCGAATTTTTGATTGAAAAAGATACCGTCTTTAATGTGGGAGACTTTAAATTTGAAACCTATTATGCTGGAGAAGGACATACAAAAGATAACATTGTAATTTGGTTTGAGAAACAGAAAATTCTTTATGGTGGTTGTTTAGTAAAAAGCATTGATGCTAAAGATTTAGAATATGTAGGGGAAGCAAATGTTACAGAATGGCCAAATACGATTAAACGAGTTCAAACTAAATTTAATAAACCGAAGTTTATAATTACAGGACACCATGATTGGAAAAGTATATATTCCTTAAAGCATACTTTAAATTTATTGCGAGCGAATGAAAAGAAAAATAAGTATAAAAAATAAGGTCATCTATCCAACGTTTTTTAGTTTCAGTTTTTTTTTGATTAATAGACAAAATTTCCTGATTTAATTAAATAAAAAAAAATTCCCTCCAAACACAATACCTTCGCAAAAATAAAAAAGCTTAAAAAATGACAACTCATCTCGCATTACTCCGTGGCATAAATGTTTCAGGTCATAGTATGATAAAAATGGAGGCACTAAAAGCGACTTTGGAAGCCATTGGTTTTCAAAATGTACAAACGTATATTCAATCGGGAAATGTTTTTGTAGATACAGAAGAAGAAAGTTCAGCTGCTGTTGGATTCAAAATAAAACAGGAAATTTTCAAGGCTTTTGGTCATGAAGTGCCGGTTGTAGTCATTAGCTATGCAGATTTAGAAGCATGTTTCAAGAATAATCCTTTCTTGAAGGAAAAAGATATTGATACTAAGAAGTTATATGTGGCTTTTATTTCGACTACGTTGCAAAGTAGCAGTATGAATGATTTGAGAATAAGTCAGTTCAAGCCGGATGAAGCCAGTATTGACGGCAGCAGAATTTTTATTAAATACGCTGTTGGCGCCGGAAAAACCCGATTCGATCAAAAATACATCGAGAAAAAACTAAACGTTATTGCAACAATCCGCAATTGGAATACTGTGGCGCAATTGCTTAAAATGTTCAAAGAAAGATAAGTACAACTCTTCACAAGGAAAAATTTAGCCACGGATTCACAGATTCATAAATCAGTGAATCCGTGGCTATTTAATGATAACTAATTGTAAACCGTTAATATATCAGTGTAATGATGTTTATTCTTTAGAAATAAAATATTTATAATTTGACGCAATCTTTTACAGGAAGAATCATTTTAAAAATATCTGTGTAAGCGAAGTCAAATACAATTTTAGTTAAAAAAGTAATTTATAAGTGCTTATTGAACATTTTCATAAGGTTTAGTTTTGGTTAATTTTAGGATTATGAAGCATTTTTGCGAAAGAGATCTCAGGAGTTGAAAAACTTTTGGTACTTTTTTCTGTTTTTAAACCCTAATTATAAAAGTGAAGTTCGTTCTAAAGCGCTGAATTTATTAGCCATTAAATAGATTATTTTTCAACCAGATCACAATACCAGAACCCGAAATCAAACGCATCAGAAGCGCTGGTGTCGCAAGCAGTGTCAGAGGAATCTTCTTCTTTTGGTTTTTCGTATTTTCTATAAACGATTTCGCCAATTTCAAAATCTATGGGTTTAGAGAAAATCGGGCCGTCAAAAGTAAAGGTGTGAAATTCTCCGTTTTCTCCGCAAACATCTACAGTTTCAGGTAAATCATTGATAAAATCCTGATCGATAATGCGACCAACAAAGCTCTTGTCCAGGAACCGTTGGTTGACGCAAACTACAATCGTTTTAAATCCTAAACTAATAAATTCTTGAATCAAATCTTGAGTTGGAATTTTCCAAAGCGGAAAAACGCCTTCAAAACCTATATCTGCTAATTTGTCTTCTCTGTATTTTCGTAAATCTTCTAGAAATATATCTCCAAAAATCGAATGCGTGACACCTTGCTCTTTTAGTTTTGTCAATGTTTCCTGCATGACTTTTTCATAGACTTCCATCGTAGGCATTTCAGGAATTTGCATAATTTCAAGAGGTAATCCAATACTTTGGGCTTGTTGTTTCAATAATTCTACCCGAACGCCGTGCATGGAAATGCGTTGGAACTGTTGGTTTACGCTGGTAAGCAAACATGTAATTTCGAATTCTGAATTTTGGAATGTTTTGTATAAGGCAAGCGCAGAATCTTTTCCGCTGCTCCAATTAAATAGGGCTTTCTTTTTCAATGGGATTTTCTTGAGGTTTTCTGCGGGTAAACTTACAAAATTTATAATATTAGTTTAGGAAACCTTTGTAACTTTGGAAATCCCAGTTTTAACCTTTGAAATCCATGAAATACCTTTTCCTCTTATTATCCGCCATAACATTCGCTCAGCAAACCCAATCCGTTGATTTTAAATCGGTTCGTGGACAAATAACAATTAATACTCAAGATAAATCAGTAAGAGGAGCGGTTAGTTATTGGTTTAATGTTTTAAAACCAGTAGATACCATTAAAATTGATGCGCAAAACATGGCTTTTACTGATGTCGAATTGAATCAGAAACAAATTCAATTTACCACTGATGGAAAGCAAATTTTACTGATTTCGTCCTTCAAAAAAGGAAAAAATAATGTTAGTTTTAATTATGTTGCCAAACCAAAGCAAGCGCTTTATTTTGTTGGCTCTGAGGAAAAAGATAATGTCCAAATCTGGACGCAAGGACAAGGAAAAAGCACCAGTAATTGGTTTCCGAGTTTTGATGATGTCAATGAGAAAGTGATTTTTAGTCTGGAAGTGGTTGTGGATTCCAAGTACCAAGTAATTTCTAACGGAATCTTAAAAAGCAAAGTGGATAATAATTCGATGACTTATTGGAGATTCAACATGCAAAAACCAATGAGTTCTTATTTATTAATGCTTGCCATCGGGAAATTTGAGAAACAAACACAGCAATCAAATTCGGGAATTCCTTTAGAAATGTATTATGAACCTAAAGACAAATTTAAATTTGAACCCACGTATCGATATTCAAAGCGGCTATTTGATTTTTTGGAAAAGGAAATAGGGGTGAAGTATCCTTGGGGAATTTATAAGCAAGCTCCCGTTCGAGAATTTTTATACGCAGGAATGGAAAATACTTCAGCAACTTTATTCTCCACACGATATGTGGTAGATGATACAGGTTTTGAAGATCGAAGCTATACGAATGTCAATGCACATGAATTGGCACATCAATGGTTTGGGAATTTAGTCACTGCAGAAAGTAGTATGCACCATTGGCTTCAAGAAGGTTTTGCAACCTATTATGCTTTACTGGCTGAGAAGGAAATTTATGGCGAAGATTATTTTTATTCCAAATTATATGAATCAGCACAACAATTAAAATTTGCTTCAAGAACCGATACGATTCCTGTTTTGAATGCCAAAGCGAGTTCGTTGACTTTCTATCAAAAAGGCGCTTGGGCACTTTTTGTTTTGCACGAGGCGATAGGAGATAAGGCTTTTAAAAAAGCGGTAAAATGTTATTTGAAAAAACATTTATTTCAAACCGTAAACACACCAGATTTCTTTGCTGAAATTAAAAAAGTATCGGATTATGGCTTACATATTTTTAATAAAGTTTGGCTTGAATCAAGTGTGTTTAATACAATAGAGTCCAATGTTTTATTGAATAAAAATAAATCAATTCAGGTATTGTTTCAAGTAGAAAAATTAAAAAACAAATCCTTGTCGGAGAAAGAAGTTTTTTTCGCTAAAATACTACAATCTGATGTTTATTTTACGGTTAAAGAAGCAATAGTCAATCAATTGAAACTAGAAAAATTTGACGATAAAGTAGCCCTGTTAACTTTGGCTTTGGAAACCAAAAACATTCAAATTCGTCAAGCGGTTGGGGCTACACTAAACGACATTCCTGAAAGTTTTAGAGCACAATATGAAACATTATTGGATGATAAATCCTATGAAACACAAGAAATAGTATTATATAATTTATGGAATAATTTTCCGGAACAACGCGCTAGATATTTGGATAAATCAAAAGAATGGATCGGTTTTAGTGACTTTAATCTGCGAACTTTATGGTTATCGTTAGCATTATCGACATCTAATTATTCAATAAATAAAGAACAATTGATAGATGAATTAATTAATTATTCATCGTCTAATTACGAAGCAACCATTCGTCAAGATGCTTTAGAGAAACTACTTGCTTTTAATATAATCAATGATGAAGTATTACAAAATTTGGTAAAAGCTACAACTCATCATATGTGGCAATTTTCGAAATTTGGAAGAGACAATATCAGAAGACTATTGAAAAACAAAGAAATGAGAGTTTCTTTTGAAAGAATTCTACCTAGTTTAAATGAAACCGAGCAATTTCAATTGAATCGATTATTAAAAGAATAATGGTTTATATCAATTAAACATAGATTTTTTTAACTTACATGGACTTATATTCTTTATTTGATTAGTATTTATAACCATATAAGAAATATAAGTCCATGTAAGAAATGGTATTCCTACCACAATTGCCCTACTTCGTTTTTAATATAAGCCAAAGCCGCATTACTTGGAGATTGTTTTTCCATTAAATCATTCAAAAGCACTTCACGCAATTTATCTGCGCTATCAACACGGTCGCTCATATTTGCCTTACGAATCATTTGAATTGTAGCATTTTTAGCTGTCACAATAATAGTCCAACATTCATCAGACATATAAATTTGTTGTGTCAAATTATGTTCAAATTCCTGTTCGATTTGTGCAATTATAAGATTTTCATAATCGTTTTTATCTTGTGAAAGGGGAGAAATTCGAATCAATAATTTGGTCGGATTGATGCGTTCCATATAAAGCGTCATGCGCTCAAAAGCTTGTAATCGCAAGGGTAAAGCATTTTTTTGAGCCTCTTTGTTTAACAAATAACGACGTCTTCCCTCTTCGTTTTTAGTATGGAGATCAAAAAAATAATAGGCAACAACCCCTGTAACAACTGCCGGTAAAGTATAACTTAGTAATTCTATGATTGGTAATGATTCCATTTTCTGTGTAAAATTTATTAAAAGCAAAAATATACTTTTTTGACTACAAAATAACTTCATTTTATTAGCAATAAATCAATTCGAATAGTATTTTTACCATTTATACTGAATATTTAATCTCATCATTTTAGAATGGAAACGTACGTATTGGTTTTACTTTGTTTAGCCGCTTTTGCCGCAGGATTTATAGATGCAATTGTAGGTGGTGGCGGACTGATACAAACGCCGATGGGATTGATATTATTACCTAATTTACCAGTTTCAACAGTTATTGGAACCTTGAAAGTTCCTGCTTTCAGCGGCACTTCTTTTGCGGCCTATCAATATGTTAAAAAGTTAGACATGAATTGGAAATTGCTAGGAATTATGATGCTTTTGGCTTTTCCTTCGGCATTTTTAGGTTCTACATTATTGACGTATGTGAGTAATGATTTTATGAAACCATTATTGCTGGTTGTTCTTTCATTTTTAGTGGTTTATACCTACGCCAAAAAGAATTTTGGTCAACATGTTGAAAAAAAACATTCTCCCAGAACACAAATCTTCAATGCAATTGCAATCAGTTTTGTAGTGGGTCTGTATGATGGTTTTATTGGTCCTGGAACAGGTAGTTTTCTTGTAATGGCGTTTATCGCTATTATGGGATTTGATTTTTTGCACGCTTCCGCAAATGCTAAGATGGTGAACCTGTCGACTAACTTTGGTTCCATTTGTCTGTTTATTTTGAAAGGCAAAATTATTTGGGCCATAGCCATACCAATGGCCGCCAGTAATGCTTGTGGCGGATGGATTGGGGCAAAACTCGCCATAAATAAAGGAAATAGTTTCATTCGGATTTTCTTTTTGGTAGTTGTTGTGGGTACCTTAATCCGATTTGCCTACGATGTGTTTTTGAGATAATAAATACAGGAATATCTTATTAAGATGAATAGCAAAATGAATTAGCCAATTGTTGTTTTTTGGTACTGAAAACCTCATTCAAAATCGCTATTTTTGCATAATAAAATTTAAAAATTTCCATGCACAAATATATCGATCAACTTAACGAAGCGCAACGCGAACCCGTTTTACAAAAAGACGGTCCTATGATAATTATCGCAGGAGCAGGTTCTGGGAAAACGCGGGTGTTGACCATTAGAATTGCTTATTTGATGAATCAGGGCGTAGATGCGTTTAGCATATTATCTCTGACTTTTACCAACAAAGCAGCTCGAGAAATGAAAAAACGTATCTCTGATATCGTAGGTGCTGGCGAAGCAAAAAATCTTTGGATGGGAACCTTTCACTCGGTTTTTGCTCGAATTCTTCGTTCAGAAGCGGAACATTTAGGCTATCCTTCGAATTTTACCATATATGATTCTCAAGATTCTCTTCGTGCCATTTCTGGAATTATCAAGGAAATGCAGTTGGATCGGGACGTCTACAAACCAAAACAGGTTTTAAGCAGGATTTCCAATTTCAAAAATAGTTTAATTACAGTAAAAGCGTATTTTAATGACCCCGATTTGCAGGAAGCTGATGCTATGTCTAAAAAACCTCGAATGGGGGAAATTTATCAAAATTATGTAGACCGATGTTTCAAAGCAGGAGCAATGGATTTTGATGATTTGTTATTAAAAACGAATGAATTGTTAACTCGTTTTCCAGAAGTTTTAGCTAAATATCAAAACCGTTTCCGTTACATATTAGTTGATGAGTATCAAGATACAAATCACTCCCAGTATTTAATTGTTAGAGCATTATCTGATAAATTTCAGAATATCTGTGTGGTAGGCGACGATGCGCAAAGTATTTATGCCTTTCGAGGTGCCAATATCAACAATATTCTGAATTTTCAGAAAGATTATGAAGGGGTGAAAACATTTCGATTGGAACAAAATTACCGTTCGACAAAAAATATTGTAGAAGCGGCGAACACCATCATTGATAAAAATAAAGTTAAACTGGATAAAATAGTTTGGACAGCCAATGATTTTGGTCCAAAAATAAAAGTACACCGTAGTTTAACCGATAACGAAGAAGGTCGATTTGTTGCCGGTACCATTTGGGAACAAAAAATGCAAAACCAGTTGCCTAATGGGGCTTTTGCTATTTTGTATCGTACTAATGCACAGTCACGTGCGATGGAAGATGCATTGAGGAAAAGAGATATTCCGTATAGAATTTATGGTGGACTTTCATTTTATCAAAGGAAAGAAGTAAAGGATGTATTGTGTTATTTGCGATTGGTTATCAATCCAAAAGATGAGGAAGCTTTGGTTCGAGTAATCAATTATCCGGCTCGTGGAATTGGGAATACTACTATCGAGAAGTTAACCATTGCCGCCAATCATTACAAGCGTTCGATATTTGAAGTGATGCAGAATATTGAAAAAATTGACTTAAAACTGAATTCAGGAACCAAACAAAAACTTCTTGATTTTGTGACTATGATTCAGAGTTTTCAAGCCATAAATGAAAATCAGAATGCTTTTTATCTTGCTGATCATGTTGCCAAAAAAACAGGATTGGTACAAGAATTAAAGAAAGATGCGACTCCGGAAGGAATGGCTAAAATCCAAAATATTGAAGAATTATTAAACGGTATCAAGGATTTTACCGAAGGACAAAAAGAAGTTGATGGTGCCAGAGGTGCATTAGCTGAGTTTATGGAAGATGTGGCTTTAGCAACAGATTTAGATAAAGATACAAGTGACGAAGATCGTGTAGCTTTAATGACTATCCATTTGGCTAAAGGATTGGAATTTCCCCATGTTTTCGTGGTAGGAATGGAAGAGGATTTGTTTCCAAGTGCGATGAGTATGAGTACCAGAAGCGAACTGGAAGAAGAACGTCGTTTATTTTATGTAGCTTTAACGCGTGCTGAGCATCAGGCGTATTTGACTTATGCGCAATCGCGTTACCGTTGGGGGAAATTAACTGACAGTGAACCTTCCCGTTTTATTGAGGAAATCGATAGTCAGTATTTAGAATATATCACACCGCCAGAAAATAACTACCGTTACAAACCAATGATCGACAGTGATATTTTTGGTGATGTGGATAAATCCAAATTGCGTCTCGCAAAACCAATAGGAGGGACACCACCAAAACAGGTTACCGAAAATGAACTTAAATCGGATATAAATATTCGGAAATTAAAACCGATGTCTAATACAAATGCACCTTCAGGAATTGCTAATCTATTTGATAATAAACTAGTTGCTGGAAATATTGTTATGCACGAACGCTTTGGGAAAGGAGAAGTCGTTAATATGGAAGGTGTTGGTGCTGACAAAAAAGCCGAAATCAAGTTTGAAGTGGGAGGAATAAAGAAATTATTATTACGATTTGCAAAACTGGATATTATTGGGTAAAAATTTGTTTCAGGTTTAAGGTTTAAAGTTGTCTTTTAGAGGAACTTTAGGCCTTAAACATTTTAACTTTAAACTAAAAATTAAATGGCTCAATTTATAAAAATTTACGAAGACAAACCTAGTGAAGCGGCAATTGCCAAAGTCGTAAAGGTGCTTAAAGATGGCGGACTGGTAATTTATCCAACCGATACTGTTTATGGATTAGGCTGCGATATTACAAATACCAAAGCGTTGGAACGCATTGCTAAGATAAAAGGGATTAAGTTGGACAAAGCGAATTTCTCTTTTATTTGCAACGATTTGAGTAATTTATCCGATTATGTGAAACAAATTGATACGGCAACTTTTAAAATATTAAAAAGAGCTTTGCCAGGTCCTTATACTTTTATTTTACCAGGAAATAATAACTTACCTAAGGAATTCAAAAAGAAAACGACTGTCGGAATTAGGGTTCCAGATAATGCGATAGCTTTAGAAATCGTTAAGCAACTTGGAAATCCAATTGTGTCCACTTCGATTCACGATGATGATGATGTGATAGAATACACCACAGATCCGGAGCTCATTTTTGAGAAATGGCAAAACTTAGTTGATATAGTTATTGATGGTGGGTATGGCGACAATATAGGTTCCACCATTATTGATTTGTCAGGAGATGAGCCAATAGTGGTAAGGGAAGGTAAAGGGAGCTTGGATATTCTCTAAGGAAGTGTTCAGTGTTCAGAAAAACAGTGTTCAGTTGCCGCAGCCTCAAAATTAGTGTTCAGTAATAACTATAAAAAAACGTCTCGATACAACGAGACGTTTTTATTATTATAAGTAAACTGAACACTGTTTTATTGTTTTTGTTTTTTCATTTCTTTTTCAATCATATCGTAAAACTGATCGATTTTAGGCAATAC
Source organism: Flavobacterium zhoui (assembly GCF_042787235.1). Classification (NCBI taxonomy): domain Bacteria; kingdom Pseudomonadati; phylum Bacteroidota; class Flavobacteriia; order Flavobacteriales; family Flavobacteriaceae; genus Flavobacterium; species Flavobacterium zhoui. The sequence continues at coordinate 53,947 of NZ_JBHZPY010000008.1, forward strand.
AACAATACGAGTTCTTCTGTTACGAGCTCTATTTTCAGCAGAATCATTAGCAACTAAAGGAACATAAGAACTTCTTCCCGCAGCAATTAATTGTTCGGGTTTAACACCTAACTGATTAGTTAATACACGAATTATTGAAGTAGAACGTTTCACACTTAAATCCCAGTTGTCCAATAAAACACCGTTTCCAATATAAGGAACGCTGTCTGTATGTCCTTCAACCATACATTCAAAATCAGGTTTGTCGTTCACAACTTTAGCTACTTTCGCTAATACTGCTTTTGCTCTGTCCGTTACATCGTAGCTTCCAGTTTTAAACAACAATTTGTCCGCAATAGATATGAATACCACTCCTTTTTCAACATTGATTTCAATATCCGGGTCAGAAATTCCAACAGCACTTTTCAAACTAGTTACAACAGCAAGTGTTACACTGTCTTTTTTAGTTAATGCGTCTTGCATTCTGCTAATTTTTAAATCTTTCTCTTTAATTGATTCTAAAGCTTTCTCAATGTTTTCAGCACCTTTTGTAGACAATATAGTCATGTCTTTGGAAGTACTGATTAATCCTGTATTTTGCTCTTTTAAACCTGCTACAGTAGCTGTAAGTCCAGCTTTTTCTTCTAAACAAGAATTCAATTTTACGGTGGCAGAATTTAATAAATCTTGAGTTTCTTTATTTCTTGCTTCTAGATCGGTATATTTCTTTTTAGAAACACAAGAAGTTAAAAGTGCTAATACGGATAAGGCGATTACGATTTTTCTCATAAATTTTTTTTAAATTTGATTTGTAAAATTAGTTTTTAAATTAGAAATTATACCTAAATTAATGTTAAAATTATTTCACAAAAACCTTGCCATTGTTAATGTAATACGAGTAAACGATGCTTTTTGTATTGTAGTATTTTTTTGATTGAAATTTATCTCTTTTTTTTAAATTACTTAAAAACAATAGATAAAACGAACCATGTGCCTTTAATATCGCTAAAAAATGATTGAATTTTCCTTGTGAAAGAAATTGTAATCCTGCAATTGCATCCAATACCATTCGACAAAATAATATCCAATATAATTTATCTTTAGGTAAATTTTTGCTCAACATTAATAATGAATTTCTAAAATTCAGATACGTTTTTTTTGGATTTCCCTGTTTTAATGTAGCGCCGCCAACATGAAAAACCACTGATTCCGAAATGTATTTTATTTGATGGCCTTTATTAAAAGCGCGCCAACAGAGATCAATTTCTTCCTGATGCGCAAAAAAGTCAGCGTCAAAACCTTTCAATTCGTTATAAACAGAACTTCGTATAAAAAAGCAAGCGCCCGATGCCCAAAATATTTCGCAGTTATCATTATATTGACCGTTGTCTTTTTCTAAAGTATCAAAAATGCGACCTCTACAATATGGATAGCCATATTTATCAATAAATCCTCCGGCAGCACCAGCATATTCAAAATATTCTTTACGTTTAAAATCTAATATTTTAGGCTGAATTATAGCCGTTTGAGATTCATTTTCGAATGCTTTAATAATGGGTTGCAGCCAATTTTTGGTAACTTCGATATCTGAGTTTACCAAAGCATATACTTCGGCATCAATATGCTTTAATGCTTTATTGTATCCGCCAGCGAAACCTGAATTGGAATCATTTTTAACTATTTTAACCGAAGGAAAATTAGCCATTACAAATGAAATGGAATCATCTGTTGAAGCATTATCGGCAAGATAAATTGTAGCTTCAAGCGAGTATTCTACCACTGATGGTAAAAATTGTTCTAATAATTGTACTCCGTTCCAATTGAGTATGACAACAGCTATTTTCATTTTGACTTTTAGATTTATAGATTTTTCGACATTTTAGATTCTTAAAATCTAAGAAGTTTAATAATCTAGCTATTATAATTCGGCAGATTTTCCAGGAAAGTATATTTCTCGTTTTCATAATCCATTTGACAAAAGTAATGATTCAAACCATTGGTCACCATCAAAAATTGGGACTGCATAGTCATATTGTACCGTGCAATTTGGTCGAATGTAGCTTGTGCAATTTTTATTTCTGGCGCTTTGCATTCGATTAAAATAAAAATAGAACCATCAGGATTGAAAACAACAACATCGTATCTTTTTCGCAAACCATTGACTTTTAGAACTTTTTCAACATTTATTAATGATTTAGGATATTTTTTTTCATCCAATAAATACTGAACTACGTGCTGTCGAACCCATTCTTCGGGTGTGAGAATGATAAATTTTTTCCTGATTTCATCAAAAATGGATACTTTATTTTCGCTATTTTTGAACCGAAAGTTATAAAGTTGAAAATTTAGTTTTTGCATAAAGCAAAAGTATTAAATAAGTTTAAAATTTAAGGTTTAAAGTTTCATTGGAAGCTACAGACTTTAAAATTCAAACTTTAAACAAAAAGAAATGGACGAGGTTGTAAAAATTGTAAATGATATAAAAAGCGGTAACATTAAACCCATCTATTTTTTGATGGGAGAAGAACCTTATTATATAGATAAATTATCTGATTATATAGAAGAAAAAGTACTAACCGAGGAGGAAAAAGGTTTTAATCAAACCGTTTTATACGGAAGAGATGTTTCGATAGAAGACATTATTTCGACCGCCAAGCGTTATCCGATGATGGCGGAACGTCAAGTGGTTATTGTAAAAGAAGCACAAGATTTAATTCGGACGATAGATAAACTGGAAAGTTATGCTGAAAACCCAATGCCAACAACCGTTTTAGTTTTTTGTTACAAATATAAAACGTTGGATAAACGTAAAAAATTAACCAAACTTTTAGCTAAATCGGGTGTCGTTTACGAAAGTAAAAAATTATATGAAAACCAAGTTGGCGACTGGATTAAACGTGTTTTATCAGGTAAGAAGTATTTGATTGAACCTAAAGCAAATGCCATGTTAGTGGAATTTCTTGGAACAGATCTGAGTAAGATAAACAACGAACTCGAAAAATTACAAATTATCCTACCCGCTGGAAGTACAATAACTCCTAAGCATATTGAGGAAAATATAGGGTTCAGTAAAGATTTTAATGTTTTCGAATTGCGAAAAGCTTTGGGAGAACGCAACCAATTGAAAGCCTACACCATTGCCGAAAATTTTGCGCAAAATCCTAAAGATAATCCCATGGTGGTCACTACGAGTTTGGTTTTTGGTTTTTTTATTCAGTTATTGAAATACCACGGATTAAGAGATAGAAATCCTAAAAACGTGGCGGCTGTATTAGGCGTTAATCCTTTTTTTTTAAAGGAATATGATGTAGCTCTAAAAAATTACCCAATGAAAAAAGTAAGTCAAATTGTGGGAGCTTTAAGAGATATTGATGTAAAAAGTAAAGGTGTCGGGGCTAATGCCTTATCTCAATCGGATTTATTAAGAGAAATGCTTTATAAAATATTTAATTAAAGTGTAAAAAATCCCGATATTTGCATTTGGGTTCCGACGTTTCAGAGTCGGCGATAAAAAAATAAAATACCACAATTATGGGAATGAATAAAAACACTGTTTTAGGTTGGGCAACTTTAATAATGATTCTGATGGGATTACTCTTAATAGGATTAGGAGCTTTCCGTTACAGCGATGTTTCAGGATGGGGATTTGCTGCCGTTGGTGTTGGATTTTTAGCTAATGCTTGGGTATTTAGTTCACTTAAAGGAAGGCTTTAAAGTCTATATTAATGTTTAGCTGAGCACAAATAAGAGAAGAACGAATTAATTTTAAATTTTAAATTAAAAAAGAAAATGGCAGACGATAAGAAAGTAATATTCTCAATGTCAAAATTGAGTAAAACCTATCAAGGAGCAGATAAACCAGTGCTTAAAAATATTTATTTGAGTTTCTTTTATGGAGCAAAAATTGGTATTTTGGGTTTAAATGGCTCAGGAAAATCTTCATTATTGAAGATTATTGCCGGGGTTGATAAAAACTACCAAGGGGATGTCGTTTTTGCGCCAGGCTATACTGTTGGTTATTTAGAACAAGAGCCTATTCTAGATGATAGTAAAACGGTTATCGAAATTGTAAGAGAAGGTGTTGCAGAAACTATGGCAGTTTTAGATGAATTCAACAAAATCAATGATAGTTTTGGTTTGCCTGAAGTCTATGAAAATGCAGATAAAATGGAGCAATTGATGGATCGTCAAGCGCTTTTACAAGATAAAATTGATGCATTGGGTGCTTGGGAAATTGATACCAAACTGGAAATTGCAATGGATGCCTTGCGTACGCCAGAAGGAGATACACCAATCAAAAATTTATCTGGAGGTGAGCGTCGTCGTGTAGCTTTATGTCGTTTGCTATTGCAGCAACCTGACGTTTTGCTATTAGATGAGCCTACGAACCATTTGGATGCAGAAAGTGTTCTTTGGTTAGAACAACATTTAGCACAGTACGCAGGAACGGTAATTGCCGTAACACACGATAGATACTTTTTGGATAATGTTGCCGGATGGATTTTGGAATTGGACAGAGGTGAAGGAATTCCTTGGAAAGGAAATTATTCCTCTTGGTTAGACCAAAAATCAAGCCGTATGGCACTGGAAGAAAAAGTAGCTTCCAAACGTAGAAAAAATTTAGAACGCGAGTTGGAGTGGGTTCGTCAAGGAGCAAAAGGGCGTCAAACGAAACAAAAAGCGCGTTTGCAGAACTACGATAAATTATTGAACGAAGATCAAAAGCAATTGGATGAGAATCTAGAAATTTATATTCCAAATGGTCCACGTTTAGGGACTAATGTTATTGAAGCCAAAAATGTTTCGAAAGCTTTTGGCGATAAATTGCTGTATGATAATTTAAATTTCACTTTACCGCAGGCAGGAATTGTAGGTATTATAGGACCCAATGGTGCTGGTAAATCTACAATTTTTAAAATGATAATGGGTGAGGAAAAGCCAGATTCGGGAGAGTTCTTGATTGGGGACACTGTAAAAATCGCTTATGTAGATCAAGCACACTCAAATATAAATCCTGAAAAATCAATTTGGGAAAACTTTGCTGATGGTCAGGAATTAATTATGATGGGCGGAAAACAAGTGAATTCAAGAGCCTATTTGTCACGTTTTAATTTTGGTGGTGGAGAACAAAATAAGAAAGTTTCGATGCTTTCCGGTGGTGAAAGAAACCGTTTGCACCTTGCAATGACTTTGAAAGAAGAAGGAAACGTGCTTTTGCTGGATGAGCCTACAAATGATTTGGATATTAATACACTTCGTGCTTTGGAAGAAGGGTTGGAGAATTTTGCAGGTTGTGCAGTAGTGATTTCTCACGACAGATGGTTCTTAGACAGAATTTGTACGCATATTCTAGCTTTCGAAGGAAACTCTGAAGTTTATTATTTTGAAGGTGGTTTCACTGATTATGAAGAGAATAAGAAAAAACGTTTGGGTGGTGATTTAACCCCGAAACGATTGAAATATAGAAAACTAATACGAAGTTAATATTTAAAAAGAACTTTTTTTAAATATTGAGAGGATGTCTGAAAAGGCATCCTCTTTTTTTGTGTCATTATTTTTTTTTGGTATCGGAATACATCATAATAAGCACCGCAGCAACTATTCCCACTACCACTAAACCAAAAACGACAATCATCATAAACGATCCATTGTCCCAAGAAAAAAGTGATGTGTCTTTCATAATTTAAATTTTAAGGTTATTCAAATTTAGATTTCCTTCAAAATATAATTTATGATAATTATCATAACAGTATTTTTTATTCTAAAAACTTAGATTTTAACTCCTTTGTAGGAATCATACAAGTATCTTTTTTACCATACCATTTGTAACGATTTTTAGCAATATAATCGTAAATATAGTTTCTTAATTTGATAGGGAAAATTTTAAAAATTGTTACAAAATAAAAAATTCCACTTAAATTTTTTGCAATTTCCAAGACCGCATCCGATTTATAATAATAGGCAATTCCTGATTGGTATAAAATTATACTATCTATATTGCTGTTGTTAATTCCTATATATTTAATGATTTCCTGACCCAAATCAGATTGCAGAGATGCAAATCTAAAAATATCTTTTTTGTCATGCTTAATGACGAATTGTACCGCTGCATCACAAAGATTACAAACTCCGTCAAAGAGGATTATTTTTTTGTTTTTAGGAAGGTTTATCATTTTTTTTGTCATTGCGAGGAACGAAGCAATCGCATACGGTTTATCCGTTCCAATTAAGCACAATTTATTTGTTAATGCATTTAAATTATTTATTAGTTACACTTGTTAGTGTGATTGCTTCGTTCCTCGCAATGACTTTGTGTGTATCGTTTCGGGTATTATTCCGTCATTATATCTTTAATTTCTTCAAATAAATCTTTCCAAGTTGGATTCAAAGAATGAATTAATTCATTTTTTGTTTCTCTTGAACCTGCTTTTATTTGTTTTTCTCTAGCTATTGCATCACCAATCCATTGAAATTGTTCATAATATATTAATACATCCAAATTATAACGAGCAGAAAATGAATTAGGATATCTTTTCTCTTTGTGTTCCAAAATTCTTTGTGGAAGATTTGAAGTAACACCTGTATACACAACAGTTTGGTATTTATTAGTGATGATGTAGATAAATCCAGGTTTCATATTTATTTATTTGTATTTGTCATTGCGAGGAACGAAGCAATCTCATGTGGTATATCCGTTTCAATTAATCGCTTAAACTTAGTTCGATGATTCAAATATGTACTAAATCTACTCTTGTTAGTGGGTTTGCTTCGTTCCTCGCAATGACTTACAGCAACTTAATACTGCAAACTGAATACTGAATACTACTTACTTTTTTCCCGCTTCAACGAATTCTAGTGATTCAAGGCTTACTTTAGAGGTAAACACACCGTAATTCACGACCGCTTTGTTCTTCTCAATCTTATCAATACTTCCCACTGCTTTTCCATCGGACATTCGGACTCGATCGCCGACTTTTAGAATAGGTTTTGGTTTTTCAACCACTACTTTTAGTTTCTTCTCTTTCTTTTCTTTTCTGATTTCTTCGACCTGAAGAGTAACCTCTTCAACAACTACTTTTTTCTGTTCTATCAGCGCTTTAGTTTCTTTGGGTGTAGCTTTTTTACGTTTTGAATTTTCAATTTCAATAATTTTTAAAAACTCACCAAGTAGGTCTTTTTTACTTTTGTTGTTAAAATATTTCTCAGCTATGTCTTCAATTTTTTGTCCAATATAAATCGTTTTCTGATTGCTGTCGTACAATTCCTGGTAGCTTTCTAGTTTTTGTTTGATTTTTACATTGATAGTTTCCATTTTCTTTCCCTCTTCTCGCGCTTTCTTTTCCTCTTCTTTTAACGTTTGTGAAGTCTTCTCCATTTTTGAACGCTCTTTCTGAAGGGTAGCAATCGTTTTATCGAAACGTACTTTTCCCACTTCAATTTTCTTTTTTGCACGATTGATTAAACTAAATGGAATTCCGTTTTTTAAGGCAACTTCAAATGTAAAAGAACTTCCCGCTTGTCCTAAAACCAGTTTGTATAAAGGTTCTAATGTTTTTTCGTCGAATAACATGTTTGCATTGGTTGCATAAGGTAACTCATTTGCTAGAATTTTTAAATTGGAATAATGAGTTGTAATAATCCCAAAAGCCTCCCGATGATAGAACTCCTCTAAGAAAATTTCTGCTAATGCTCCACCTAATTCTGGATCAGAACCAGTACCAAATTCATCAATCAAGAACATGGTTTTCTTATTACACTTCTTCAAAAAATAGTTCATGTTCTTTAATCGGTAACTATAGGTACTAAGATGATTTTCAATAGATTGATTATCTCCAATATCGGTAAGTATTCTATCGAATAAAAATGTTTCACTGCGTTCATGAACTGGGATGAGCATACCAGACTGCAACATTAATTGGAGTAATCCAACGGTTTTTAATGAAATGGTTTTTCCACCTGCATTAGGTCCTGAAATTACAATAATTCTGCTTTCCTGGCTTAATTCAATGGTTTGCGGATGCGTGATTTCATTTTTTTGTTTATTATTTAAGTACAAAACTGGATGATAAGCATCTCTAAAATAAAGTCGGCGATTTTCGGTAATTGTGGGTAAAATTCCATTTATCTTATTAGCATATTTTGCTTTTGCGGCAATGACATCAACATCACTGAGAAAATCTTGGTATTTGATTAAAAGTGGTAAAAAAGGACGAATATAATTGGATAACTGTTTTAATATTCGGTTGATTTCTTCTTTTTCTTCATATTCTAAATTACTCAATTCGCGCGAATATTGTAAGGTAGCTTCGGGCTCGATATAGGCAATACTTCCTGTCTTAGAACTGCCCATGATTGATCCTTTTACTTTACGACGGTACATGGCCAAAACCGCCAAAACACGTCTGTTTTGAACAAAACTTTCTTTGATATCATCTAGATATCCCAAAGCGTTGTATTGCGTTAAAGCCGTACCAAAACTCTGATTGACTTTACCGCGAACCGTATTCATATTCCGACGGATATTCAATAAATCCGGTGAAGCATTGTCTTTTATTTCGCCATATTTATCGACTACTTCATCGACCATGGTGATAATCTCTTTGGTAAATTCGATTTCTAAAGCCCTTGCGTTTAGGTTGGGATAATAATCCTCGAATTTTTTCAGGAAATTCAGCAAAAAATTAGAAGTGGATGAAATAGTAGCAATTTTTCTAAAACTACCTACTTCAAGAAAACTGTCTTCTATGGCAAGAAACCTGATTTCATGAGTAATAGCATCAAAACCATGATTGGGAATTGCATTATTATTTTGGAAAGAGGACACATACTCTGACGTTTGCATTAATGCCTGCATCAACGTTTCCTTGTCTTTAAATGGAGTTATTTCCAAGGCTTTTTGTTTTCCAATGTCAGTATTGCAAATGGTTGAAATGGTTTCGAGAACAGTAGGAAATTGTAAATCTTGTAATGTTTTTTCGGTGATGGATATCATTTATCGTATAATTCTTTTCAAGACAAAAATAGCTAATAGTTAAGATAATTTAACCGACTTTCACAAAGAATTAAAGAATGTTTAGTATCCTTTTTATGATTTAAAAAAAAAATCCCGCTGTATCTTTGCTTTCTAATACATAATTATGCAAATCAGTCTTAAAGCGGAATGGCAATCCATTTTATCAAACGAAATCCAGAAACCTTATTTTTCAGATTTATTGGGATTTGTCGATGATGAATACAAGGATCACACCTGTTATCCTCCCAAGGAATTGATTTTTTCGGCCTTTAACTATTGCTGTTTCAACGATGTAAAAGTGGTTATTATTGGTCAAGATCCGTATCATGGAAAAGGCGAGGCCAATGGTTTGTGTTTCTCTGTAAATGAAGAGGTTCGAATTCCACCTTCTTTGCGGAACATATTTCGGGAACTGAATGATGATTTGGGAACTATTTTTATGCCCACATCCGGCAATTTAGATTTTTGGGCAAAACAAGGCGTTTTGCTTTTAAACGCTTCTTTAACTGTAAGAGAAGACAATCCAAACAGTCATAAACATTTAAAATGGAATCTTTTTACGGATGCTATAATCCAAAAAATTTCTGAAGAAAAAGAGCATGTTGTGTTCTTGCTTTGGGGAAATTTTGCGCACAAAAAAGGAGTGAAAATTGACCGCAATAAACATTTGGTTTTAGAATCGGGACATCCGTCCCCTATGAGTGCTAATCAAGGAAAGTGGTTTGGCAACAAACATTTCAGCAAAACAAACGACTATTTAAAACAAAATGGAATAGTGGCCATCAACTGGATTTCAGAGGATGTATCCTAAAGGTATAACTTGATTTTTAGATTGCTCCGCGTGAGTGATGGCAGTGGAGCTCTTTTTTTGTGAGGCGTTTCAGCCACTCAAAAAAAAGCAGGAACGTACAGCACGACCCGAAGTTTTTACGAAGGGTCACGCCCAAATTGAAATCATGTTATTACTATAAATAATACTTTTTAGACTGTTTATTTTTTTTCAATATCTTCTAATACCGCTTTATCGTTGTAATTAATCACTTTAAGAATGACTTCTTGTTTTTTTACAGTTTGACCTTCGATTATGTAAAGTTTCCCTTTTTTAAGCTCTACATTACTTTTGTCGAAATCAACATCACCAAATTTTAATGTGTTTTTAATATCGGTGGTGTCTATCCATTTTTCAGCTAATATTTGGGATGCTTTATCGGAATAGTAGAAAGGTTTATTTCTTAAATCATTCAAAACCCTGGCATTTGGAAAATAATTACAACGGGTGTCTTTCCCGCTAAAGATAGCAGCTACAAAGAACAATCCCATAATTAAACCAACTAAATAATATGCAAAACGATGTACAAATTTCATGAATCAAATTTTTGGCAAAGGTAAAAGAAAGTTTACTTAAAAAACAATTAAATTGATATCCTTATCCGGTAAATCAAACCAGTCGCCAATGGCTTTGTTGGTAAGAATTCCGTGATACAAATACACTCCGTTTTTCAGTCCTTTATCACAACGAATTGCAGTCTCAATACCGCCATCTGCAGCGATTTGCATTAAATAAGGGGTAATGATGTTGCTAATGGAAAGAGAGGCAGTTTTTGAATATCGGGAAGGAATATTGGGTACACAATAATGCAACACATTGTTTTTAATAAATGTAGGTTTCTCATGTGAGGTCACCTCCGAGGTTTCAAAACAACCACCGGTGTCAATACTTACATCCACAATTACGGCACCATTTTTCATGTGTTCGACCATTGTTTCGGTAACAACGACAGGGCAACGTTCTTTTCCCCTCATGGCTCCAATCGCCACATCGCAACGTCTCAAAGCTTTTAACAAAGATTTTGGCTGAATGGTAGAAGTAAAAATTCGTTGGTTTAAATTGTTTTGCAAACGACGTAATTTTGTAATAGAATTGTCAAATACTTTCACATTGGCGCCTAAACCGATTGCGGTTTTAGCGGCAAATTCACCCACAGTTCCAGCTCCCAGAATAACCACATCGGTAGGGGGAACTCCGGTTATATTGCCAAATAACAATCCTTTTCCAAATTCATTGGTAATCATCAACTCGGCTGCAATTAGTATAGAAGCGGTACCGGCTATCTCGCTTAATGATTTTACGGCCGGGTAAGTGCCGTCTTCATCTTTTATGTATTCAAAAGCAAGAGCTGTAATTTTTTTCTTAGCCAAAGCTTCAAAATAAGATTTCTTTCTTGTTTTTAATTGTATCGCGGAAATCAAGATTGATTCCGGATTCATCATTTGAATTTCGGCTGTCGTAGCTGGTTCTACTTTTAAAATCATTGGACAGCTAAATACTTTTTTAGTGTCATTTGTAACTTCTGCACCGGCATCACAATATTCCTTATCAGAATAACTGGAACTTTGTCCTGCACCAGCTTCAATCATTACTCGGTGTCCATGATAAGTCAGTGAATTTACTGCATCGGGAGTAAGACAAATGCGGCGTTCCTGATAGCTGGTTTCTTTTGGGATACCAATAAAAAGTTCGCTTTTTTGTCTTGCTATTTCCAATTTTTCTTCTTGAGGTAATAGCTGTTGCTTTGTGAATGGAGTTATAGTAATTGACATTATAATTGTTAATTTGTGGTACAATTTACGCAAAAGTTTTAGAAAAATGCAATTGTAACGATGATAAGTATAGTAATCGTTATTTTAAAATTTAACGGATGATTCTTTCCATTTTTATATCGGCTCTTTCATAAACGCCATCTTCTAATGCTATTTCTACAAAACCATATTTTTCATACAAATGGATAGCGGACAGTAAACTTCTATTGGAGTACAAGATAAGTTTATAAATACCTTCCTTTTTTGCAACAGCCAAACAATGTTCCATTATTTTTTTACCAATTCCTAAACCTTGAATCGTATTTGTAACCGCCATTTTACTCAATTCAAAAGTAAAATCATCTATTTTTATCAGGGAAACGGTACCTATGATTTGATTATTGTATTTCGCATAAAATATCATTCCACCTTTATCAATAATTTCGCTTTGCGGATTCGAAAGTACGATTTCGTCTTTCGGTTCCACTTTGAAATATTTCTTCAGCCATTCTAAATTAAGTATTTTAATATGTTCCTTTAAGTCTGTTGAAAAAGGAATGATTTCTACGGTATTTTCTAAACTCATAATTTTATTTAACTTAATTCTAAAGAACGTTTTCCATCGGCAAGCAATTCAATAGTAATTACAGAATGTGCTTCAGGAATTAGATTTGGAATTTTTTCGGCCCATTCTATAAAACACAAATTCCCAGAATAGAGGTAATCATCAATTCCCATGTCCATAGCTTCCGTTTCGCTGTTTAACCTGTAAAAATCAAAATGGTAAACAGTTTGATTTTTAATAGTTTGATACTCATTAACTAAAGAGAAAGTTGGACTGCTTGTGGCATCCGTAACACCCACTGTTTTGCACAGTTGTTTGATCAAAGTAGTTTTGCCAACACCCATTTCTCCATGAAAAAGAATTACTTTATTTGGCTTTTCGGCTATGATTTTTTGCGCAACTTCCTCGAGTTGATCTAAAGAAAAAGTAACATTCATTCTTCTTTTTTGTTTAAAGTTTAAGGTTAAAAGTTCCATCAAAACGGTTAAAAATATCTTGTTTGTGAACCGACTCTTTTTTTATTTCGGGTTAAAAACTAAGAAAGGAATAATCATTTCTTCCAATGATATTCCGCCGTGCTGATAGGTGTTTTTGTAATAACTCACATAATGATTGTAATTATTGACATAGGCCAGAAACAAATCATTTTTTGCAAAAATATAAGAACTGCTCATATTTATGGTAGGCAAACCAATATTTTTTGGTTCTTTCACCGCATAAACGTCTTTGTGTTCGTAGGTCAGACTGCGTCCTGTTTTGTAACGCAAATTCAAACTGGTGTTTTTATCACCCACCACTTTCGATGGATTTTTCACGTTTATAGTTCCGTGATCTGTAGTTAAAATCAATTTGAAACCTAATTTTTGAGCCTGTTGAATAATTTCCAACAAAGGTGAATTCTTAAACCAACTTAATGTAAGCGAGCGATAAGCTTTATCATCGGAGGCGAGTTCTTTTACCACGTCCATCTCAGTCTTGGCATGCGAAAGCATATCTACAAAGTTGTAAACTACCGTAACCAAATCATTGTCTTTTAAAGATTTAAAGTTTTCAACTAGTTTTTTGCCACCAGCTAAATTGGTGATTTTATAATAGTCTTGCTTAATGTTTAATCCCAAACGTTTCAATTGTGCCGTCAAGAACTCCGCTTCATATAAATTTTTCCCGCCTTCTTCCGGATCATTTTTCCAATATTGAGGAAACTGTTTTTCCATTTCAAGAGGCGTTAAACCAGAGAAAATTGCGTTTCGGGCATATTGCGTGGCTGTAGGCAAAATGGCGTAATACGGAACTTCTTTTTCCAGTTTATAATAATTGGCCACCACGCTTTCAAAGGTTTTCCATTGATCGTAACGCAAATTATCAATCACAACAAATAGAATTGGTTTGTCTTTTTTAACGATTTCCGGCACCACTAATTCTCTGAATAAAGTATGCGACTGAATTGGTTTATCCGCTTTTGGCGCAAACCAGTCTTCATAATTGCGCTCTATGAATTTTCCAAATTGCGAATTAGCTTCGGTTTTTTGAGATTCGAGAATCTCAACCATACTTTGATCGTCAATATTTTCCAATTCCAGTTCCCAAAAAATCAATTTCTTGTACAATTCTATCCAATCTTCATAGGAATTCACCATCGCCATTTCCAGGGTTATTTTTCTAAATTCCTTCTGATAATCCAAGGTTGTTTTTTGCGAAATCAATCGGGAATGATCCAGATTTTTCTTCAAACTCAACAAAATCTGATTCGGATTCACGGGTTTGATCAAATAATCGGCAATTTTTGAGCCAATCGCTTCCTCCATGATGTATTCCTCCTCACTTTTGGTAATCATAATCATGGGAACCGAAGACTTTTTCTCTTTCATCTCCGACAACGTTTCTAGACCACTCATTCCGGGCATATTCTCATCTAGAAAAACAATATCAAAATTGTTTTCCTCAAAAATATCAATCGCATCCCGACCGTTATTACAGGTGGTTACCTCGTAATTTTTCTTTTCAAGAAATAATATATGTGGTTTCAAAAGGTCGATTTCATCATCCACCCAAAGTATTTTTATTTTCTCCATAAGTCGTGTTAACAAGTATTCTAAAGTACTAATTGAAAGCGCCAATTTACTGATTTTTGCAACGGTTCTTTGCTAATATTATGATAATTTTTAGTACAATAGCAGCTTGTATTGCTAAACTAAGATAAGAATTTTATTTTGTTTAAACTTGTTTTTTGGGCGTGACCCATCCTGCGTAAACTACGTCCGGGTCGGGCTGTACGCTGTATCTTTCCTTTTTAAAGAAAAAGGAAAGGATGCCGCTTCCATCCCTCGCGCGCAATGTCATTAAGTTAAGCTATTTCTATATTGCATCTTTCTGATTTTTAAGGACTTTAGGTCTAATTCGTTTGTTGTATTTACCTACTTCACGTTTATTGTTTCTGTTTTTCCGAATGGGAATTGTGTTTTGAAGAAATAGGTTTTCTAATTCTTTAAATACAGATTCCAATGGTGCTTCTTTAATAAGCAATTCTAAAATTCTATTTTTCAGGAAGCCATAGGATAAATTGGTATTTATTTTATAATCTAGTTTTGTATTCTCGTTCATAACTTTCATTTCTTCTTCCAAACCATTAATGGTTTAGTTAGATATTTGTAAACGGAGTTATGTATTGCCTAAAGATTCACTCGCATATTATCTTGACATTTAAATAATAAAAACTTTTTTTTGCTCTAAATGTAAAACAAAACGATTTTATCCTAAATTTATACTTTTATCAAACCAAACCGAATATTTTATGAAACCGAATACAATTAGAACCTATTTTTTAAGCATCACTTTATTTTCAATGACCGTTGCAATTGCACAACACGATTACGTGAATACGCCGCCGCTGGTAACACCAATGGCTATGAAACCTGAAATGACGGAAATTTGGGAGCCGCAGGTAAAAGTAATAACTCCTGCAAAAAAAATGGGAGATGCACCTTCGGATGCTATTGTTTTATTTGACGGTAAAAACTTAGATCAATGGGTAAGTCAAAAAGATATTACAAAGCCAGCTCCTTGGAAAATTGTAGATAAGGAATATATGGAAGTGGTAGATGGTTCAGGGGCAATTCAGACAAAAATGCAATTTGGAGATTGTCAATTACATGTGGAGTGGAGCGCACCGGACGTTGTTGTTGATGGAGGACAATGGAGAGGAAACAGCGGTATATTTTTACAAAACAGATACGAACTTCAAGTATTGGATTCCTACAATAACAGAACCTATAGTAATGGGCAGGCAGGAAGTATTTATAAAGATCATCCACCGTTAGTTAATGCTATGAAAGCACCTTTGGAATGGAATACATACGATATTATTTATACCGCTCCACGATTCAAAACAGATGGAAATATCGATGCACCGGCAAGAATAACAGTGCTGCATAATGGAGTTTTGGTCCAAAATAATGCAACTATTAATGGATTAACACTTTATATTGGTTTGCATAATTATCCGTCACCACACGGTGAAGATGTAATTTCATTACAAGAACACGGTTGCAAAACTCAATTCAGAAATATCTGGCTTAGAAAACTGTAAAACAAGTAAAGGAGAGCTAATGACTCTCCTTTTTTTTTGTTGAGATAACAAAAGGTTACTGTATTTGATCCTAAAATGTAGTAATAAAGTACGTTCACATGTCGTAAATTCAAGATATTCGTATTGTATTTACATTCAAAAATTGAAAAACATTAACAGTGAAAGACTCAAAAAAGTGAATCGGACATTAAAGTTGAATATACAAAAGAGTTGGATGATGATCTTGAATTTACCTATAATACATTTGCTGCTTTAAGTGATAACGATCTGGAAGAGCTAGACAATTCTAAAAAATATTTAATTCTTGGGGACAACTTCATGATATTGAACAATTAATGGAACATACAGTCGTACCTGTTTTACGTCATAGAAGACAAACTGAAAAGTTTAAAACTGCACTAGCAGAAAAGAACAACGGGACAAGATCATTAACAAGAGCTTGACTTTAAGCAATGATTACTACTGCTTTTAGGTTTTTAATCATAGATTAACATTCTTAAATATTATTATTTTTATCTTTATGTAACTTTATTAAAAAGTAAAAAAATGGAAATAAATTGGTTTATTGTAGCGGTATTTTTGGTAGGTGCAATTGTTTTACTTTTATATTTGATTAAAAAGAATCAGAAGGATAAAAAAGATGTAACCCAGTTTTTTAATACGGATACAACAGTTAGAAAAGAATCAGAACCAGATGAAGACGATGGATACTAATTAGTTTTAGCTTCTGTTGTTTTAGAATGTTCATTATTGGGATATTTAGTGATTTTAGATTTAAACAACACTCAATTTAAAAAAATAATTTTGTATAATAATTCTTAAAATAAATACTTATTAAATTGTTTTTTTTAAAATTAGCGGAGAATTAAAAATAAGTATTTTAGCGGTTTATCAATATTATTTTGAAGTATTTATCTGAAATACCTTTGTATATTTATCCTTCTTTTGCAAAAGCGTAAGTTCAACCAAAACCAAAATGTTTAATTAATATTTATTTATCTAGTATGAAAAAAATAATCTTGCCTCTTTTTCTGATGCTTGCCTTAATAGGTCAGGCACAAATGAAAGCAGATGATGTAAAAACCTTTACCCTGAAAAACGGTATGAAATTCCTAGTAGTGGAAGACTTTTCTATTCCCAATGCCAATATGTATTTATTTTACAAGGTAGGAAGCCGTAACGAATATCAAGGAATTACGGGACTTTCACATTTTTTTGAACATATGATGTTTAATGGAGCTAAAAAATATGGTCCTAAACTTTTTGACCGAACAATGGAATTTAACGGAGGAGCCAATAATGCGTATACTACAGAAAATGTTACGGTTTACACAGACTGGTTTCCGGCATCAGCCTCAGAAATTATTTTTGATATAGAAGCCGATAGGATTTCGAGTTTAAGCATTGATCCAAAAATGGTTGAAAGTGAAAGAGGTGTAGTTTTAAGCGAGCGACGTACTGGATTGGAGAACTCTCCATGGAGACTTTTGTCCCAATCTGTGCAAGCAACTGCTTTTCAAGAGCATCCTTACCATTGGCCAGTTATTGGTTATGAAGACGATATGAAAAACTGGACACAACAAGATTTGGAACGTTATTTCAAAACCTATTATGCTCCAAACAACTGCGTAGTTGTGGTTTCCGGAGCAATCAAATTGGATCAGGTGAAACGATTGGCCGAGAAATATTTGGAACCAATTCCGGCACAACCCGCACCGCCCGTTGTGCATATCGTAGAACCTGCGCAAACCGGAGAACGAAGAATAACCGTGAAAAAAGAGGTCGCGACTCCGTATTTAATGATTGCTTATCATACTCCTGAGTCAAAAAATGAAGATTATTACGCATTGAATATTCTTAGTTCCGTTCTTTCAAGCGGAAAATCATCAAGATTGTATACTGCTCTGGTTGATAAACAACAATTAGCAACTCAAGTATCTTCTGATTTTGGAGATAGTTTTGATCCTAATCTTTTCAATTTTTATGCTGTTGCCAATAAGAATATAAATGAAACAGATCTAGAAAATGCGATTTATGAGGAGATTGAAAAAATAAAAACCAATGGAATTAATGAAACGGAACTTCAAAAAATAAAGAATCAGAAACTAATGGAGTTTTATTCTCAGGTTGAAACAATTGATGGGAAGTCAAACAATATAGGTACTTACGAAGTGTTTTTTGGGGATTATAGAAAAATGTTCAATGCCCCAGCCAACTACAATAAAATTACCGTTGCTGATGTGCAGAACGTAGCCAAAAAATATTTTATAAAAAGCAACAGAACGGTAGGTATATTAAAAACAAACGTAGAAAATTAATTTTATGGAATCAATCAATAAAACAATACT
This sequence comes from Flavobacterium zhoui, assembly GCF_042787235.1. Taxonomy (NCBI): domain Bacteria; kingdom Pseudomonadati; phylum Bacteroidota; class Flavobacteriia; order Flavobacteriales; family Flavobacteriaceae; genus Flavobacterium; species Flavobacterium zhoui. Next base: position 72,018 of record NZ_JBHZPY010000008.1, read on the forward strand.
AGCTACCTGTTTACTAGTATTGGCACATATAAGTCTGTCAGCACAGAGTTATAAATTACCCGATTACACTACCTTTAAATTATCTAATGGACTTACCGTTTACCTAATGGAAAAGCATGATGTTCCAGTAATTAGCGTATCAGCTATACTGGCGGCTGGCGCAATTTATGATAATGACAAAGCTGGACTTGCATCATTAACTGCTACGGCTCTAAAGCATGGTACCAAAAATTTCACAAAGACAAAATTAGATGAAGAACTTGATTTTATTGGGGCCAATGTAAATACATACGCTACCAAAGAATATGCAGGTCTTTCTTCGAATTTTGCTGCAAAAGACAAGGTCAAAGTGCTTTCTATTATTAAAGATTTATTGCTCAATCCTGTTTTTGATCCTGCAGAGTTTAATAAAGAGAAAAGCCGTTTATTGGTAATGCTTGAACAGCAAAAAGAAAGCCCACGATCAGTAATAGGGTCATATTTTGATGCTTTTTTGTACGGTAATCATCCGTATGGGAATGTAATTAGTGGTATAAATTCCACAGTTAGCAAATTGACGGTTGATGATTTGATGAATTTTTATAAAACTAATTATAAGCCTGATAATTCTGCCATAAGTATAGTTGGAGATTTTAATACTAAAGACATGAAAGGGGAGCTAACTACTTTATTTTCAACTTGGGGAAAATCAACAAAAGAAAAAGAAAATCCTGCACTAAAAACGATTAGTGTTCCTACTGAAAACAGAGTGTTATTGGTTAATAAAAATGATGCTAAGGAGACTACATTTTATATAGGAGCACCTGGAATTAGCAGAAATAATCCTGATTTTGTCGCCATAGAGGTTGTAAATACTCTTTTTGGCGGACGATTTACTTCTATGTTGAATGATGAACTACGCGTGAACTCCGGTTTGACTTATGGTGCATCAAGTAGATTTAATACTTTGAAAAATGGAGGTTCTTTTGTAATTAGCACTTTTACTGCCAATAAAACGACCGAAGCTGCAATTGATAAAGCTTTAGAAGTCATAAACAAACTGCATACAAATGGTCTCGATGAAAAATCATTAACCTCTGCCAAAAATTACGTCAAAGGACAATTTCCTCCACGTTATGAAACCGCAGGTCAACTATCTGGACTGATGACGCAAATGTTCTGGTATAATTTTGACAAATCTTTTATCGATAATTTTGAGAAAAATGTGGATGGTCTTGACTTGGCAAAAGCCAACCAAATCATTACCAAATATTTTCCTAAGGATAAATTCCAATTTATCTTAGTGGGCAAATCAGCCGAAATCAAAAAAATTGCTGAAAAATACGGTAAAGTCACCGAGGTGGATATAAAAGACGAACAGAAGAAAGTGTTGTGAAAAACGAAAAAGCGGGGATAATATTCCCGCTTTTTTATACATATTTTTCAAGGTTTTGAATGCTTTAATCTTAAATTCAAGAAGTTTTCAGCATTAATAAATCAATCCGATTTGATGAAAAATACACGATATATTGTGCTTAACTGTTATACAATCTAATTTGCCTATATTTGTTCACCAAAATAAAGTTATAGTGAGTCAAATCAATAAGCTGAAAATATTCAATGATCCCATTTACGGGTTTATTACCATTCCTAATGCCTTAATTTACGACTTAGTTCAGCATCCTTATTTTCAAAGGTTGCGACGCATTTCCCAAATGGGATTGTCGTATTTAGTATATCCTGGGGCAAATCACACTCGTTTTCATCATGCTTTGGGCTGTATGCACCTGATGCAAAAAGCAGTTGAAGTAATACGTTTTAAAGGCGTTTCAATATCTTCGGAGGAAGAAAACGCCCTATATATTGCTATTTTATTGCATGATATTGGTCATGGTCCTTTTTCACATGCCATGGAAAGAAGTATTGTCGAGGATGTGCATCATGAAGAAATTTCACTTTTATTTATGAACCAGTTGAACGTGGAATTTAACGGTCAGTTGAGTTTAGCAATTCAGATTTTTAAAGGAGAATACGACAGGAAATTCATGTTGCAATTGATTTCTAGTCAATTGGATATGGATAGAATGGATTATTTAAAAAGAGATAGTTTTTATTCGGGCGTGGCGGAAGGAAATGTCAATTCAGAGCGACTGATTCAAATGATGAATGTTACAGATGATTATCTAGTGATAGAAGAAAAAGGGATATATTCCGTAGAGAAATTCCTTATGTCCAGAAGATTAATGTATTGGCAGGCGTATTTGCATAAAACCAGTTTAGTAGCGGAGTTGATTTTGACGAAAGTCTTAAAGCGTGCCAAAGAACTGACCCTTAAGGGAGTGCAATTACCGTGTAGCGAACCTTTATTGTTTTTTATGCGAAATAAAATCACAATGGAAACTTTTGACACATCTACTCTAGATTTGTTTTCGCAACTGGATGATTTTGATGTTATTAGTGCTTTAAAAGCATGGCAAAGACAGGATGATTTTATATTATCTTCTCTAAGTAAGATGATTGTAAACAGGGATTTATTAAAGATAAAGTTAACTAGTGAAAAAGTTTCATTAGAAGAATTGCAGCCATTGAAAGAACGCTTTGCATTAGAAAATAATATTACCTTGCAAGAAACTAATTATTTTATATTTAAAGGAAAAATAAAAAATCAAGCTTACAGCAAAGAAGCGGAGCCAATACGAATATTGAAAAAAGACAGAACAGTGGAAGATGTAATTGAATCCTCTGACCAGCTGAATTTAAAATCATTATCTAAATTGGTTACCAAATATTATATCTGTTTCCCAAAACAACTGGTAGAAATGAACATTTAAAATCTATTTTTTTATATTTTTGTCGCAATGAAACGAGCCGAAGCATTTTTTTTTAATTTTGAGAGAACTTTATACAGCGAGTTCCATCTTATACCTATAAAAAATATAATCCGATAAGATGAAATTTACAGCAGAACAAATAGCGGGTATTTTGGAGGGTGAAGTTGTTGGGAATCCCAAAGCTGAAGTGAATCAATTGTCTAAGATTGAAGAAGGAAAAGAGGGTTCATTAACTTTTTTATCGAACCCCAAATACAATAACTTTATTTATACAACGGAAGCTACAATTACGATTGTAAACAAAACCTTTGTCCCTGAAATAGAAATAAAGACCACTCTAATAAAAGTGGAAGATCCTTATATGTCTTTTTCTAAATTATTAGAATTTTACGACAAGGCGAAAGGAAATAAAAATGGGATTGAACAACCATCCGTTATTTCAGAAACTGCAATTTATGGAGAGAACTTATACTTAGGCAGTTTTAGTTATATAGGTGAAAATGTAATATTAGGAGAAAAGGTAAAAATTTACCCTAATTGTTTTCTTGGAGATAATGTTGTAGTAGGCGATAATGTGACTATTTTTGCTGGTGCAAAAATTTATTCAGAAACTATTATAGGGAATAATTGCACGATACATTCCGGAGCTATTATAGGGGCTGACGGCTTTGGTTTTGCACCAAATCCAGATGGAACTTATAGTAAAATTCCTCAAATAGGGAATGTAGTTATAGAAGATAATGTTGATATTGGATCTTGTACAACGATCGATAGGGCGACAATGGGTTCAACAATTATTAGAAAAGGAGTGAAGCTTGACAATCAGATTCAGATTGCCCATAATGTTGAGATTGGTGAGAATACAGTTATCGCTGCTCAAACTGGAGTAGCTGGTTCTACAAAAATCGGAAAAAACGGAATGATAGGCGGTCAGGTAGGAATTGCAGGTCATTTGACTATTGGAAGCAACGTTAGAATTCAGGCACAATCCGGAGTTGGAAAGAATATAAAAGACAATGATATTTTACAGGGAAGCCCAGCATTTGGATATAACGATTTTAGTAAATCGTATGTTCATTTCAAGAATTTCCCAAAAATTATAGCAGAAATAAAAGAATTAAAAAAACAAATATTAAACCAAAAAAATGGAAAAAATGGTTAAACAGAAGACCATCAAAACGGAAATTTCACTAACTGGAGTTGGATTACATACAGGAAAAGAAGTGAAAATGACTTTCAAACCTGCTCCAATAAACAATGGTTTTACTTTTGTTAGGGTAGATCTGGAAGGAAGTCCTATAGTTGAAGCTGATGCAAATTATGTTGTAAACACACAAAGAGGTACTAATTTAGAGAAACTTGGTGTAAAAATACAAACTCCAGAACACGTTTTAGCAGCACTTACCGGATGCGATTTAGACAATGTGATCATTGAACTTAATGCATCAGAATTGCCTATAATGGATGGTTCTGCTAAATATTTTGTGGAAGCGCTTGAAAAAGCGGGTATTGAAGAACAAAATGCAAAGCGTAATGTTTATGTGGTGAAAGAAGTTATTTCTTTTACTGATGAAGCTACAGGAAGTGAAATATTAATTATGCCCAGCGAACATTATTGTGTGACTGCGATGGTTGATTTCGGAACTAAAATTTTGGGAACTCAAAATGCTACTATGAAAGGCATTTCTGAATTTAAAACAGAAATATCTGATTCCAGAACTTTTAGTTTTTTGCATGAATTAGAATCCCTTTTAGAAAACGGATTGATCAAAGGAGGCGATTTAAATAATGCTATTGTATACGTTGATAAAGAAATATCAGCAGCTACAATGGAAAATTTGAAAGTTGCATTTGGTAAAGAGGAATTGACGGTGAAACCTAACGGAATATTAGACAATCTTACGTTACATTATCCTAATGAAGCTGCAAGACATAAACTCCTTGATGTGGTTGGGGATTTAGCTTTAATTGGAACCAAAATACAAGGTAAAGTTATTGCTAATAAACCAGGACATTTTGTAAATACACAATTTGCCAAAAAAATGGCAAAAATCATAAAAATAGAACAGAGAAATTACGTCCCTGTTTACGATTTGCATCAAGAACCATTGATGGATATTCATAAAATCATGGCTGTTCTTCCTCACAGACCACCATTTTTATTGATTGACAGAATTATTGAAATGTCTGAAAGTCATGTTGTAGGGATGAAAAATGTTACGATGAACGAAAATTTCTTTGTTGGACATTTTCCGGAAGCTCCGGTTATGCCAGGCGTTTTAATTGTGGAGGCAATGGCGCAAACAGGAGGAATTCTTGTTTTGAGCACGGTTCCTGATCCAGAAAATTATTTGACTTATTTTATGAAAATAGACAATGTCAAATTCAAACAAAAAGTATTGCCTGGTGATACTTTGATTTTTAAATGTGATTTAATAACGCCTATCAGAAGAGGAATTTGTCATATGCAAGCTAATGCTTACGCAAATGGAAAATTGGTTGCTGAAGCGGAATTAATGGCGCAAATTGCAAAAAAACAGTAATTTTTTTGTTGATTTGATTAATCGTTAATTCGATTAATCGATAAAACAGTTAAACGATTAAAAAAAGAATATGAATCAACCACTAGCATATGTTCATCCAGGCGCTAAAATTGCTAAAAATGTAGTTATTGAGCCATTCACGACCATTCATAATAATGTTATTATAGGTGACGGAACGTGGATTGGATCAAATGTTACCATTATGGAAGGGGCGAGAATAGGGAAAAATTGTAATATTTTTCCAGGTGCAGTTATTTCAGCTGTTCCACAAGATTTGAAGTTTGGTGGAGAAGATTCTTTAGCAATAATTGGAGACAATTGTACGATTAGAGAATGCGTAACTATTAATAGAGGTACAATAGCATCAGGACAAACCACACTGGGTAATAATTGTTTAGTAATGGCTACAGCTCATATTGCGCACGATTGCCATATTGGTGATAATGCAATTATTGTAAACGGAGTTGCCCTTGCAGGTCATGTTACTGTGGGTAAATTTGCAGTGATTGGTGGTTTGGCAGCAGTGCATCAGTTTATTCAGATAGGGGATCATGCCATGATATCAGGCGGGTCATTAGTTAGAAAAGACGTTCCTCCTTACACAAAAGCGGCAAAAGAACCGTTATCTTATGTTGGAATCAATTCTGTAGGGTTAAGAAGACGAGGATTTACAACAGAAAAAATTAGAGAAATTCAGGATATATACCGAATTCTTTATCAAAAAAATTACAACACAACTCAAGCTTTAGGAATTATAGAAGCGGAGATGGAAGCAACACCGGAGAGAGATGAAATTATTGATTTTATCAGAAATTCGTCAAGGGGAGTAATGAAAGGATATTCTGGAAATTATTAAAATTAATTTCAGTTAGTACAAAATAAAAATATTAATAAAAAACAAACAATATAATGGCATCTACATCAGATATTAAAAACGGATTGTGCATCAAGTACAATAATGATATATATAAAATAATTGAATTTCTTCACGTTAAACCAGGTAAAGGTCCTGCGTTTGTAAGAACCAAGCTAAGAAGTTTGACAAATGGGAAAGTTTTGGACAATACTTTTTCTGCAGGACATAAAATTGAAGAAGTTAGAGTTGAGAATCATAAATTTCAATATTTATACCCAGAAGGTGATTTGTTTCACTTTATGAATGCAGAGACTTTCGAGCAAATTTCTTTGAATAAAAACATATTAGATTCACCTGATTTATTAAAAGAAGGAGAAAATGTAATGGTAAGTATCAATACTGAAACTGATTTACCGCTTTCAGTTGATATGCCGGCTTCAGTAGTTCTTGAAGTGACTTATGCTGAACCTGGAATTAAAGGAAATACAGCTACAAATGCTACAAAATCAGCTACAGTTGAAACTGGAGCGACAGTAAATGTTCCTTTATTTATTAATGAAGGTGATAAAATAAAAATTGATACAGCAACTGGTTCTTACATGGAACGAGTTAAGGAATAGTTTTTATAAGTTTTCAGTCTCAGTAGACAGTTCGTGTCGGTAAAGATTGAAAACTGGGACTGAAAACTGAGACTAAAAACTAAAAAAATGAAATTCCAAAAAGTTTATTCTTTAGAAGAAATTGCCAATATTATCAACTGTGAATATGTTGGTGATGCTAATTTTACAGTATCTGGAATGAATGAAATCCATGTTGTTGAATCAGGTGATATCGTTTTTGTAGATCATCCTAAATATTACGACAAAGCATTAAATTCAGCTGCCACTATAGTTTTGATTAATAAAAAAGTGGATTGCCCTGAAGGGAAAGCACTTTTGATTTCTGATGATCCTTTTAGAGATTTCAATAAATTAACCAATCATTTTAAACCTTTCCAGTTTTCCAATGTGTCAATAGCCACTTCAGCTTCTATAGGCCAAGGAACTATTATACAACCAAATACGTTTATTGGAAATCATGTGGTCATTGGGAAAAATTGCTTAATACATTCTAACGTTTCCATTTATGATTATACGGTTATTGGTGATAATGTAATGATACACGCAGGTACAATTCTTGGAGCCGATGCCTTTTATTATAAGAAACGTGCTGAAGGTTATGATCAATTACTTTCCGGAGGTCGCGTGGTAATAAAAGATAATGTTGGAATTGGTGCTCTTTGTACAATAGACAAAGGAGTTACAGGCGACACTACCATTGGAGAAGGTACTAAAATTGATAATCAGGTTCACGTAGGTCATGATACCGTGATTGGGAAAAACTGTTTGATTGCTTCACAAACTGGAATTGCAGGATGTGTAATAATCGAAGATGATGTAACGATTTGGGGACAAGTCGGAACTACAAGTGGGATAACAATTGGAGCAAAGGCAGTTATTCTGGGTCAAACTGGAGTGACTAAATCTGTGGAAGGCGGTAAGTCTTATTTTGGTACTCCAATAGAAGAGTCAAGAGAAAAATTGAAGCAACTAGCTAATATCAAGAAGATCCCAGAAATTCTAAATAAATTAAAATAATATGTCTGCTAAAGAAATTGTTCAAAAATTTTATAAATCAGATGCACTGATTGACAGCGATGTCATGAAAGAATTTTTGCATCCTGATGTTCTTTTAGATTGGAATAGCAGTAAGGGATTTTTGCAACTCAATTATGATTCCTTATTGAATTTATCGCATGATTTAAGCAAAGCTTATGTTCGATCTAAAGTAAGAATAAGCCAAATAATTGCGGAAAATGATACGATTTCAGTGCGGTATTCTCATTTTGTAAAAACAATTGAAAATCCAAGAGAGGAAATGTTATTAGCTCATTTTATGGCGATATGGCAAATAAAAGACAATAAATTGTTCAGGGGTTATCAAATGAGCCAACTATCATAATTTATTTTGACAAAAAAAGGCTCGGAAATAATTTCGAAAACCTTACTTTTGCTTGACAATTTTAAAAACTACATAAAATATATATCATGAGTGTTTTAGTTAATAAAGATTCCAAAATAATTGTTCAAGGATTTACCGGAAGTGAAGGAACCTTCCACGCTTCTCAAATGATTGAATACGGTACGAATGTTGTTGGTGGTGTAACTCCAGGAAAAGGTGGGACAACTCACTTAGACAGACCCGTTTTCAATACGGTAAAAGACGCCGTTGAGCAAGCAGGAGCAGATACAACTATCATTTTTGTTCCGCCAGCTTTTGCTGCTGATGCAATTATGGAAGCTGCTGATGCGGGTATTAAAGTAATTATCGCTATCACTGAGGGAATTCCTGTAGCTGATATGATTAAGGCGAATAGCTATGTTAAAGAAAGAAATGCTCGATTAATTGGACCTAACTGCCCAGGAATAATTACTCCAGGTGAAGCTAAAGTTGGAATTATGCCAGGATTTGTTTTCAAAAAAGGAACTGTAGGTATTGTTTCTAAATCAGGAACATTAACCTATGAAGCTGCTGACCAAGTGGTAAAACAAGGATTAGGAATCACTACTGCAATTGGTATTGGTGGAGACCCAATCATTGGAACAACTACAAAAGAAGCGGTTGAACTATTGATGAATGACCCAGAAACAGAATGTATCGTAATGATAGGTGAAATTGGTGGACAATTAGAAGCGGATGCTGCTCATTGGATAAAAGCTGATGGTAACCGTAAACCAGTTGTAGGGTTTATTGCAGGAGTTACGGCTCCTCCAGGACGTACAATGGGACATGCAGGTGCTATTGTTGGTGGATCTGATGATACTGCTGAAGCTAAAAAACAGATCATGAGAGAATGTGGAATACACGTTGTGGATTCTCCAGCTGAAATTGGTAAAAAAGTAAAAGAAGTTTTAGGTTAATCTAACCGTGAATTAAATATTTTAAAAGCCTCACAATTTGTGGGGCTTTTTTATTATAAATTGAATTAAAGAAATATCTTTGCACTTTATTAAAATTCTTTGGTTTACCCAGTCAATAATAATAAGAGCAAACATAAACGAATGGTTTTCAGTGAGCCTCACGATTTTGTGAGGTATTTTTTTTGTTAAAGCCAATTCAAATAAAAATATAATAATATGTACAAAGAGTTAAAAAAATTCAAAGTTACCAATCAGTTTTCATTTACGACAGACGATAGTTTAGAAGAAGTTTGTAATGCTTCCGAAGGATCTGGAGTGTTTTTAGTGTATTCGGTAGGAGATGAGAAAGAGTTAATTATGGTTGGTTCTACTGGAACGGTTCAGAATGACGGAACTTTGAAAATTAAAAATGGTGGTCTTAAGGATAAAATCGTTGAAGGACACCAATTTGCAAAAACTGGAAGAAAATATTCTTGGCCAGCTCAAATGAAAATCGAAGACATTAGTACAATTGAAGTGGTTTGGTATGAAACTTTCAATGATAAAACTAAAGTAATCCCAACATTCGTAGAAGGACAAGTTTTGCAAAATTTCCTTGATGAAAATGAAAAATTACCAAAATGGAATGTAGCTTTTTAATACAATCCGTTTTTTAAAATAATTTAAAAGCTCCTATTTGGAGCTTTTTCTATTTAAAGGGTGTCGACCATTTTGTATCCACATATACATTAGTTCCTGATAATGTTTGAATGAAAGCGACAAGAGCGTTAACTTCGGGAGCAGTAAAATTTAATTTTTGTCCAACACCATTTGGCGCTAATCTTGGATCCAAATTTGTATTTCCGGGAGCTAAATTGATACTTCCATAATGCCCAATAACATTTTGTAGTGTTGCTAAATTTCCCGTATGCATCAAGGAACCATTTGAACTCCCATTTGGTTTGACCAGATCTCTCAATGATGGTGCTCTTGTGTTTGTGATGTCAATTCCCGGTGCGTTTAAAACACCTATAATACCATTGTTTTTTTTATTGCCATCAATATCAAACTCAGGAGCGGCATGGCAAACCGCGCATCCTACCCGTCCAGAAGTTCTATTTCCGGTTGCGTCAAAAACCGGAGGTGTTAAAAACAAATTCTTACCTTGATTTTCTTGTGCCGTAAAGTTAGCGAAGGGTTGGCCGTCATTTGCAACTAATGCTCTTCCAGCATCATATTTAGAATCAAAGGATTGAATGCTTCTTATAAATTGTGTCAAAGTCAGCTGAATCTTGCTTTCTGTAATAATTTCAGAGCCATAAGTATATTTAAACAATTCTTTGTAATAGCCAATGTTCTGCAGCTTTGCAATGAGAATTGTCAGGTTTGCATCACCTAAGGTTCCGCTAAAACCCATTTCAATATGATTTTGAATAGGTTGTGTAGTTTGCAATTCTAATGTCGCTGCTCGTTTGTCCTAAAAAAACTTGTTTTCTCTTGAAAATCTAGAATTTACCAACCTCATGGAATGTCTGGTGCTCGTTCCGTTTATTCCGTCGCTGGCAATAGCCACATCTCCAAAAGCATTTGCTAGAATGTGGAAGGAAGAACATGAAATTGTATTATTTGAGGATAAGTTTTTATCATAAAACAGAACCCTACCTAATGTCGTTCCTTTGTCAGTTACTGGATTTCCTGCAATGTTATCTTTAGTTATGTAAGAAGGGATACTTAGGTTAGCATAATTACTCAAATTATTTAAGTCAATTTTATCAGAAAAAGTAGCAGTCACATTGGGATAGGAATCGGCAATCACAGTTGTTTCAGTGCTTTCATTTTTGCTACAAGCTGTAAAAACGAGTAATCCTGCAAAAAATAATAAGGAGGAGATCTTGTTCTTATTAATTGGTTAAGTTAAAAAATGAGGTCGTTGATTCTATTTGGGTTTCTTGTATTTTAGATTGTTTTTTTTACTTTTTTTCTTAATTAGAGTCAATTTCAAATCTAGTAATTTTATTATGATTGTATCTAAATATTTTGAAGCTTTAATCACGTTAAACCGTTTTACTTAGTTTTAGGACATTTTTTTTTATAAAAGGTTTAATTGAAGCTGTAATTTTTTTTGAACCCACAATTATTGCTATATTTGACGAGTGTAAATTAGCCCTGATAGAAGTGGAAATCCTTTTTCTTGTCAGTTCGATTTCGCTTGAAAAGCGAGGAAGAGAACAAAAGAAAAAGATTGAAACGTATAGCAGGAATAGCTTCAAATAAATATTAAATTAATTTTAGAACATGAAATTACTAGAAGGAAAGGTTGTCATTATTACTGGCGCAAGTCGCGGAATTGGTAAAGGAATTGCAGAGGTTTTTGCAAAAAATGGTGCAAATGTTGCTTTTACGTATAGTTCCTCTGTTGAATCAGCTTTGGCTCTTGAGAATGAATTGAACGCTTTAGGAATTAAAGCCAAAGGATATCAATCAAACGCTGCTGATTTTAATGAAGCGCAAACTATGGTTAATGCAGTAATTGCTGAATTTGGAACTGTAGATGTTTTGATCAATAATGCTGGGATTACCAAAGATAATTTATTGATGCGTATGTCTGAAGCCGATTTTGACCAAGTAATTGATGTAAATTTGAAATCCGTTTTTAATATGACCAAAGCGATTCAACGTACTTTCTTGAAACAACGTTCAGGATCAATTATCAATATGAGTTCTGTAGTAGGAGTGAAGGGTAACGCGGGTCAGACCAATTATGCGGCATCGAAAGCAGGTGTTATTGGGTTTACAAAATCAGTTGCACTTGAATTAGGTTCTCGGAACATTCGTTGTAACGCGATTGCACCAGGATTTATCGAAACTGAAATGACGGCAAAATTAAGTGATGATGTGGTTCAAGGATGGAGAGACGGAATTCCATTGAAACGTGGCGGAACTACTGAAGATGTTGCTAATGCTTGTCTTTTCTTTGCGTCTGATATGAGTGCTTATGTGACCGGTCAAGTTATGAACGTTTGTGGAGGAATGCTTACTTAGCATAATTAAATAATCTAAAGATTTAAAAATTGGTCTGAAGAGTTATTGTTGAAATTTCATAATCTTTAAATCATTTAATCTTTGAATTTTTAAATAAAAAAGAATGACAACAACGACTATCTTATTGATTATATTTTCATTAGTTGTAGCGGGTGGTTTGTCATTTTACCAATATTTATACAATGCCAAAAACAAATTGAAAGTCAATTTGTTTTTGGCATTTTTACGTTTTGCTTCCATATTTTTGATTTTATTATTGCTTATAAATCCAATAATTACCAAAAGCACTTTAGAAATTGTAAAAACACCTTTAGCAATTGTTGTTGATAATTCCAGTTCTGTTACTTTTTTGAATGCTAAAGAGAAAGCATTGGAATTGTATAAAAAAATTAGCTCAAATGGGTCAATCCAAAATAAGTTTGATGTTCAATCCTATCAATTTGACAGTGATTTTGAGCCGTCTACAACTTTTAATTTCAAAGGAAGCCAAACCAATCTTGAAGTAATTGCCAAGAACTTAAAGAGTATTAATCGAAATGTAATTTTCCCTACAGTTATTATAACTGATGGGAATCAGACTTCGGGAAATGATTATGTATATAGTTTTGATGCTGGTAATAAAGTATATCCTGTAATAATAGGAGATACCACAAAATTATTTGACTTAAAAATAAATCAACTGAACGTTAATAAATATGCTTTCTATAAAAATAAATTCCCGGCAGAAGTTTTTTTGCAGTATTCAGGAACCAAAAATGTATCTGCCGATTTTAATATTACGCAAGGAAATTCAGTAGTAAGCAAACAAAATATTTTATTTTCTCCATCGAAAAAGACAGTAACAATAAATGTACTCTTGCCAGCCAATAAAATAGGTTTGCAAGTTTTTAAAGCTAGCATTACATCTGGAGAAAAAGAAAAAAATGCGTTCAATAATAATAAGAATTTCGCCGTAGAAGTTATTGATCAGAAAACAAATGTGGCCATAATTTCAGCTATAAATCATCCTGATATTGCTGCTTTAAAACGTGCCATAGAAACTAATGCACAACGTAAAGTTACTATTATTAAGCCAAACGATATCAAATCATTACAAGATTATAATGTTTTGATTTTGTATCAACCAACTAGCGAATTTAAGTCCGTCTTTGACACCGCTAAATTAGCAGAAATCAATACTTTTATTATTACTGGAAATAATACCGATTTCAATTTTTTGAATCAAAACCAAAGCAGTCTAACATTTAAAATGAGTGGACAAAAAGAAGATTATTTGTCTGTATTTAATTCTCAGTTTAATTTATTTGCAATTGATAATATTGGTTTTGAAAATTTTGCTCCTTTGCAAAATGCTTTTGGAACTGTAATTGCCAATGGTAATGTGTCTGTTTTGCTTTCGTCAAAAATCAGAAATATTGAAACGAGTGCTCCGTTACTTGCTTTTTCAGAAAATCAAGGAAAACGTTCTGCTTTTCTTTTAGGTGAAAATAGCTGGAAATGGCGTTTACAGAGTCATATTGATAATCAGTCCTTTGAAAAATTTGATATTTTTATAGATAAGATTGTTCAGTTTTTGGCTTCCAATAACTCCAAAAAGTCATTGGTTGTAGAACACGAAAGTTTTTATAATTCAGGAGAAGCTATTGAAATTTCTGCGCAGTATTTTAATAAAAATTATGAATTTGACGAAAAAGCACGATTGACAATTGCCGTTACCAATACTAAAACCAGACAAACTAAAAACTACGACTTGTTAAAAGGAAATAATTCTTATACGGTCAATCTTGATGGACTTTCTGCGGGAAGTTATAATTTTTCTGTAAAAGAATTAAATTCAAAAACCACTTATTCCAGTCATTTTGAAATTTTGGATTTTGATATTGAAAAACAATTTGTAAATCCCGATGTGGAAAAACTATTTCAGTTAGCCTTGGAAACTAAGGGAAAAGAGTATTATCCTGATCAGGTAGATGTTTTGATAAAATCACTTTTAGAAAATGAGGAATATAAATCAATTCAAAAAAACAACATTACCAGAATGCCTTTGATTGATTGGGTTTGGTTGTTGGTGTTGATTTCCATTCTTCTGGCGACAGAATGGTTTGTTCGAAAATACAACGGATTACTGTAATAAAATACAATAAAAACAATATGGATTTTAGACTAAAAGTATTCTTTACTGTTGCCAACAGATTGAGTTTTACAAAAGCAGCAACCGAGTTGTTTATTACGCAACCTGCCGTTTCTAAACACATTCAAGAATTAGAAGAACAATACAAAATCAAGCTTTTTGATAGAAATGGTTCGAAAATTTCACTTACAAAAGCTGGAGAGCTGTTATTAAAACACACTAAAAATATATTTAAAATTTACCGTGAAATAGATTTTGATTTGAGTGCTCTCATAAATAAACAACAAGGAATGTTACGATTGGGAGCCAGCACTACGATTTCTCAATATATAATTCCACCACTTTTAGCGCGTTTCCATCAAAAATTGCAGGATATCAAGGTTACTTTGCTTAATGGTAATACAGAGCAAATTGAGAGCGCCTTATTGAACAAAGAAATTGAAATTGGAATTGTAGAAGGGCAATCTAAAAATCAGGCTATTAATTACACCAAATTTTTAAAAGATGAATTAGTATTGGTTTGCAACAGTAAAAATCCATTGGTTAGCAAAGAAGAAATTACAAAAGAAGATCTTAAAACTATGCGATTTTTAATGCGCGAACAAGGTTCAGGAACACTGGAAGTTATCGAATATGCTTTGAGACCTTTTGAAATTAAACTTTCTCAACTGACAATTGAAATGCAATTAGGAAGCACTGAAAGTATAAAATCGTACCTGATGAATTCTGATTGTGTTGCTTTTATTTCGATTCACGCAATAAATAAAGAGTTAAAAAACAATGAATTGACTATTATTGATGTCAAGAACTTAATGATTGAACGTTTTTTTTATATCATTACTTTGCAAGGAAAAACAGATTCGCTTTCGGAGTTATTTATTAAAAACATAGCCAGTTACTATAACTTAAAGTTATAAGTCATTATTTTATACAATTGGTAACTATTGAATTATCTGTGCACCTTTGTTAGGTGATAATTTAACAGTTTTACTTTGGAAAGGAATCAATATACCAGCATTAATTCATTAAAAATCAAACCAACATTGCAACAAATTATTTTTGCTGTTTTGTTATTGGTTTGTATGACTTCATTTATTTCCCCACCAATTGCTTTATTGTTAGGTTTAATTTTAGCAAATATTTCGGGGCATCCTTTTATACATCTCAACCATAAAGCAACGAATATATTGCTGCAAATTTCGGTTGTTGGGTTAGGTTTTGGTATGAATATCACTACCACTTTATCAGCGGGAAAGGAAGGATTTCTATTTACAGTCGCATCTATTTTTAGTACTTTAATTTTAGGAACTTTTCTTGGCAGATGGTTTAACATCGAAAAGAAAACTTCCCATTTAATTTCTTGTGGAACTGCTATTTGTGGAGGAAGTGCTATTGCTGCAATTGCACCGATAATTCAATCAGATGAAAAGCAAACATCAGTTGCTTTGGGAGTTATTTTTATTCTGAATTCGGTTGCACTATTTTTGTTTCCTGCTGTAGGTCATGCATTGAATTTATCGCAAAAAGAATTTGGATTATGGTGTGCCATAGCTATTCACGACACCAGTTCTGTTGTTGGCGCTGCTAATAAATATGGTGCTCAAGCTTTACAAATAGCAACTACAGTAAAATTAGCCAGAGCTTTATGGATAATTCCAGTTGCTTTAATCACTTCAGTTATTTTTAAAAATAAATCCAGTAAAATCAAAATCCCATATTTTATAGGACTGTTTATTTTGGCCATGATTATGAATACTTACACACCTCAAACTGCCATAATAGCGCCGCATTTAGTATCAATTGCTAAAATAGGCCTTACGGTAACTTTGTTTTTAATTGGTGCAGGCTTGAATCTAAATGCATTAAAATCAGTTGGTTTCAAACCTTTATTGCAAGGTATTTCACTTTGGATTTTCATTGCAATTGGCACTCTTTCGGCAATAATTTATTTCAATTAGTTTTATGATGAAAGGTTTTTCTTTTAATAACATGAAATTGAAGTCTGATGTAATCATATAAAAGTGCCACCAAAAGAAAGAACGCGGATACAAAAAGTGTTTTCATTTCCAAGAAAATATACATAAAACCTCCCGAAAAGCATCCTAGAAAGAAAAAAATTATAATCGATAATCTTAAATAAATACTGGTCTTTAATTTTTTTGTTTCTTCCGGTTTTTTATAGAAAAAAAGTTGGGACAGCTCTATTCCCAAATCAGTAAAAAGCCCTGTTAAATGGGTTGTCCTAACCGTTGATTGTGATATTTTTGTCACTAATGAGTTTTGAATTCCCATTGCAAAAAGCATTGCAAAAGCAATCCATTTTCCTTCAAATGAAGATAATTCCGATTGCCCTCCAAAAATGCCAACACCAATCAAAACAATTATTTCTAAGGTGATGGGAATGACATGAGATAAATCCGGGTGCTTTTTCGAAATTAATTCGGCTAAAAAATTAGATACGAAAGAACCGATGAGAAAGAAAATCGTGAAAATAAAAAAGGTAAATGCAGCGGAATAATTGTGCTTCATAACCTCTTCAGCAAAATAGGCAAAATGTCCAGTAACATTAGTTGTCAATGTTTTTATGGATAAAACACCAGTTACATTTACAATTCCAGCCACAAATGACAATAAAGTAGCCAAACGTAAATTATGAATAAAAGTTCTGTTTTTTCCTTGATGACGAAACATTTCGATAGATTTTTTTTAAAATTAACAGAATCTTAAACTAGATTTTTTTTAATAACGATTTAAAGAAATACATTTGTCCTTCAAAAAAAATAAATTTAATGAAAAATTTTAAAATTAGACCTACACTCATTGCGTTATCTGTAATAAGCATTACTTTTTTTCTTTTATCATGGGGAATCGTCGGACATGAACGAATCAATAATGCTGCAGTAATGGCGCTCCCAAAACCATTACAGACTTTTTTTTATAATCATATTGATTTTATTACGCAGGAATCAACTGTTCCAGATTTAAGAAAATCTGTTTTAAGTGACAAATCAGAAGGTCCTCGTCATTATTTTGATATGGAGAATTTTGGTGCTAATGACAGTTTTCCTAAAACTATGGAAGCTGCCAAGAAAAAATATGATGAGAAATTCTTGTCGAAAAATGGAACATTACCTTGGTACATTCAGGAAATGATGGGCAAATTGACGAAGGCCTTCAAAGAAAAAAGAAAAACTGAAATATTATTCATTGCTGCTGACCTAGGACATTATATTGGAGATGCCCATATGCCATTGCATACTTCAGACAATCATGATGGTCAAAATACCAATCAAAAAGGAATTCATTCTTTATGGGAAAGCCGTTTGCCTGAATTATTTGTAAAAGATTATAAATTCAATGTAGAACAAGGTAAATATATTGAAAATGTAGATCAGGCAACATGGGATATTATTGTAGACACACATAATTTAGTGGAACCATTATTAGCTATTGACAAAAAATTAAGAACTGCGACTCCTGAAAATAAAATGTATGTTGTTGATGAAGCCGGAAAGATCGTAAAGAATAAATATGGTGGTGTTCTATATTCTGATGAATATGCAGCTAACCTTCATACGGCTTTAGACGGCATGGTTGAGAAACAAATGAAAAAAGCGATTACTGCAACGGCTAGTTTTTGGTACACTGCTTGGGTAAATGCTGGTAAACCTGATTTAAGTAACCTTGATAATGCGGCACTTACAAAACGCAATAAAAAAGGACTAAAACACGATTTAAAATCATTTAAAAAAGGAGATCTTTTTGGTTTAGAAAGCGAAAAAGAATAAATTATTTTCAGTAATTATTCTAAATGAAAATGGGTGAGACTAATATCTCACCCATTTTCATTTAGTTTACATTCTGATATTTCTTTTTCTTTAGAATATCCGAAGCCGTTTGATAATACGAAATAGTTTGATTTACTAAATCGGTTCTTTCCTTTACCAAAGGAATTTGATCGTAATAGATTTGAAAATCGGGCGCTGTTTTTTGCTCTTTTTTCAAAGTTAATTGAAATTGCTTCACTTGCTGTTTTGGCGAAATAACCGTTAAAACGTTATCTTTTATCAATCCTAAATCCTGATAAGTAGCTATTAAAGCTCTAGGCTTATAATCTGGTTTTAAGACATCCTGACCATAGAATTTACTTTGATAATTAAAATTCAATAATCCCAATAATGTAGGCATGACATCTATTTGAGACATCAACTTCGTGTATTGTTTTGGTTGAACATAACCTGGGCTGTAAATCATTGCGGGAATTCGATACTTATCAACTGGGAGTTCTGTTTTTCCTGCACTAGAAGCACAATGATCCGCAAGAATTACAAAAACAGTGTTAGCAAACCAAGGTTGCTTGCTCGCCATTTCGAAGAATTTCTTCATCGCAAAATCCGTATATTTTACGCCACCATCACGAGATTTGGCATCTCCTGGAATATCAATTTTATTATTGGGATACGTAAATGGTCGGTGATTACTTACCGTCATAATGTGGTTAAAGAACGGCTTGTTTTGCTTAGCTTCAACATTCATGACCTTAATGGCTTTATTGTACATGTCCTCGTCACAAACGCCCCATACATTCGCAAAAGTAATTTCTTCAGGAGTGAATGTTTTTTTATCCACTATTCCGTAGCCATTTCCGGTATAAAAATCTTCCATGTTATCAAAGAAAGCATCACCACCGTAAAGGAATTTTACATTGTATCCTTTCTGTTTAAAGATATTTCCAGTTGAAAATTTGTTCTTATTATCTTCTCTTTTTACCACACTTTCACCAGCAGTAGGCGGGAAACACAAAGTTACGGCTTCAAGACCTCGAACGGTTCTATTCCCCACGGCATAAAGATTAGTAAACATTAAACTTTTTGTTGCTAAACTATCCAAGAACGGAGTAAGATTTGACTCATTTCCGTATGCTTTCATAAAATCAGCACTATAGCTTTCGATAGTGATTAATACAACATTCTTATGATTTTCGGCTGCTTCACTTTGAATTTTCCTTAAAGAAGTTTCTCCTGAAATTCCAGGAATTTGTTCTTGCAACAAAGTATATGCTTCTTTTTCTGGTAGTGTTTTATAGAATTTAAAATAGTCTAATTCACTATTTTTAAAGGCTAAAAAGAATTTATATATTCCATTCGCTTCTAATTCATTCGCAAAAATATTCTGAGAATTTTCCTGAGTCGCTAAAACTGGTATTGCGAATAAAGAAAGACCAAAAAGAGTAAGATATATTCCGGATAGTTGTATTTTTTGAATAAAAGAAGGGATGTTGTCAATATAACTTCGCGATCTTCTTACAATTATATAGGTTATTAAACCCGCAACAATAAACAATGCGCTGAATATAGGAATAACAGGGTAAGACTGCATGATATTTCCAATAACCTCATTGGTATAAACCAAATAATTTACGGCTATAAAATTATATTTTACACCAAATTCATTCCAGAAAAAGTATTCACTGATTCCATTTTGCAAAATTAAAACGACATACAAGAAAATGACAAATGTGAATAACCAGAACCTGATTTGACTGCGATATTTTGGTAAAAATAACAATAAACCAAATAAAATTGTTTTTATGGCAATGAAAGCAATTCCAATTGTAGGCAAAGCTCCGCCATATTCATTAAGAATCGTGTTGCCAAATGACACATATAACAAAAAAGCTACTAATAATCCGAAAAAGAGGTAGCCGTAAGGGTTTAAGTATTTTGAATTGGAAATAAAAATCAGGTATAACCATAAAAAGCCACTCACCAATACAAAAATGAAAAAGTCAGAAATCAATCCAAAACCGAATATTTTAATGATATCGATAAAACTAAATGAGCTTTGAGTAATGGGATGAAACAGTAGAACTATTCTTAAAACAATGCTTACAATAATATAGAAAAGCATAAGATTGTAAAATGGAGAGAAC
The DNA here is from genome assembly GCF_042787235.1 of Flavobacterium zhoui. NCBI lineage: Bacteria > Pseudomonadati > Bacteroidota > Flavobacteriia > Flavobacteriales > Flavobacteriaceae > Flavobacterium > Flavobacterium zhoui. The sequence goes on from NZ_JBHZPY010000008.1 coordinate 92,271, forward strand.
TTCTTTGAAAGCGTCATAAGGATTTATTTTTTACAAAAATACTAATTTGAAACAATAAAAGCATTAATTACTAGATGTATTGCCTTCTTAATTTTAGCTTAAGAAGGTTAATTTTTAACAATTTTCTTTTATATTTAGAGTTAATTTGTAGAGTAGTAATAGTATTATTAAAAAAAAAAAATTAATATGAATAGGAAAGATTTTTTTCAAGAGTAGGATTTGGGGCAGCAGCCGTATTAGTGCCTGCTTGCATCGCAGGATTAGCTTCTACTTGTTCTAGTGACAATTCCACTACACCGTCACCAGCGCCTGCGCCAGCTGGAGTAGATTTTATACTTGATGTGAGTACCGGTTCATTAGCTTCAAGTGGAGGGTTTTTAGTATCGCAAGGCATTGTTGTTGCAAGGACTAATTCAGGACCTTTCATTGCCGTATCAGCTGCATGTACACATGAAGGCACTAATGTAAATTAAGTTGCTTCAGCAAATGATTTCCTTTGTCCAAATCATGGTGCGCAGTTTAGCAGTACCGGTGTAGTTGCTCGAGGTCCGGCAAACACAAATTTGAAGCAATACAATACTTCATTGACCGGAAACTCTCTTAGAGTCTATTCATAAATAAAAAACGAAAATTAATCATGAAAAAAATATTCTTAGTAATGTTGCTTTTTTTAGTAACAATTGGTTATTCGCAGGAATGGAAAACTAATTTTGAGATAGCAAAAACAGAAGCAGCTATACAGAATAAGAATATTCTCCTTGTTTTTTCTGGTTCAGATTGGTGTGGACCATGTATTAAATTAGATAGAGACATCTGGAAATCGACCGAGTTTATGGAATATGCAAAAAATAATTTAATCTTAGAACGTGCTGATTTTCCAAAGAAAAAACAAAATCAATTGTCACCAGAAATAAAAAAAATGAATCAAAGTTTAGCTGAAAAATATAATAAAGATGGGATGTTTCCATTAGTTATTGTTTTGGATAAAAAAGGTAAAGTACTAGGGAAAACAGGTTATAAGAAAGTTTCTCCTACAGAATATATTGTGTTGCTTAAATCATTTATCAAATAAAAATAATGAGATTAATTGTTTCTATTTCTTTTCTCTTTGCGGTCACTGTAGGAACTGCTCAAGTGACTCAAAAAAGGACTTTATCTATGTTAGGCAGCCCTTTTGAGATGACTGTTGTTGCAAAAGATATTCCAGAGGCAGATTTTTATATCGATATGTCGGTTGCTGAAGTATCTCGCATTGAAAATCTAATTTCAGATTGGATCCCAACAACTCCAATTTCACAGGTTAATAAATTTGCAGGTATAAGACCAATTAAAGTTCCTCAGGAAGTTTTTGATTTAGTGGAGCGCTCGATAGAAATATCAAAATTAACCTCAGGTGCTTTTGATATCAGTTATGCTTCTATGGATAAGATCTGGAAATTTGACGGAAGTATGACCAAAATGCCTACTCCACAAGAGATCAAGAATTCTGTTTTAAAAGTGGGATTCAAAAATATAATTTTAGACCATAAAAACAGTACTATTTTTCTAAAATTCGAAGGAATGAAACTGGGCTTAGGAGGAATTGGACAGGGATTTATAGCAGATAAAATTAAATCTTTACTTATTTCAAAAGGTGTAGTCGCCGGAATCGTAAACATCTCAGGAGACATTAATACTTGGGGAAAACAAACCAATGGTGAAAAATGGAAAGTTGGGATTAAAAATCCTTTAAACAAAAATAAAATATTTGCAACATTTCCATTAGAGGACAGCGCTGTAGAAACATCCGGAAGCTATGAGAAATTTGTAACTTTCAACGGAAAAAGATATTCACATATAATTGACACTAGAACAGGCTATCCTTCATCAGGAGTTATAAGTGTATCCGTTTTTGCAAAAACAACTGAATTAGCCGATGCTTTAGCAACGGGTATATTTGTGCTGGGAGTTGATGTTGGATTGGATTTAGTGAATCAATTACCGGGAATTGGTTGCATTTATGTAGATGATAGTGGAAAAATATTTTCCTCAAAGAATATAGATTTAAAAAAATATAAAGATGAATAAAATAGCACTTTTTATAATTTTATTAGTGGTAATGCAATCTTGTGTAGCGGTAAAAGAATATGATAAACAATACATCAATGATCCGGATATGAAATTAAGTGCAAAAACGGCTGAACGATATGAGACGGCATTTCAAGTTTATCGGGAAGCTGCCGCTGGAGCAAATGGAGGAAAAACAGGTGGTGGTTGTGGTTGTAATTGAGTAAGGGTTATGAAAAAAAGAATATCTTTAATTGTTTTATTAGTAAATATAGCTGCCATGGCTCAAACTCAAGATACCACAACAACTTTTAAGAAAAGAGTTTTAGAAAATACTGAGATTGATTTTTTATTCAGTTATTATAAACAAGATGGAGTACATTCGCCTGTTGCAGGTGGAATAGGTTCTGAAAAACTAACTGATATTGCTTCTAATATCGTTGTGGCTGTTCCATTAAATGAAGACGATGTTTTGACATTTGATGTTGGAATTTCTGCTTACACTTCAGCATCATCAAGTAATATAAACCCATTTAATGCTACAGGTGCATCTGGTTCCGGGAATTCTACAGGCCCTTACGGAACACCTTGGCAAGCCTCATCTGGTGCTTCTGGAAATGATGAGTTAACTTCAGTTGTTGCTAATTATAGTCATAGTTCTGATAATAGAAATACCATTTGGAGCGCAGATGTTTCATTTTCGAATGAATACGATTATACTTCAGTTGGTTTTGGCGGAGGCTTAACTAAATTATTCAATGAAAAAAATACAGACATTGGTTTAAAAGTAAATGCATATTTAGATCAATGGAGACCGATTTATCCAACAGAATTACATGAGTATTCATTATATGGCAGTAATTTCCAGAATCAAGGTTATTTTTTAGGAGTGACAGTTTTGGATCAGAATGGAAATCTATCAAATAATTATTTGCCATCTTCTTTCACAACTTATAATACCAAAAATAGAAATTCATATTCGGCTTCTTTATCCTTTTCACAAATACTTTCAAAAAGGATTCAAATGTCAGTATTCATGGATGTTCTTAAACAAGAAGGATTATTGGCTACACCTTATCAAAGAGTTTATTTTTCAGATAAATCAAATTATTATATTGGACAAGCGCAATATATTCCTGTTTATGAAACAGCAGAAAACAGGGGAGTTTACAGACTTGCGGATGATATTGAACGATTACCAAATACTCGATTTAAAGTTCCAATAGGTGCCAGAATCAATTTTTATATAAATGAATATATAGTTGCTAAGACGTATTATAGATATTATGAAGATAATTGGGGCATTCAGGCACATACCGCTTCTATTGAATTGCCCGTTAAATTAGGGAAGAAATTTACAGTTTACCCTATGTACAGATATTACGTGCAAACAGCATCCGACTATTTTGCCCCTTTTGAAAAACATATTTCTACTGAAAAATATTATACTTCAGACTACGATTTATCAGCATTTAATGCCAGTCAATACGGATTTGGCGTAAGCTATTTAGATATTTTGCTAGGTTCTAAAATTTGGAAATTTGGATTAAAAAACATAGACTTCAGATACAATCACTATGTCAGAAATGATGGCTTGAACGCCAATATTGTATCCTTAGGTATTAAATTTATAATGCAATAAATGATGCATATATTAATTGTAGAAGATGAAGTTGGCATTGTTCAATTCCTGAAACAGGGATTAGAAGAGGAAGGTTATAAAATTACTTGCGCAACAGATGGTTTGCAAGGATTTGAATTAATTCAAAAGAAAAAATTTGATTTGATATTATTGGATTGGATGCTTCCAAAAATGACCGGATTAGAACTTTGTAAAGCCGTTCGATTAAAAGATAACAGTACACCAATTATTTTCTTGACAGCCAAAGATACTATTCAGGAAACAATAGAAGGGCTGAAAGCCGGAGCCAATGATTATATAAAAAAACCTTTCAGTTTTGATGAATTGACTGAGCGAATCAAAATTCATTTTAGAAATCAAAAAGAACAAGAAATCCTAAACCTTGGGACGATTGAAATTAATGTTTCCCAACATCGTGTTTTGGCGAATGGTAACGAAGTAAACTTGACTCATAGAGAATATGACTTACTGTGCTATTTGGTGAAAAATAAAGGTAAAGTATGTACACGAACCCAAATTATTGAGGATGTTTGGAATATTCATTTTGACTATGACACTGGTGTAATAGATGTTTTTATGAATGCCATTCGGAAAAAATTGAATTTAAAAATAGAAGAAGACTATATAAAAACCGTTCGCGGAGTAGGCTATATTGCTAATGACTAAATAAAAATGCAACAACTTTCCTTTAAAAACAGAATCGCGTCTAATTATATTATCACCACAGCTTTATTGATTTTTGTGGTGTTTTTTGTGATTTATTCCATTGTAAAACTCAGTGTTTTTGGTCATATAAATTATGACATAAAAAACGAATCTCAAAAGCATTTATCAGAAATTGAAATCGAAGGAAATAGTTTTCATTTAATTCACGAGGAAGAATGGAAAGAAAGAGAACACAATACTATAGATGTAAATCCTGTTTTTGTCCAATTTGTTGACGGGACTGGAAACGTTGTTGAGAAATCTCCAAACCTAAAAAACCGTACCTTAAAATTTCATTCGGAAATTATTGAAAATAAATTATTCGATACCAAGTTGGCCAATAAAACCATCCGACAAATTCAAGTTCCCATATGCAAAGACAGTAAAATTATAGGTTATGTCATCGTTGCCATGTCATTAGAAGATGCCACGATGGTGCTGAATAATTTATCTGAAGTCTTGATTATTGCTTTCCCTCTAATCCTGATTGCTCTTTTTCTAATTGCCCGATTTATAGCCGGAAGAAGCATAAAACCTATCAGTTCCATTATTGAAACCTCTAATGTTATTACAAAGGATAATTTAAAATCCAGAATTCCGTTGCCAATCAATCGCGATGAATTATATATTTTGTCTCATACAATCAATAATTTATTGGACAGAATCGAAACTGCCGTTGAAAGAGAAAAACAATTCACTTCGGATGCATCACACGAATTGAGAACCCCATTGACAGTTATCAAAGGAACACTGGAAGTTTTGATTCGTAAACCTCGAAATCATGAAGAATATGAAGAGAAAATAAATTTTTGTGTTACAGAAGTCAATCGCTTGAATAATCTAGTGGATCAGTTGCTTTTATTGGCTCGATTTGAAAACCAAAAGCAAACCTTAAAAACGGAGAAAGTATATTTGAATGCATTATTTTTAGATACAATCGCTCGATATTCTACTGTAATTCAATCAAAAAAAATTACTGTTTCTACTGAATTCTCTCAAGATTATTACCGAGAAACAGATAGTTATTTATTTTCAATAGTGATTAATAATCTGATATCAAATGCGTTGAAATATTCGAATCAAAATGGAAATTTGGCAGTCACCATAAAAACGATCGATTCTAAAATTGAATGCCACATCATTGATTCCGGAGTTGGAATACCTGCAGAAGACTTAGAAAAAATCTTCAATCAGTTTTACCGTTCAAAATCCAGCAACCACCCAGAAATTAAAGGAACAGGATTAGGGTTGTCAATCGTAAAAAGATTGTGCTCCTTACTCAATATTAACATTGCAATTTTCAGTAAGGAAAATAGCGGAACTACAGTAATTTTAAGTTTATTTGAAGTAGACTTTAAGTAGTTCTTAAGGTAATCCTCAAATTTATGCTTTACATTTATACTTTCTGTAACCACATTTATACAATGATAAATTAATGAATTCAATTTTTATAATAGGTCATTCGCTCATTAATCTTCTTTAAAACAAGGTATTTATTCAACCAAAACTGAAGTTTAGCTTAGTATTCCAATTAAAATAAAATCTAAAAAGTACTTATATTTGTTTCGTGAAATTTTTTAAAAACATAATAGCCCTAATTATTTGTCTACAACTAACAGTTCCTTTTGTTGTTGAGGATAGTTTACGCTTACCTATTTTAGTTTCACATTTTATTCAACACACTTACAATCACAATGGTGTTACTCTCATCCATTTTTTGACAGATCATTATTTAGACAAACATCAAAATGAGAAGCAGGATGACCATGGAGATTTACCCTTTCATAGCCATTCGGATTTTTCGTCTAATCACAATTTAGTAATAAATTTAGAAATAAAATTATTCAAATTTATTCCTAACTACTATTTTAAAGAACCACAAAAAATAGCTTTTTTGCAAAACTATTTTTCTTCAAGTGTTCTACTATCTATTTGGAGACCACCAAAGTATTGTTAATTATTTTAGTGCTTTTTACAATTCATCTTCGTATATACATTGATGAAGGTTATTAGTACAGAATATTCTTATAAAAATAATTAATAATTATAAATTATGTTGAATAAAATAATTGAATTTTCAATCAAAAATAAACTTATCGTTGGTCTTTTCATTGTCGCTCTTATCGTATATGGGAGTTTCCAATTTACCAAATTACCAATCGATGCAGTTCCTGATATTACGAATAATCAGGTACAAGTAATCACTTCTGCACCATCACTGGGCGCAACTGATATAGAACGGCTGATTACTTTTCCAATTGAACAAGCCAACAGTAATATTCCCGGGCTGAAAGAAATTCGTAGTTTTTCTCGTTTCGGTTTATCTGTAGTAACTATTGTTTTTGATGATGCAATTGATGTCTATTGGGCCAGACAACAAGTAACGGAACGATTAAGTGCTGTTAAAGACCAAATTCCAAGAGGTATTGGAGATCCATTTCTTGCACCCGTAACTACTGGTTTGGGCGAAATTTACCAATATGCTGTTCGAACAAAACCTGGTTATGAAAAAAAGTATGATGTAACTGAGTTGAGAACCATTCAGGATTGGATTGTTCGCCGTCAATTATTAAGTGTTGAAGGTGTTGCAGAAGTAAGTAGTTTTGGTGGAAAATTGAAGCAATTTGAAATTGCTATTGACCCAAATAAATTACAATCTTATAATATTACGATTACTGATGTTTTTACTGCTTTAGAAAAAAATAATCAAAATACAGGCGGTGCTTATATTGAAAAAGGACCTAAAGTTTTATACATCCGAAGCGAAGGATTAATTAATACTATCGAAAATATAAAAGATATTTCTATTAAAAATACTAATAGCGGAAGTCCTTTATTTATTCGTGATGTGGCAGATGTTCGAATAGGGAGTGCTATTCGTTATGGAGCAATGACTTTTAATAAAAAAGGAGTTCAATCCGGCGAAGTTTCGGGTGCTGTAGTGATGATGCTAAAAGGCGCTAACAGCAATGTGGTTATCAAAAAAATTAAAGAACGTATAGAACAAATACAAAAAACGCTACCTGAAGGTGTTATTGTAGAACCATTTTTAGATCGCACAAAAATGGTTAATAATTCTATTTCAACAGTAGAAAAAAACTTATTAGAAGGGGCGCTAATAGTACTTTTTGTTCTTATTTTCTTTTTAGGAAATGTAAGGGCTGGATTAATCGTAGCATCAGTTATTCCAATGGCGATGCTGATAGCAGTCATATTGATGAATTTATTTGGCGTTAGCGGAAATTTAATGAGTTTGGGAGCATTAGATTTTGGATTGATTGTAGATGGAGCCGTTATTATTGTTGAAGCCTGTTTGTTTAGTTTACACAGCAGGAAAACTTCTCAAATATCACAGAAAGAAATGGACAATACCGTATTAAAAACATCAATAAAAATGCGTAATGTATCTGTTTTTGGGGAGTTAATTATATTAATTGTTTATATTCCTATTTTTACTTTGCGCGGTATTGAGGGGAAAATGTTTTTGCCGATGGCACAAACTATTGCATTTGCATTATTTGGTGCTTTTATACTTTCGTTGACTTATATTCCTATGATGACTGCTTTATTTTTGAATAAAAACATATCTCATAAAAAAACATTTTCGGATAGAATGATGGAAAAATTAGAAAATTTCTATCAACCACTTCTTCATAAATCATTAGGAATTCCGCGAATAATTATCGGAACAACTTTGGGATTATTTGTTTTAGCACTGATTACGCTTTCGTTTATGGGTGGCGAATTTATGCCCTCATTGGAAGAAGGAGATTTTGCTGTAGAAACAAGGGTTTTGCCGGGAAGTAATTTGCAAACCTCAATGACAGCCATTTCCCAAGGCGCAAAAATACTAATAGAAAAATTTCCCGAAGTTGAAAAAATTGTAGGCAAAACAGGAAGCAGTGAAGTCCCTACCGATCCAATGCCTATTGATGCCAGCGATATGATGATTATTTTAAAGGACAAAAGCGAATGGACTTCAGCTAAAAATTTTGACGAATTATCAGAAAAAATGGCAAAAGAATTAGAAGCTGTCCCTGGTGTTTCTTACGGTTTTCAATATCCTGTACAAATGCGTTTTAATGAATTAATGACTGGTGCAAGACAAGATGTAGTGTGCAAAATATTTGGAGAAAATCTAGACACACTGGCGTTGTACGCCAATAAATTAGGTAAAATTGTGAACACAGTCGAGGGTACTTCTGACCTTTATGTAGAAACAGTTACCGGAATGCCACAAGTAGTAATCGACTACAACCGAGCCTCTATTGCGCAATACGGATTGAATATTCAGGATATTAATCGAATAGTAAACACCGCATTTGCAGGACAGAGCACAGGGGTTGTTTACGAAGGTGAAAAACGATTTGATTTAGTAGTTCGTTTAACAGGCGAAAAACGTCAGGATTTGGCAGATGTTCAAAATTTATTAATTCCAACACCAAATGGTTTGCAAATTCCTTTATCTCAATTGGCAAAAGTTGAAATTACTGAAGGTCCAAATCAGATACAAAGAGAAGATGCTAAACGTAGAATTGTGGTTGGTTTTAATGTTAGAGGTCGTGATGTGCAAAGTATTGTAAAAGAATTGCAAGGAAAAGTCGAAGCCCAAATTAAATTTCCTGCAGGTTACTATCCTACGTATGGAGGTGCTTTTGAAAACTTAAACGAAGCCAAAAACCGATTGATGATTGCAGTTCCCATATCATTGATATTAATATTTATTTTGTTATATTTTGCTTTTAATTCAGTGAAACAAGGCTTATTGATTTATTCAGCCATTCCACTTTCTGCAATTGGAGGTATTTTCTTTTTAGCATTGCGTGGAATGCCTTTTAGTATTAGTGCAGGAGTTGGTTTTATTGCCTTATTTGGTGTCGCGGTTCTGAATGGATTGGTATTAATAGCCGAATTCAACAGCATAAGAAAATCAGGCGAAACCGATTTAAAGACTATTGTTTTACAAGGAACTAAGATACGTTTACGTCCTGTTTTAATGACCGCATTTGTAGCATCATTAGGATTTTTGCCAATGGCATTAAGCAACGGTTCAGGTGCAGAAGTTCAAAAACCATTGGCAACTGTGGTAATTGGCGGTTTATTAATTGCAACATTCTTAACTTTATTTGTTTTACCAATTTTATATATCATGTTTGAAAAAGAAATTAATTTAAAACCAAAAAAGATAAAATCAATTACAACAATCATGATATTGGGACTGTTTTTTTCTTTTCAAAATGCAAATGCTCAAGAAAAAATTTCACTTGAAAAAGCCATTGAAACCGCGTTGCAGAATAATATAAAAATAAAAAACGGAAAACTAAATTCTGAATATTTACAGAAAATGACCAAGACGGGGTATGACATCTCCAACACAGGAATTTTGGGCGAGTACGGTCAGTTTAACAGCAATGTTAATGATATAAAAATTGGTGTTTCACAAACTATTAAATTTCCAACAGTTTACAAAAGACAGAAACAACTGTTAATTGAAGAAGCCAAAACTGGCGAATGGAACGAAGCATTACAGAAAAAAGAATTGACCCGACAAGTAACAACTGTTTTTTACGAGATGATTTATCTCAAAGAAAAGGAAAAATTATTGCTAAAAAGTGATAGTATTTATACTGAATTTTTAAGAAAATCAACACTTCGTTTTGACAAAGGAGAAAGCAATATATTAGAAAAAGCAACCGCTGAAAACCAATCTGGACAAATAAAAATACAACTTCTGGAATTACAAAGTGATTATAAAATGACACAATTGCAATTCAAATATGTCCTTAATACAGATAAAGATTTTATCCCGGTTTCAGATAAATACAAAATGGATTTTGCCGAAAATTTAGATAAAAATGCTATAGACAATCAACCCAGTATAAAATTACTTGAGCAAGAATTAAATAGTAACAAAGCGCAAATTTCACTTGAAAAATCTAAAAAACTACCCGAATTAATAGGCGGTGTTTTTTGGCAGACATTCAAAACAAATACGGCGTTTCAAGACGGCTATAATGGAGTTTATGGACAATTTGGAGTGTCGCTGCCACTTTTCAATTCAAACATAAAAAACAGACAAAAAGCATTAGAAATCAACAGCCAAATTGCAGAAAATAATTTGACTAATGAAAAAATAAAGTTGCAAAGTCAGTATAATGAATTAATTCAAGAATCGAAAAAACACCAAGAAACTATTGCTTATTACGAAAGTCAGGCGTTAAAGAATGTGGATTTGGTAACTAAAGCTGCTAATGATAAATTCATCAATGGTGACATCAATTATCTGGAATGGGTAATGTTGATAAATCAAAACACAGAAATTCAAAGTAACTACATTGAAACAGTTAGAAAATTCAATGAAACAATTCTTAAATTAGGAAATTTAATATCAAAATAAATGAAAAATATAGTCATTACAATTGCAGCTTTAATCTTCCTTTCTTCCTGTGGAGACAAGAAAACAGAAATCGATCCCGAAGCTGCTCCAGCTATTGAAAACACAACAACACTTACCGAAGCACAAATAAAAAATGCAGGTATTGAAACGGGTAAAATCGAGCAAAAAGAGATCTCATCACTATTAAAATTAAATGGAAAAATAGATGTACCACCTCAAAATTTAGTGTCCATAAGTGTGCCGATGGGAGGATATTTAAAATACACCAAACTTTTAGAGGGAATGTATGTGACCAAAGAGCAAGTTTTATGCGTTGTTGAAGACCAACAATACATTCAGTTGCAGGAAGATTACCTTTTAGCAAAAGCAAAAATTGGGTATGCAAAATCCGAATTCGAAAGACAAAAAGAACTTAACCGAAGCAAAGCCAGCAGCGATAAAGTGTATCAACAGGCACAATCAGAATACAATTCACTATTGGTAATGGTGCAATCGTATGGAGAGAAATTAAAATTCGCAGGATTAAATCCAAGTAATGTATCTGCAAAAAACATTTCAAAGAGCATCAATATTTATTCGCCAATAAGCGGCTATGTGTCTAAAGTGAATGTAAATACAGGAAAATATGTAGCTCCTAGCGACATTTTATTTGAGATTGTAAATCCTTCTGATATTCATTTGGCACTAACTGTATTCGAAAAAGACATTAACAAAATGGCAATTGGTCAGTCAGTTATAGCTTATAATAACACTAATCCAGAAAAAAAATATCACTGCGAAATTATTTTAATAGGAAAAGATTTTTCTGAAGACCGAAGTACAGAAATGCATTGCCATTTTGCTAACTACGATAAAACACTATTACCGGGAATGTACATGAATGCAGAAATAAAATTAAAAAGCCAGCAATCCAATGTTTTGCCATCAGAGGCTATTGTAAATTATGAAAACAAAAATTATATCTTTATAGAAAAGGGAAACAAGCTCTTTGAAATGAAAGAAGTAACAACCGGAACATCAGAAAATGGATATGTAGAAATTGTTTCCAACGAAGATTTAAAAGACGTAAATATTGTTATAAAAGGGTCTTATTCGCTTTTGATGAAAATGAAAAATTTAGAGGAATAAAGGGTTAGATTTATAATCTAAACGGAATAGTTTTTTAAATGAAAATCTTTAAATTAGTGAAATGAATAGTGCAAAAAATACTGATACATGAAATTATTAATTTAGAAAAGTAAACAAGAAAATATGGATTTAAATAAGCTAAAAGGTCAATTACAAACAGAAGTAGATACGGCTTTTTTATATGACAGTATTGCCGCTATTCAATCTGACTATAATCTGACAAGAGTATTACGCAGTCTTGGAGAGATTGAAAAGGGGCATGCACAACATATGCTCAATAAAGTATTGACTTTTGAGCCAAATTACAAAATGCCTTTGCCTTCAGGAAGAGCTAAATTCCAATTGAAGCTGGGTAAACTTTTTGGATATAATTCAATCATTAGCAGCCTTTCGAGTATAGAAAAGCAATTTGCAGTAAATGCAATCAAAAATAAAATTGAAAATGGTGAGAAACCAACCGGTTTTGAACACAATCACCTCAAAATTATAGAAGCAGTAAATAATAACGCCGCACTTAATGTTTCTGGTGGTTTTTTATCAAAATTCGAAAGCCGACACAAATCAGTTGGCGGAAATGCATTACGAGCCGCCGTTTTAGGTTCTAATGACGGATTGGTTTCTAATATGAGTTTGGTAATGGGAGTAGCAGGAGCGGCAGTTTCTAACAATACTATTTTATTGACAGGAATAGCAGGATTAATGGCGGGAGCAATTTCAATGGCTTTAGGCGAATGGCTTTCTGTACAAAGTTCTCGAGAATTAAATCAACGCCAAATTGATTTAGAAACTGAAGAACTCGAAGCTTCACCCGAAGAAGAAAAAAAGGAATTAGTTTTGCTCTATCAAGCCAAAGGAATGAATATCGTTGAAGCTCAAAAACTAGCTGATAAAGCATTTGAAAATCCGCAAACGGCTATAGATGCAATTATAACAGAAGAATTGGGAATTGATAAAGAAGAATTAGGAGGCTCAGCATGGGAAGCAGCTATAGCATCTTTTGTTTTATTTTCAATAGGAGCGATCATTCCCTTATATCCATTTATGTTTTTAGATGGGAAAAATGCCATTTTATTGAGTGTAGGAAGCAGTGTCATTGGACTTTTTGGAATTGGGGCCGCAATAACCTTATTAACAGGGAAAAGTATTATGTTCTCAGGACTTAGACAAGTATCTTTTGGTTTAGCAGCGGCAGCGGTAACCTATGGAATAGGTTCGTTAATTGGTGTTTCATTAGCGGGATAAATAGATATTTCACTTTAGAACAAAAAATAAACAATTGCTCTTAACTTTAAATAATAAACCTTAAAACAAATTACATTATGAATGACGCACACTTGCACATGGTAGTTAACCATTTTCCTATTATCGGAACGATTTTAGGTCTAGGGATATTAATTACGGGAATAATTTTAAAAAATAATTCTGTTAAAAATACCGCTTACTTTCTATTCATTGTTGCAGCACTTTTTGCGCTAGCGAGTATGGCTACAGGTGATGGAGCAGAAGAATTGGTTGAAGATATGCCTAACATAGGTAAAAGTATTATCCATGAACATGAAGAAATAGCAGAAAAGTTAGCGATAGCATTGTATTTACTTGGAGCAATTTCAATTATGGGTATAATTTTAAACATAAAAAATCATCCAAAAGCAAAATTTATATCTTTAGTAGCGGTTGTTACAGCAGTAGCAACTACGTATATCGCTACCTTAGTAGGAACTTCCGGAGGAGAGATTCGCCACACTGAAATTAGAGATGATGCGCTTACAACCAAAGTTAGTCCTGCAGGTTCTATTTCTAAAGAAGAAAGCAAAGAAAATGACGAGAAATAATTTTTAACAATTTAGTTACATTAAGTTAAATATAAAATAGCGTTCTAAATAAAATAACTCTTATATTTGCAAAAGAAATTAAATTCTAAATACATACACAAATGTTTTCAATTCAATTACATCATCATCATTTCCATTATTGCTCTCAAGCGATGTGTTAATGTTATGTGTGTAAATCATCATAATCTAAAAACCCGTTTGAGTACATCAAACGGGTTTTTTATTGCCTAATATTTGTACTCAAACCTAATATTCAAAAACAAAAAACTAAAACAAAAAAAAATGAGTACACTAAAAATTGCAATTCAAAAATCAGGACGTTTAAACGAAGACAGCATACAAATTCTCAAAGATGCAGGAATTTCAATCGATAATGGGATCGATCAATTAAAAGCCGAAGCATCTAATTTTCCTTTGGAGGTTTTGTATTTACGAAATTCTGACATTCCTCAATATTTAATAGATGGAGTTGTTGATATCGCTATTGTAGGCGATAATTTATTAGTTGAAAAAGGAAACAATATTGAAGTTATTCAAAAATTAGGTTTTTCAAAATGTAAAGTATCCGTTGCTGTACCGAAAGCATTTAATTACAAATCCGTTCAAGATTTAGATGGTATGCGTATCGCAACTTCCTACCCTAAAACAGTACTTGATTTTTTTAATTCTAAAGGGGTAAAAGTCGATATTCACCAGATATCAGGTTCCGTAGAAATTGCTCCAAACATTGGTTTAGCCGATGCTATTGTTGATATTGTTTCCAGCGGGAGTACATTGTTTAAAAACAATTTAAAAGAGGTTGAAGTTATTTTTAAAAGTGAAGCGGTTTTAGCTGTTTCTCCAAAAGTAAGTCCTGAATCTCAAAAAATAATCGATACCTTAAAATTCAGAATCGAATCGGTTTTAAGAGCAAGAAAATCGAAATATATCTTGATGAATGTACCAAATGACAAAATTGATGCTGTTGGAAAAATTCTTCCGGTATTACGAAGTTTAACCGTTTTACCTTTGGCACAAGAAGGATGGAGCAGTGTACACTCTGTAATCGATAAAGATACTTTCTGGGATGTGATTGATCAATTGAAAGAAGCTGGAGCCGAAGGAATTTTAGTTTGTCCAATTGAGAAAATGGTTCTATAGAGTTATGAATGATATGATTTAAAAGTAAAGTTTTTTAATTTTTAAATCATTTAATCTTTGAATAAAATTAAAAATGAATAAAATATACAATCCAAAACCAGAAACTTGGTCTTCGATTTTAGAGAGACCAACAAAAACTGTTGATGATATAGAAGCAACAGTAAAAGAAATTTTTAAGGAAGTACAGAAGAAAGGTGATCAGGCTGTTGCAAAATATACTTCGCTTTTTGATGGTGCTTTAATAGATAAGTTAGAGGTTTCTACAGCTGAAATTGGTTTAGCAATCGCATCTATATCTTCTGAATTAAAAACGGCTATTCAATTAGCTAAAGCAAATATAAAAAAATTCCATTCTGCTCAAAAAACAGAAAGAGTTGTTGTAGAAACTATTGAAGGCGTAAATTGCTGGCAAGAAAAACGACCTATTCAAAAAATTGGTTTATACATTCCAGGAGGAACTGCGCCATTATTTTCTACTGTCTTGATGTTAGCTGTTCCGGCAGAAATTGCTGGCTGCAACGAAATTGTTTTGTGTTCCCCTCCCGATAAAAACGGAAATATCAATCCTGCAATATTGTATGCTGCGAATTTATGCGGAGTAACAAAAATTTTAAAAGTTGGCGGAATTCAAGCTATCGCAGGAATGACTTTTGGAACAGAAACGATTCCTAAAGTGTATAAAATTTTTGGTCCCGGAAATCAATTTGTGACGGTGGCTAAACAATTGGCAACACAATTTGGCGTGGCAATCGATATGCCGGCCGGTCCATCAGAATTATTGATTGTTGCTGACGATACTGCTGTTCCGGCTTTTGTAGCATCAGATTTATTATCTCAGGCAGAACACGGAGCAGATAGTCAGGTTATTTTAGTTTCTACTTCCAGAAAATTAATTGATGCCGTAGAAACAGAGATCCAAATACAGTTGGATGCTCTGCTAAGAAAAGCCATTGCTGAGAAAGCCATTGCCAATTCTAAATTGATTTTTGTCGAAAATGATAAAATTGCTTTGGACTTAATCAATGAATATGGACCGGAACACTTTATTATTTGTTCTGAATTTGATGATTTTTATAGCAACGGTGTTCAAAATGCTGGCTCTGTATTTATAGGGAATTATACACCAGAAAGTGCTGGAGATTATGCGTCAGGAACTAATCATACTTTGCCAACGAATGGTTATGCTAAGAACTATAGTGGCGTAAATCTGGATAGTTTTACGAAAGCCATGACTTTTCAAAAAATATCTAAACAAGGAATACAGAACATTGGTAAAGCTATTGAAATCATGGCAGAAGCAGAAGGTTTACAAGCGCACAAAAACGCAGTTACCTTACGATTAAAAGCGATTGAAAATGGAAAATAATTTCGATATAAATACTATAGTCCGAGAAAACGTAAAGCAATTGAAACCGTATTCTTCGGCTCGTGATGAATTTGAGGATTTTGACACCGCTGATATGATTTTTCTGGATGCCAATGAAAATCCGTTTGAAAATGGTGTAAATCGCTATCCGGATCCGCAACAAATGAGTGTAAAAGGAATTTTGGCAAAACAAAAAAAGATCAAAACGAATCAAATTTTATTAGGCAATGGAAGTGATGAAGTTTTGGATTTGTTATTCAGAGCTTTTTGCGAACCAAAAACGGACAATGTAATTACTTTGCCACCAACATACGGAATGTATGGTGTTTTGGCAAATATCAATGCTGTTGAAAATAAAGAAGTGTTGCTTTCAGAAGATTTTCAGCCACGAATTGAAGAAATTATGGAAGCCATAGATAAAAACACTAAAATTATCTTTTTGTGCTCTCCAAATAACCCAACAGGAAATTCATTTTCTGATGAAAGTGTGGCGTATCTTTTGCAAAATTTTAAAGGTTTGGTTGTGATTGATGAAGCGTATATTGACTTTTCAAAAAAGGAAAGTTGGATTAACGAATTAGATGAATATCCAAATTTGGTCATTACCCAAACACTATCAAAAGCGTATGGTTTGGCAGGAATTAGATTGGGAATTTGTTATGCATCCACTGAAGTAATTTCGGTTTTAAATAAAATAAAGCCTCCTTATAATGTGAATGAATTGTCTCAAAAAAGAGCTTTGGAACGATTAGACAATCCAGAAAAAATAAAATCTGAAATTGAATCTATAATAACACAAAGGGAAGAGTTACTTAAAGTCCTACTTAATGTTAAATTTGTCGAAAAAATTTATCCCACGGATGCTAATTTTATTTTGGTAAAAGTAAATGATGCTAATAAAAGATACGCTGAATTGATTGCAAAAGGAATTGTAATTAGAAACAGAACGACCCAACCGTTATGCGAAAACTGTTTGCGTTTTACCGTTGGAACAGAACAAGAAAACATGAAATTAATTGAGGTGTTAAAGCAACTTTAAACCTTAAACCTTAAACTTTTTTTAATGAAAAAAATACTTTTTATAGATCGTGACGGAACAATGGTTTTGGAACCAAACGATTATCAATTAGACAGTTTTGAAAAATTAGAATTTTATCCTAAAGCGTTTCAATATCTAGGAAAAATTGCTTTAGAATTAGATTTTGAATTAGTAATGGTTACAAATCAAGATGGATTGGGAACTGATTCTCATCCGGAAATTAACTTTTGGCCGGTTCATAACTTGATTATGAAAGCTTTTGAAAATGAAGGAGTTGTTTTCAAAGAAGTATTAATTGACAAAACATTTCCGCACGAAAATGCGCCAACTCGCAAGCCTGCAACTGGGATGTTAACAAAATACATTAATAATTCGGACTATGATTTAGCAAATTCATTCGTAATTGGAGACAGAATAACCGATGTAGAATTGGCAAAAAACTTAGGGGCAAAAGCAATTTTTATCAACACGGATGAAGAGTTGGGTGGTGATGAAATATCCTCTAAAAGACACGAATTGGACTCTGTTATTGCTTTACAAACTACAGATTGGAAAGTAATTTATGAGTTTTTGAAATTAGAGGAACGTTCTGCTTCAATAACAAGAAAAACTAATGAAACGGATATTTACATCAATTTAAATCTGGACGGAACAGGAAAGAGTAAAATCGAAACAGGAATTGCCTTTTTTGACCATATGCTGGACCAAATTGCGCGTCACGGACAAATGGATTTGGAAATTCTTGTAAAAGGTGATCTAGAGGTAGATGAACACCACACAATTGAAGACACTGCGATTGCACTTGGAGAGGTTTTTGCAAAAGCATTAGGAAATAAATTAGGAATAGAACGTTACGGTTTTTGTTTACCAATGGATGACTGTTTGGCACAAGTGGCTATTGATTTTGGAGGGAGAAACTGGCTAGTTTGGGAAACCGAATTTAAACGTGAAATGGTTGGAAAAATGCCAACAGAGATGTTCTATCATTTCTTCAAATCTTTCTCTGATGGTGCGAAAGCAAACATCAATATCAAGGCAGAAGGAACGAACGAACATCACAAGATTGAAGCTATTTTTAAAGCTTTTGCAAAAGCAATAAAAGTAGCAGTAAAACGTGATACTGAAAAGATGATATTACCAAGTACGAAAGGAATGCTTTAATGAATTATAAATTATGAATTATAAATTATGAATTATTAAGTGTTAAATCCTTAATAAACCTTAATTTCTTAATGTTTAAAAAATAAATGAAAATAGTAATCATAAATTACGGAGCAGGAAATATTCAGAGTATTATTTTTGCCATCGAAAGATTGGGATTCACGGCGGTTTTGAGTAATAATCCGGACGAAATCAAGGCTGCCGATAAGGTTATTTTTCCAGGCGTTGGCGAAGCAAGTTCAGCAATGAAAATGCTTTTAGAAAGTGGTTTGGAAACTTTGATTCCAACCTTGAAACAACCCGTTTTGGGAATTTGTCTGGGTATGCAATTGATGTGCAACAAATCGGAGGAAGGGAATACCAAAGGTTTGGGAATTTTTGATGTTGATGTGATTAAGTTCACGCCAAAAGTAAAAGTGCCACAGATGGGTTGGAACCAAATTTATAATCTAAAATCGCCATTATTTACTGGTATTAATGAAAACGAATACATGTATTTAGTACATAGTTTTTATGCTCCTAATTGTCCTGAAGCTATTGCTACAACAGATTATGAAGTTGAATATACCTCAGCGTTACAAAAAGGCAATTTCTACGGCACACAGTTTCACCCTGAAAAAAGTGGAGATATTGGAGAACAAATTTTGGCTAATTTTTTAAACCTTTAAGTTGAGTCTTTAAGACGTTCGACTTTCAAACTTTAAGACTAATTACAATGAGAATAATACCTGCAATAGACATCATAGAAGGGAAATGTGTTCGCTTATCAAAAGGCGATTACAATACCAAAATTATATACAATGAAAATCCGCTTGAGGTGGCGAAATCATTTGAAGCACATGGAATCGAATATTTGCACTTGGTTGATTTAGACGGTGCAAAGTCAAGTCAAATTGTGAATTATAAGATCTTGGAGCAAATAGCTACACAAACCAAATTGAAAATTGATTTTGGTGGAGGATTAAAATCGGATTCCGATTTAAAAATTGCTTTCGAAAGTGGTGCGAATCAAATTACCGGTGGAAGTATTGCCGTTAAAAACAGAGAACTATTCGAAAAATGGATTGCAGAATACGGTGCTGATAAAATCATTTTGGGAGCAGATGCTACTAATGAAAAAGTTGCTGTTTCAGGTTGGTTAGAAGATTCAAATGAAGATTTAATTCCATTTATACAAGATTACCAAAGTAAAGGAATTCAATACGTAATTTGTACGGATATTGCCAAAGACGGTATGCTTGAAGGGCCATCTTTTGATTTATATGCTAAAATTTTGGCCGAAGCTAACGTCATAAAATTAATTGCCTCAGGAGGAATTTCTACTTTTGATGAATTACCAAGACTCGCTGAATTAGGTTGTGAAGGAACAATAATCGGAAAAGCAATTTACGAAGGACGAATTTCACTGAAACAATTGGAAAATTATATATTAGAAAAATGTTAACAAAAAGAATTATTCCCTGTCTCGATATAAAAAATGGCAGAACCGTAAAAGGTGTTAATTTTGTAGACTTGCGTGATGCTGGAGATCCGGTAGAATTAGCCAAAATATATTCGGATGAAGGTGCGGATGAATTGGTCTTTCTAGATATTTCTGCAACCGAAGAAAGAAGAAAAACCTTAATTGATTTGGTTCGAAAAGTTGCCTCAACGATTAACATTCCGTTTACTGTTGGTGGTGGAATTTCATCCGTAGAAGATGTGGAAATTTTATTGCAAAATGGAGCGGATAAGGTTTCCATTAATTCATCGGCAGTAAAAAATCCGCAGTTGATTAATGATTTGGCGCAAAAATTTGGAAGTCAATGTGTTGTTGTTGCGATTGATGCCAAACAAATTGATGGCCAATGGATTGTTCATTTAGTAGGAGGAAAAGTGCCTACCGAATTGAATTTATTTGATTGGGCCAAAGAAGTAGCGCAAAGAGGCGCAGGCGAAATTCTATTTACCTCCATGGACAATGACGGGACTAAAAACGGTTTTGCAAACGAAGCTTTGGCTAGACTTTCGGAATTAGTTAATATTCCTATTATTGCTTCTGGTGGTGCGGGAAACATACAGCATTTTGTAGATACTTTTCTGGAAGGAAAAGCAGACGCAGCATTAGCAGCAAGTGTATTTCATTTTAAAGAAATTGAAATCAAAACATTAAAAAAAGAACTTAAAAACAACAATATCGAAGTTAGGATATAGAAACAGATAATAGAATAAAGAGAAAAGAAAATCGGATTAGATAATCTTTCAATCTTTAATCTTTCAATCTTTAAATTAAAAACATGAATATAGATTTCTCAAAAAATACAGACGGATTAATTCCAGCCATAATTCAAGACAGCGAAACCAAAACGGTTTTGATGCTGGGTTTCATGAATGCCGAAGCCTATCAAAAAACGGTTGATACTAAGAAAGTAACATTTTATAGTCGTACCAAACAAAGACTTTGGACAAAAGGCGAGGAAAGTGGCAATTTTCTGAATCTGATTGACATCAAAAACGACTGTGATAATGATACATTGTTGATTCAGGTAAAACCAGAAGGACCAACATGTCACAAAGGAACTGATACTTGCTGGGCAGACGAAAACAAAGCTGATTATGGCTTTATTTCGAATTTAGAAGATATAATCGAACTTCGAAGAGAAAATGCTGATTCAGAAAAAAGTTACGTGGCTTCTTTATTCAAATTAGGAATCAATAAAATTGCCCAAAAAGTAGGGGAGGAAGCGATTGAAGTGGTAATTGAAGCCAAAGATGATAATGATGATTTATTTTTGAGTGAAAGTGCTGATTTGCTTTTTCACTACCTTATTTTATTGCAAGCCAAAGGATTTAAGCTAAATGATGTTGTGGAAGTTTTAAAAAGCCGCCAAAAGTAAATCTTATAAAATAATTTTCACTAATTAAAACCCAGTAGCAAATTCATTTGCTATTGGGTTTTCTTTTTTCTTTTATTTCAAATCGCAATCAACTATATTTACTATTTATTTTAAAATACAAGCAAGAATAATGCAAGTGATGAATACAGACAATACCACCTTTACACAAGAATTAGATAATCCAACAATAAATACTGGTTTGTATATAATTCTAACAACCGACGAAGATGATTCACGACCTGTTTATATTTCTGGAAATTTCAATAATTGGCGTACGCAGGATAAAGAGTTTATGATGGAGAAAATTGGCGTTGGTCAATATCATTATAAATTCACACACGATTTTGATTATCCTGTTGAGCTTTTGTATAAATTTACTAAAGGGGATTGGAGTGAAGTAGAAATCGACAGCCATGGTAATCGTACCGAAAATCGTACAACGACAAATCATACAGGTATTCAAAAGGAACATGTAGCAAGATGGAGAAAAAATTGGTTGCCATTTAAACAATCTTTTTTGCCGCAAATTCAGTTGATTTCAGATGAATTTGAAATCCCACAACTCAACAAAACAAGAAAGATTTGGGCTTTGTTACCTCATGATTATGACAATTCAAGTGAAAGTTATCCGGTCATGTATTTGCAGGATGCCCAAAATTTATTCAATGAATCAGCCGAATTTGGTAATTGGGAAATTGATAAAAAACTGGCAGTTATGTCAGAATATAAAATTGGAAAAATTATAATAATTGCAATAGAACATGCAGAAGAAGATCGTGTAAAAGAATACAATGTAGGTAAAACAGTATTAGGAAAAGGGCAAGGCAAAAAATACATCCGTTTTGTAACAGATACTTTAAAACCGTATGTGGACAGTAATTTTCGAACCAAAAAAGAACAGGAATTTACGGGAATAGGAGGAAGTTCTATGGGTGGATTAATCAGTATTTTTAGTGGATTGCGAAACCCGGAAGTTTATGGTAAATTAATGATATTCTCGCCATCACTTTGGGTCGTTCCTGAATTAAAAATCAATGTTGAAAAAGCTAATTCAGCAGATACAAAAATCTATTTGTATGCTGGTGGAGATGAAAGTAAAACCATGATCGAACACGTAAAAAAGTTTCAAAAGGATTTGATTTCAAGCGAATTTGTAAAAGATAAATCAAAGATTAATGTAAGTATCAATAGACAAGGAAAACATAGTGAAACCTACTGGAGTGATGAATTTCCAAAAGCTATAGAATGGTTGTTTTTTAATACAAAGTAGAGATGCGATTTATCGAGTCTAAAATAAATTAAGCATAATGCACTTATATCATTTCAATCAAAAAGCAAAAAAATTAAAAGAACAAATGAAAACAAATACAGTAGTCAACTTAGATAATTTTTCAGGAACAATTTTAGTACCAGCTTTTGAGACGTATTTAAAAAGTATTGTTCCCATTTCATTTAATGGATTGGAAATTACTTCTAAAGTTTTTTTTGGAAAAAAAGACACCCATTATTTAGCCGAAAAAAATGATAATACCTATGTTTTTATTGGTTTGGGAAAAATGATCGATTATAAATCTTTAAAGACTGTTTTTAGACGAGTTTCATCAAAACAAAAAGAAAATTTTAGTTCAAATGTTGCTTTAGTTATACCAGAGCAATTTACTCAGGATCAGGTTGAAGCCATGATTTCAGGTTTGCTTTTAGGGACTTATAATTTAGGCCATTTTAAATCTGAAAAAGAAGAACATCCTTTTTTAGATCCTGAATTCACATTGAATTTGGTTTCTGAAAAGGATTATTTGGCTACAGCCAAAAAAGGAATTAAAATTGCCAAAGCACAATTAGCGACCTATAATTTAGTTGATTTACCACCGAATACAATTAATCCCAAATACTTGTCGAATTGGGCGATAGAGACTGGCGAAAAATATGGCTTTGATGTAGAAGTTCTTGGTTATGAAGCTTCAAAAATTGCAGGTCTTGGTGCCTTTTTGGCGGTAGGGAAAGGAAGTGAAAATGAACCTCAATTTATCATTATGAAGTATACTCCTGAAATGGAAGTGGAAGATATAAAACATGTTGGATTGGTGGGAAAAGGAATCACCTTTGATACTGGCGGATTAAATATAAAAACGGCAGGAATGGTTCATATGAAATGTGATATGGCTGGCGCTGGGGCGGTACTAGGTGCCATGCAACTCATAGCCGATTTACAATTGCCTGTCAAAGTAACCGCTATTGTTCCTTGTGCCGAAAACTCGGTGGACAACAAGTCCTTTTTGCCTAGTGATGTAATTCACAGTTACAGTGGATATTCCATAGAAATAATTGATACTGATGCTGAAGGAAGACTCATTTTAGCCGATGGATTATCGTATTTAATTAAAAATTTCAACCCGGAATATATTGTTGATATTGCCACACTTACCGGAAGCAGCGTTGGTACTTTTGGGTATGAATGTGGTGCTTTGTTTACGAATAATGAAGAAATGTCAAAGAAATTACAAGAAAACGGAGATGCAATTGGAGAGCGTTTGTGGCCTTTACCACTTTGGGATGTTTATAAATCAGACATTGAAAGCGATATTGCAGATGTCAAAAATTATAGTGGAAAACCAGTTGCAGGAGCCATAAGTGCCGCTAAATTTTTAGAATATTTTACCCAAGAGCACAAAGCTTGGGCGCATCTTGACGTTGCAGGCGTAGCATTTGGCGATGATGAATTTGCTAAAAGTAAACATGCTACAGCATATGGAGTTCATTTATTAACTAAATTCATTGAAAATTTATAATGTATGGAAAACTCTAAAACCTTCCTTTGTATTTCAAATTATTTCAAAGGTGTCGATTTTTTAATTAATTTAAAAAAGGTGGGGAATAAAGTCTATTTAGTGACAAGCGAAAAACTGAGAGACAAACCATGGCCACATCAATATATTGATGAGATTTTTTATATGGAAGGTCAAGATGTTGATTGGAATTTAGAGCATTTATTATTGGGTGTTGGAAATTTCATGAAGTCTACTAAAATTGATGCTATTGTTGCTCTTGATGATTATGATGTTGAAAAAGCAACTTACCTCAGGGAAAATCTTCGTATTGACGGAATGGGACAAACCACCGGACGTTATTTTAGGGATAAACTCGCTATGCGCATGAGAGCGAAAAGTTGCGGTATTCCAATTCCTGCTTTTTGTTCGTTATTTAATGACCATGACATTAATACTTTTGCTGATACGATTGAAGCTCCGTGGGTTTTGAAACCACGTTCGGAAGCCTCGGCTAACGGGATTATAAAAGTATATGACAAAGAGAGTTTATGGATCCACATCAATGAAATGGGGAATAATAGATTCAAGTATTTATTGGAGCAATTCAAACCAGGCGATGTGTATCATTGTGATAGTTTGATTTCGGATAGCAAAGTAATCTTTAGTTTGACTTCAAAATATTTAGCTACGCCAATGGAAATTTCACAAGGCGGAGGTGTTTTTCGTTCTGCCAATATTCTTTATGATTCTGATGATGACAAAGCCATCAAAAAGATAAACGAACAAGTATTGAAAGGCTTTGGATTGAAACATGGAGCTGCCCATACAGAATTTATAAAAAGCAATGAAGATGGTCAAATTTATTTTCTGGAAACTTCTTCAAGAGTAGGAGGAGCGCATTTGGCTGAAATGGTAGCCGAAGCTTCTAATATTAATTTATGGAAGGAATGGGCTGCTATTGAAGATGCATTGGCAAAAGGAACAAAATACATTTTACCGAAAGTAAAAAAAGAATATGCAGGTATCGTTTTGACATTGTCAAAATTCCAGCATCCGGATTTATCATCTTTTTCAGATCCCGAAGTTTGTTTTAGAGTTCCGTTAGAATATCATGCGGGTCTTATTGTAAAATCAGATAAGCAAGTAAGGGTTTTAGAATTGTTAGATGATTATGGGAATCGCTTAGCTACTGATTTTACGGCGGTAGTAAAACAAAATTCAGTTTCTAAGTTACATTAATTTTATAAAAATTTAGGTATATTTTATTTCAAAATTTCAAATTTATGAAAAGATATTTAAGTCTCATTTGTTTTTCATTTCTTATTTTTAATAGTACTAGTGCGCAAGGCCTACTTGGACGAAAAGAAGTAGTTTTCACTAGACAAGATTCTTTAAGAGGTAGTATAACAAAAGAAAGAGCTTGGTGGGATGTAAAATACTATCATCTGGATATTAAAGTAAATCCTGCCGATAGTACTATTTCAGGTTCAAATACAATAAAATATCAAGTAATTCAGGAATATAATATCATGCAAATTGACTTGCAGAATCCTATGGAGATTTACAAAGTCATTCAGGATGGAGTAGCTTTAAAATACAAAAGAGAAGGAAATGCTTTTTTTATTGAATTGATAGCTCCTCAAAAAATAGGCTCAACAAAAGAGCTAATTGTATTTTACGGAGGAAAACCTAAGGTTGCTGTAAATCCTCCTTGGGATGGAGGAATAACCTGGAAAAATGACAGTAATGGGAATCCTTTTGTAGCTTCTTCTTGTCAAGGATTAGGTGCCAGCGTTTGGTGGCCTAACAAAGACCATATGTATGACGAAGTAGAAAGTATGTTAATCAGTGTAAATGTTCCGAAAGGGTTAATGGATGTTTCCAACGGTCGTTTGCAAAGCGTAAAACAATTGAAGGATGGAACAAATACTTATAATTGGTTGGTATCAAATCCAATTAATAATTATGGTGTAAATATAAATATTGGCGATTACGTTACTTTTTCTGAAAAATTTAAAGGAGAGAAAGGAAATTTGGACTGTACCTATTATGTTTTGAGAAATAATCTTGATAAAGCAAAAAAACAATTCCAAGACGCGCCAAGAATGTTGAAGGCTTTCGAGCACTGGTTCGGACCTTATCCCTTTTATGAAGATAGCTATAAATTAGTTGAAGCACCATACTTAGGGATGGAACATCAAAGTAGCGTAACGTATGGCAATGGTTTTAAGAATGGATATTTAGGAAGAGATTTAAGCGGAACAGGTTGGGGTTTAAAATTTGATTACATTATTATTCATGAATCAGGGCACGAGTGGTTTGCTAATAATATCACTTACAAAGATATTGCTGACATGTGGATACATGAAAGTTTCACAGACTATTCCGAGAGTCTTTTTCTTGAATATTACTACGGTGAGGAACCTGCTTATACTTATATCAGAGGCTTAAGAAAGAACATTCAAAATGACAAACCAATAATTGGAAAATATGATGTCAACAATGAAGGTTCCAGTGATATGTACTACAAGGGGGCTAATATGCTACACACTTTGCGCCAAATTGTTAATGATGATGCTAAATGGAGAACTATTTTAAGAGGTTTGAATAGTACTTTTTATCATCAAACAGTTACTACCAAACAAATAGAAGATTACTTAAGTCAAAAAGTTGGAATAGAGTTAAATACATTCTTTAACCAATATTTGAGAGATACCAGAATTCCAACATTAGAATACTTTTTGAAGGATAATCAACTGGGATACCGCTGGGCAAATTGTGTTCCTAATTTTAATATGCCCGTTAGAGTAATTTTGAATGGGAAAGTAGAATTACTAAAACCAGAAACAAAATGGAAGGCTATTCCAGCTAAAAACGAAAATTCAAAATTAGAAGTAGACAAAAATTTTTATGTTGCAGGATTTAATATAACGGAATAAAAACAAATAGAAGGATGTGTTTTTCAAAAATTAAGTAACACATCCTTTTATCTTTTCTTAAACTGAATCGGATTTTCACCCACTACTTTTTTGAAAATCCTATTAAAATAAGACAGGCTGTCAAAACCGCATTCGTAACAAGTTTCAGTTACATTTTTATCGCTTTGCAAAAGTCTTTTTGCTTGTTCAATTCGATATTGATTCAGAAATTCAGTAAACGTCAAGCGTGTCATTTTCTTAAAATAACGACAAAAAGCAGCTTTTGATAAATGAGTCAACTTTGCAATTTCTTCAATGGATACAGGCCTTTTATAGTTATTTTCAATAAATTTATAGACCACTTTTAGTCGTAATTGTTCTTTATTATTATATAGGTTTTCAAATGGCTTATCATGTAAAAGAGTCATTTCATTTGTTGTTGCTAAAATTTGAAATAAAGACAGCACTTCTATAAATTGTTCAAAATGAGATAAAAGGTGAATTTTCTGAAGTCTCTTTCCAATTTTATCCTTTATACCTCCATGAAAACTAACTACCTTTTTTGAGTTTTCAAATAACTGATAAATGGAAGCTAATTCAGGAGTTGTTATAAAATCATTTTTGAAAAAATCTTCTTTTATCTGTAAAACTACTTTTTCATATTCCGTTTTAATTCCGTAATCAAAATTCAAATGTGGAATATTGGAACCTATAAAAACCAAATCACTTCCTTCAAAATCGCCCACATGATTTCCCACACGCCTTGTTCCATTTGGAGCAACAATGAAAGTCAATTCAAATTCGGGGTGGAAATGCCAATAATAAAAATCATTCAATTTAGGATTAACTAAGATTCTAAAGGAACTACCCGCTAATCTTTTTATATCTTCAAAAACTATTTTCATAATACTATTAATACTTAAATTGCTCAAAATTATACATAGACAGAATTAAAAGTACTAAATAAATCAATATTGTACAAATAGCAGTAAATTTTGTGAAAGTATTTAGTGTTCTCTTTCTCTAATTTTGAATTAGTAATAACACTATATATCAGAACAATGGAAAAGAATGATAAATCAATGACACCAACTATGACTCCTACAATGGCGCAAAATAATGCTCACAAAGATATTCCTGGGAATCCATCAATAGCAAAATCCAGTACATCTAAATTAAATGATCGTTCAAATGGGAAACCATTACGTTTACTGACAGAAGAAGATTGGAAATTTTGGATCGAGAATGGATATATCGTAATAAAAAATGCAGTGCCAAAAGAAAATGCTAAAAAAATGGCAGATTTTTTATGGGAATTTGAAGAAAAAAATCAAAATGATCCTGAAACTTGGTATGCACCGCCCAGAGCCGAAATGCAAATGAAAGAGCTTACTAATAGTGGTATGGTAGAAGTATACAACCATCAATATCAATGGGATAACCGACAAATACAAAAAGTATATGATGCTTTTGTTGATATTTGGGGAACCGAAAAATTATGGGTTACAATTGACAGAGCTAATCTCAATTTGCCAATTAGACCTGGTTATGATTTCAAAGGATTCATACACTGGGATTATGATCCGGAAACAAAACCTCAAAATGTGCAAGGAGTTCTTGCTTTGGCGGATCAAACTGATGAAAATATGGGAGGCTTTCAGTGTATTCCTGATTTATATCGAAATTATGACACTTGGAAGCTGACGCAACCTGAAGACAGAAATCACTTTAAGCCGGATGTTACGGGACTGGAAAATAAACTTGTAAAAGTAAAAATGGAAGCAGGTGATTTACTAATTTTTAATAGCACTCAACCTCATGGTATACGTCCCAATATTACAAAAGACAAAGTAAGAATGGCACAATATATCTCTATGATGCCTGCAGAAGAGGATAATGACGAATTACGTCAATGGCGCGTGAACTCATGGAAAAACAGAATCGCTCCAGAAGGATATGCGTTTCCTGGAGACCCTAGAAATTGGGAGCAAACGAAATATAAAACAGCAGAACTTAGTGAACTTGGAAAAAAATTATTAGGAGTAGAAAAGTGGTAAAAAAAAAGGGATATGTAAGGGACAATGAAAAAGTCCCTTGAACGACCAAAGTGAAATAATCAAAAAAAGACAAAACATAGTATTTTTAGCTTCTTTTGGCTATTATAAGACGCTATAAATCTTTGAAAATTAAATTTGAATGAAAAAAATCGGATAAATAAAATTAAAGCTTTATTTATCCAATTTTTTTATGGTTTTTTGAAAAGCGATACTTTTTCAGTGCCCTCTATGTAAGTATCCCTTTTTTTATTATTTCTCAAAATGTTTAGATTAGGTTTTTCTTAATGTAGTTAAAACTTTTTATAGCAGATTCTATTGGATTAGGTTTGTAGTTTGATTCGTGTTCCAAAAAGAAACGCTTCATTCCTGAAAGTTTAGCTTCTGCAAAAATTGATTTGAAATCGATTTTTCCCGTTCCTATTTCGGCATTCCAATCTGGATTAACTTTGTCCATATCTTTCACATGCCACATTTTAAAACGTCCTGGATATTTTTTGAATAATTGCAACGGATCATTTCCGGAACGAATTACCCAGTACAAATCCATTTCAAAATCAACTAACTTTTTATCGGTTTCATTCAATAAAATCTCATATCCATTCGTTGATCCGAATTTTGTAAACTCAAAATCATGATTGTGGTAGGCTAATTTTAAACCCCCAGCTTTACAAAGCTCTCCAAATTTATTTATTTGTAAAGCTAATTTTTTGTAATCATCACCACTTTTTCCACGTAATTCTGCAATAACATAAGGTACAGTTATATACTCACTACCTAAATGGTTTGCTGCTTCTACGTACGATTTTAATAAATCAGTAGAACCATCTTTGATCATGGAATTAAAATCGAAATGATTACTGGTCGCTTTCAAACCATTATCACTAAGCATTGATTTAAAATCGTGCAAAGAAGTACCAAAAAATCCTTTTTCAACGGAATAACCAAAAGTTTCTACTTCTGAGAAACCAGCTTTTCCAACCTGGGCTAAAACCCCTTTTACATCTTTTGGTAAAGTATCTCGCAGTGTCCATAACTGAATTCCGATAGCTCTCTTTTTTGATTCAAAAGCAAATGAGGGAGCAATGGCTAATGCGCCTAAAGCTAAACCCGTATTAATTAAAAATTCTCTTCTTTTTATCATGAGTTATTTTTTAAATTAGTTTAAATATCACAAATTGCAATAGCCTGCTTCAATGAAATCAATTTGTTCGGATTTTTAGGAATAAATTCCTGACCTACAAAACCTTTGTAACCTGTTTTGGCAATCGCTTTCATAATTGCAGGGTAATTTAATTCCTGTGTTTCGTCTATTTCATTTCTACCCGGAACTCCCGCAGTATGAAAATGTGCAATATAATGATGATTTTCATTTATGTTTCTGATTACATCACCTTCATCAATCTGCATATGGTAAATATCAAAGAGCAATTTGAAATTTTCAGAATTCAAACGTTTAGCTAATTCTACTCCCCAGTACGTTTTATCACATTGATAATCTTTATGGTCAATTTTACTGTTTAAAAGTTCCATTACCAGCGTTACATTATATTTTTCTGCCAATGGAATCAGCTTTTGTAAACCTAATACACAGTTGGTCCAACCTTCTTCATCCGTTTTTCCTCGTCGGCTTCCGCTAAAGCAAATTAGATTTTTGTATCCTGCTTTTGCTACAAGCGGGATCATTTCTGTATAATTCTTAATGAGGGTCTCGTGGAATTTGATATCATTGAATCCATCAACTAAATTAATTTCTGCTCCATTACACATTGTGGAAACTAAATCATATTTCTTTAGTATAGGCCAATCTTTAGGTCCAACTAGATCAATACCAGTAATTCCTATTTTTTTTACTTCGATACAAAGATTTTCTATATCAAAGTCGTTGAAACACCACCGAGCCACGGAATGATTTATATTTCCCTTCAAAAAATTAGAAGTTATATCGGTTTCAACTTTTGGCATAGCCAAAGCAGAAAAACCAGTAGGAAGTGTCATTGCGGCTGTTCCGGCAAGAATTCCTTTTATAGCAGACCTTCTATTTAAATTAGTATCCATCTTTAATTTTATACAGCAGAAGTAGTTGCTTCTCCTTTGTTTTTTTCATTAAATAAAAGTGCAAAAAGTACAAATACAGCAAAAGCAATTCCAGCGGGAATAATCCATACCATTTCCCAATTGATTGTGCCTTCTAACGTTTTATAATTATCAGTTATCCAACCAGCAACGGCAAAACCGATTAACATTCCAACTCCGTAAGTCGCTAATGTAATTAAGCCTTGAGCAGCACTTTTATATTTTTCTCCCGCTTTTGAATTGGTGTAAATTTGACCAGAAACAAAAAAGAAATCATAACAAATACCGTGCAGCGCAATACCTATAATTAACATGAAACTTAATTCTCCACCATTGCCATAAGCAAATAAAACGTAACGAATTGCCCATGCTAACATCCCGATTAAAATCGTTTTTTTGAAACCAAAACGAGTGAAAAATACCGGAATCAATAATAAGAATAAGGCTTCAGATATTTGTCCAATTGCCATTTTTCCCGTCGGATTTTCAACGCCTGATTCTGTCAAAAATGGATGTGCATTTTGATAATAAAAGGCTAACGGAATGCAGATAAGGATTGATGAGATAAAAAAGATGGCGAAGTTTTTATCTTTCAGTAACTTTAAAGCATCAAGACCTATAATATCTCCTATTTTTATTTTTTCGTCACTAACTTTTGGTGGTGTTTTTGGTAAAGAAAAACTGAATAGACCTAAAATTAAAGCGGCTATTCCTGCTAAAAGGAACGTGTTTTTAAGAAAACCTTCAGAAATTGCTTCTGCAGTATCCCAATGGAAAATAAAACTAATAGACAAACCAGCTAAAATCCAGCCAATTGTTCCCCAAACTCTAATATTTGCAAATTCTTTCTCCGGATCTTTCATTTGGTTAAAAGCTACTGAATTTACTAATGCTAATGTTGGCATGTATAAAATCATGTAACTCAAAACGTAGGTATAGAACATCCCGACTTCTACTGACTGATACATTTGATACATTAAAAAAGCACCGACTAAATGTAGTATTCCTAATATTTTCTCCGCATTAAAGTAACGATCTGCAATTAAACCAACGATAAAAGGAGCAACAATAGCACCCCATGATTGTGTAGAAAAAATTGCGGCAGTTTCTGATCCCGATGCTTTTAGATTATTCCCCAGAAACGTACCAAGGGTTACAAACCATGCTCCCCAGATAAAAAATTCTAGGAACATCATTATGGATAATTTAATTCGAATGGTGCGATTCATTTGTTTTTAGTTTTGGTTTTGGTTATTTTTTAATGTTAAACAACAGCTTACATTCCGGCCTCACATCCGGTTGTAATTTTCATCGTATTCCATTCTTTTATCTGAATGTTTCTAAACCACACATGATCTCCGTGATCTTGTAATGCAATTTTACCTTTTTTGAATGCAGCGAAACCAGGCCAAGAAGCAAATTTACTTCCTGCTACCAATGTTTTAAAATTAGCATCCCAAAGTGTAGTTTCAACTACTTTTACGCCATTCAATAACATTGTCAGTTTTCCGAATTTACATACAATGTCAACAGAATTCCATTCGCCTACCGGTTTCACCGGCTCTGAATAACTTTTGATTAAATCATATAAGTCACCTGCACGATGTTTTGTTATTTTTCCGTCAGGGTGACCTTCATTATCCAATACTTGCATTTCTAAACCGGTTTCATAGGTATTTTTGAATTTTGTTAAATCCTCGTTTACAAAGAAAATAACTCCGCTGTTTGATTTCGCGGCAACTTTCCATTCTAATTTCAAATGAAAATTTGTGTATTCTAAATCGGTTACTAAATCCCCACCTTGACCCTCTTTTGATGCTGTAGGATCAAAATGCAACACACCTTCTTCTACTTTCCATGCGGAACCTGCAACAGCTTTTCCATAAGAATGCCATCCTGTAGTGGTTTTACCATCAAATATCGATTTAAAACCTTTAGGTATTGCTTGAGCATTTGTTGTTTGAATCATTATAAAAAGTATTAATGAAGTACAAATATTTTTAATCATTTTTCCGTTTTTTAATATTTATTAATTGACTGTTGGGTTATAACGTTAACGCTTTCCAACCCTGACGATACTCGCGTTTCACAAATCGATTCACTTCATCAAAATTTGTAATTTTCATATTGTCATTATCCCACAATAATTTTGCAGAACGTCCTGGATAAACCTCTTCACCAAGCTCATCGCGCTTAATATCATATCCTCTAATTGCTAAATTTGCCATTAGTAATGCTTCTGTTAAAGGGCCTGCAATTTCAAAAGGAGAGCTAAGTTCTTGTTTTCCATAACCAGCTATCGAAGCTTCAATCCATTGCTTGTAATGTCCATCTGCTCCATCTTTTACTCGGGCGTATTTTTGAGCAATATTGATATTTTCATTTTTGCTAAGAGGAAGTAGACGAGGATTTAAACCATATGTATCGCACATCATTTTCCCTTTTGTACCTGTGAACAGTGTTCCATTTCCACCGTCTCCAAAAATTTCATTTGGTCCTAATTCAGAAGGCCTTTCTGGTTGGATTCCTCCATCCATCCAGTGTACTGCTATATCACCATTTGTTTTTTCTGTTTTTGGAAATGTCAACGTTACGTGGCTTGAAGGTGGGCAACTCTCCGGAAAATAGCCTCTTTGAAATTCGTCTACGTACACCGAACCAACACTACACTGAACATCTTTAGCATATTTAAGGTTTAACACACTAAATGGAGCTTCCAATAGGTGACAACCCATGTCTCCTAAAGCACCTGTTCCGTAATCCCACCATCCGCGCCAGTTGAAAGGCACTAATTTATTTACATATTCTTTGTAAGGTGCTGTTCCCAACCACAAATCCCAATCTAATTCTTTAGGAATATCTGCTTTATTGGCTGACCAAGGAATACCTTGCGGCCAAACTGGACGGTCTGTCCAAGCGTGAATGGTGTGAACATCACCTATTAAACCTGCCTCATACCATTCTTTCATAATACGGGTACCATCATTTGAAGAACCTTGATTACCCATTTGCGTTACCACTTTGTATTTTTTAGCGGCTTGAGTCAAAATGCGAGCTTCATAAATATCATGCGCCATAGGTTTTTGAACATATACATGTTTTCCTAACTGCATAGCTGCAAGAGCTTGTATTGCATGGTTGTGATCCGGAGTTGATACAGAAACAGCATCGAAGTTTTTATGTTCTTTATCCAACATTTCACGCCAGTCCTTATAGAATTTAGCTTTAGGAAATGCATTTACACTTTCGGCGGCTCTTCGGGTGTCGACATCACATAAAAATGAAATGTCGGCTTTTCCGCTTTTGGCAAACATAGCTACATCAGATTTCCCTTTTCCGCCAACTCCTATACTAGCAATTGACAAGCGATCGCTTGGCGCCACAAATCCTCTACCTAAAACATGGCGAGGAACAATCATAAATGCAGCTGCGGCAATAGCCGTTGTTTTTATAAAATCGCGACGGTTATTCGTAATTTTATCGACTTCTTCTTTTTCTTTCATTTATTTTAATACGGTTATTTGGTGGTAATAAAATGCGTCAGTAAACCAGGCGTGATTTTATACGGCAACCTTAGTTACACTTTTAACTTGCTTTTTTTAGAGATAAAATATAGGTCGCCATTGATTTAGCATCATTCTTTTTTAATGATGCATGCGCTGCCATTGGTATTGTTCCCCAAACTCCAGCTCCACCTTTAATTATTTTTCCAGACAAATAATTGACATTTTTTTCATTAGAAGCATATTTTTTTGCAATATCTAAGTAGGAGGGACCTATCAATTTCTTGTCTAATTTATGACAACCTACACAATCAGATTTAGCAATTAATTTTTCCCCATCAGATGTTTGAAGAACCGTATTCGATTTTTTAGTCGGTGTACTATATTTTGTATCTAAATTACCATTAGAAAATGAGGTCAAGCTTACTAAAGCTACCCCAAAAAATAAATATTTTAATTTCATTTGTATTTTATTTAAATTTATAATCCTAAGTTTTTTCTGTTAAATGCTCTATTCGTTTCTACAGCTGCGAAGTCATCGAATGCCTTATCTGTAACTTTTATAATGTGTTTTTTAATAAATTCAGCACCCTCGCGGGCTCCATCTTCCTGATTTTTAAGGCAGCATTCCCATTCCATAACTGCCCAACCTTTAAAATCATATTGTGCCAATTTGCTAAAAATCGTTTTAAAATCAATTTGGCCATCTCCCGGTGAGCGATATCTTCCCGCGCGATTCACCCAACTTTGATACCCTCCAAAAGTTCCTTGCTTTCCAGTTGGATTAAATTCAGCATCCTTTACATGAAAGGCTTTAATTCGTTCGTGATAAAAATCGATGTATTGTATATAGTCTAACTGCTGTAATACAAAATGTGAGGGATCATATAAAATACAAGCTCTCGAGTGATTATTTACAGCTTTCAAGAACATTTCGTAGGTTTCTCCGTCAAATAAATCTTCTCCTGGGTGAATTTCGTAACAAAGATCAACACCACTTTTATCAAACTCATTTAAGATGGGTAGCCATCGTTTAGCTAATTCAGCAAAACCATCTTCGACCAAACCCGGTGGTCTTTGAGGCCAAGGGTGAAAATATTGCCAAAGTAAAGAACCACTAAATGTTGCATGTGCATTCAATCCTAAATTTTGAGATGCTTTAGCAGCAAATTTCAATTGCTGAACTGCCCATTCCTGTCGTGCTTTAGAATTCCCATGTACATTTTTTGGAGCAAATGCATCAAAAAAATCATCATAAGCAGGATGAACTGCCACCAACTGCCCTTGTAAATGTGTGGATAATTCAGTTATTTCTAAACCGTAAGAAGCAATTTTACCTTTAAGTTCATCAGCGTAAGTTTTGCTTTGTGCTGCTTTTTGTAAATCGATGAATCGAGTGTCTAATGTTGGCATTTGTATACCTTTAAAACCTAAATCGGCAGCCCATTTGCAAATCCCATCTAAGGAATTGAAAGGAGCTTGATCACCAATAAACTGAGCTAAAAATACCGCGGGGCCTTGTATTGTTGTCATATTATTTTTTTCTAAAACTTTTATGAATTCCTATTTTATTACATAATATAAGGAGTCCATTTTTTATCAGATTGTGAAGATGTTACTACGTTATCTATAAATGCCATACCTCTTAATCCATCTTCAACGGAAGGGAAATCTAACATTTCAGCAGTAGGCTCTGTACCATCTAATTTGCAACTTAGTGTTAATGCAAAATTGCGATAAATATTAGCAAAAGCCTCTAAATAGCCTTCGGGATGCCCTCCTGGAGTACGACAATTATGAGTTGCAAAGGAGGATAGATGTGCATAATTAGATCCTGCTCTTAAAATCTGTGCAGGTTCATCTAACCATCTTAAAATCAAAGTATTTGGATCATGTTGCAGCCATTCTATACCACCTTTTTCACCATATACCCTTATTCTCAAGGCATTTTCTTCTCCTGCAGCAACTTGTGATGCCATCAAAACCCCCTTAGCACCATTATCAAATTTTAACATTACAGCGCCATCATCATCCATTGCCCGTCCTTCAACCAATGTATTTAATTCTGCACATACATCAGTAATCTTCGCTCCCGTAATATATTCAGCTAAATGTGCAGCATGAGTTCCAATGTCTCCCATTACAGAGCTTTTTCCTGCCTTTGTTGGGTCTGTTCTCCACGCTGCCTGTGTATTCCCCTCTCTTTCGGATAATTTACTCAACCATCCTTGTGGATATTCAACCCAAACTTTTCTTATGTTACCTAATTTTCCTTCTCTTACCATAGCTTTTGCCTGTTTCACCATTGGGTAGCCAGAATAGGTGTGTGTCAAACACAGTATCAAACCTGTTTCTTCAACTTTTTGTTTTAATAATTTTGCTTCTTCAAGTGAAAAAGTAATTGGTTTTTCTATCACTACATTAAATCCATAATCCAAAGCCATCATCGCTGGCGCAAAGTGTGCAAAATTTGGTGTAACAATGGTCACAAAATCCATCCGTTCATTAACTGGAAGTGCAGCCTCGGCTTTAAACATTTCTTCATAATTTAGATAGGTTCGTGATTCGGCCAGAAACAAGGCTTTACCAGATGCTACCGCAGTTACCGGATTAATACTTAACGCACCACAAGTTATTTCTATAAGGCCATCCATATTAGCGGCTAAGCGGTGAATGGCGCCTATAAATGCATCTTGGCCACCACCAACCATACCCATTTTTAATTTTCTATTCATCTTTTGTTTACTAAATATTGCCTTTTTTTAATTCTTTTACAGCATAATCGCACGCACGCGCCGTCAATGCCATAAATGTAAGTGATGGATTTTGACAAGCTATAGAAGGCATGCAAGAACCATCGGTAACAAATACATTACTTACTTCGTGCATTTGATTCCATTTATTTAATACTGAATTTTTAGGATCATTACCCATTCTGGCAGTACCCATTTCGTGTATAGCCATTCCAGGGTAGCAATCATTATCATACGTTTTTACATTTTTGATTCCAGATGCTTCAAGCATTTCTGCTGCATCATTCATCATATCTTCACGCATTTTTGCTTCGTTCTCCTTATATTCACAATCGATTGCTAAAACAGGTTGTCCCCATTTATCTTTTTTGTTGTGATCGATATATACTTTATT
Organism: Flavobacterium zhoui; assembly: GCF_042787235.1. Classification (NCBI taxonomy): domain Bacteria; kingdom Pseudomonadati; phylum Bacteroidota; class Flavobacteriia; order Flavobacteriales; family Flavobacteriaceae; genus Flavobacterium; species Flavobacterium zhoui. Next base: position 130,069 of record NZ_JBHZPY010000008.1, read on the forward strand.
TTCGTAATATGGCAACATTTCTCCAAAACCACCTAAGCCCATACTCCAAGAATCAGCAGGAAGTGACATACTATCTTTGAAATCACCCCCAAAAGCTAATTCGGCAACTTCTTTATGCCATAATCCTCTGCTTGCTCCTCCTTGATATCCAAAACCTCTTAAATAATCTCTTTTATCATTTCCTACGTTTTGGTATCTTGGAATATAAATTCCGTTAGCTCTCCTACCGTACGTGTATTTATCTTCAAATCCTTCCGCTGAACCCTCTGCTCCGCAACGGAAATGGTGGTCCATTAAATTATGTCCTAATTGTCCGCTCGCATTTCCCATTCCATTAGGATGAGCATCGGAAGTTGAATTCAACAAAATGAAAGTTGATCCTAAAGTGGAACCATTTACAAAAACAATTTTGGCATAAAACTCCATGGTTTCATTTGTTTCTGCATCAATTACCATTACACCTTTTGCCTTTTTGGTATCTTTATCATAAATTATATGATTGACAATAGAGTAGGGCCTTACCGTTAATCTTTTGGTTGCCATTGCCGCTGGCAATGTAGCTGATTGCGTGCTGAAATATGCGCCAAAAGGACAGCCGCGACTGCATAAATTTCTATATTGGCAACTGCCACGACCATTGTGAGGTACGGTTAAATTTGCTGTACGCCCAATAGTCATAATTCTTGACTTATTGTAGTGCTTTTCAATTCTTTCTTTTACTGATTTTTCTACACAGTTCATATCCATTGGCGGCAGAAAATGACCATCTGGCAATAAAGGCCAATTTTCATTTTGACCACTAATACCGGCAAATTTCTCTGCGTAATCATACCATGGAGATATATCTTTATAACGGATAGGCCAGTCATTACCGTGACCATCTCTTGCGTTATCTTCAAAATTATGATCACTAAAACGATAACTTTGACGACCCCACATTAAAGATTTTCCACCGACGTGAAATCCTCTGTACCAGTCAAAACGCTTGTCTTCAGTGTAAGGACATTCAATATCATTTACCCACCATTTTTCAGTAGCTTCATTGTAGGGATAATCTCTAGTTTGAACCGGATGCGTTGCTTTTTGCTCCTCTGTAAGTTTACCTGCATGCTGAAATTCCCATGGATCCTTCATGGCAGATTCATAATCCTTAACATGCTCGATGTTCATTCCGCGTTCCAACATCAAAACTCTTAATCCTTTTTCGGTAAGCTCTTTTGCAGCCCAACCACCGCTAATACCAGATCCTACAACAATAGCATCATATGTATTTTGTTTTTTTAAATCAGTATTTATATTCACTTGTAGTATTTTTTTTGATTTTTAAAATATTTTAAGATAGCCGCTATCAATATGAAATTAGTTTGTTGCCCAAGCTTTTTGTCCTGGTTTATATTCGGCACTTCCATCATATCTACCAGGAACTGGAAGGTATTCTCGTGCTTGCGTACAACCTATTTCTGATGAAAAATAACCTAGTATAGTTAAATCACGTGCAATCAAAAAGAAAGAAGGAGCTTTATCATTGGCAATAGTCTCATTTTTTAAGTCAGTCATTATCTTCTGACGTTCTTCAATTGACATCGCCAAGAAATCTTTATTGAAGTTTTTCAAACATTTTGCTTGCATGTCTTTCATCCCCGAAGCAAAAATTTCTTGCATTTTTGCTGGATAGCAATCTCTAATCATCATAGGAATAAAAGTCCCGAGTCCCGCAGCTTTTGCTCCAGGTGACGATGCTGTAGTAGGTATAATGATATCGGCAAATTCAGCGAGCAACTCTTCATCTTTGGCAGAAAATGAAACATGATTCTTTTCTATTTCAGGTAAAGTAAAACTTTCAAATAAAACGCCCATCGAGGTTACTGAGATTGCGCTTCCCATCAAAAACGCAACATTTTTAAGTGCTTCTCTTCTATTCATTTGTCAAATTGTTAGATATGTCTATTATTTTAAAGTAAATATGTAATTATTACAACCTTTCAATATTACTAAATTTACTATTATAATCGTAAATTTTTATATGGAAGTATGCAATTATTATCAAATAATTATTATTTTTTGAAAATTTAATCTATATGTTTATGAATTTTGATTGTATACAATTTTAAATTGCTATTTATGCAACCAAAAAAAAATAGTTTAGTTAGTATCACTATAAAAAAAAACCTAGTAATTACAAAATTATAAGTATTTACTTGTTAATTAAATTACAAAATCAATAAATTAGATTTCATTGCTTAAAAAAGAAACAATAAGAATAGTGTTTTACCTTAAAAAAGTAGTGTAAGAAAAAACCATTAAAGTTATATATCAAAAATATTTTACAAGAAACGAAAATATAAAAAAAATAGAATGTTTAGAAAATATCAAAAATTGAAGTACTAATACAAAATGCCACCCTAATAAAATCGAAAATACCTTTATTGCTCTAACAATCCTATAGTCCCACCAACCCAGTCTTTCTCTTTATTGAACTTAACGCCTATCATTTCGCCACGACTCAATCGCACTAAATTACAAAGTAGAGTAGGTGTACTATCATCTTTTTTCCAAATGCAAAGTACCCGCACTTCGGCTTTTACTTTCCCGTCCATAGATTGGACGATCGGTAGGTAGTTTACTTTTTTCTGAAGAATATAAAGCTCTTTTTCGACCACCGCTTCGATATCTTCTTTTTTTACATGAAAAATGACACCTGATCCTGAGAATGAAAATAAAGGTTTTAGAACGTAATTTTCTAAATCTACCGGAATTTCTTTTACATCACTTAATAAAGTAGTTTCTATGAAATATTTTCCTTTTAAGAAAGGTAAAATAAATTTACTGATTCTAAAAAACCAATTGGGATGCCCTGCCCATTCTACATCTAAGTCATCTGAAAAATGGAAGTTTAGTTTCAAATCGGTACGTAAATCTAATTCATCAAAAATAACGCGATTGTAAATTCGTTTTACCAGAATTTCATCGCCATTTTCATTTTTATAGAATAATTGTTTGCCTTTTTTGATCAGTTCTGTCACGCAAATTATTGGAATACCAATATCTCTGTGGCAATAATAAAAGTCAATTTTTGTATTTTGCTTTTCCGGTTCAATTTCAAGCAGAATTACATTCTCTTTAGGATGATTGTTGCAAATAACTTCTTCAAGAATTGAGAGATATTCCTGTGGTTCAATTCCGTTAAAGAATGGCGTTAATTCACTAAGAAAAGGATAATGATTTTTGAATTTCTCATATAAATTAAATTGGTAATTATATAGAGAAGGAAAGCCTTGCACTTCAATTAATTTAGGCATAACTGCGCCATCTTCTTCACAAATCCCAAAATCAATAGCTAAAAAGATGGTATGTTCGTCCTCGTTTAGAACTTTATGATTTAACTCTAATGCTTTATCAGTAAGATCCTTAAAGTTGTCTTGTTTAATTAAAGCTATAACTTCATTGCATCCTTCAACTAGCTGTGCTTTTAATTCATTTGAAATAAAAAATGGCGTTTCGGCTACTCGAAAAGTGGGCATATAATCAAAATCGGAAGCAATATCATCTTTAAATTCTTGATATTTTTTATTTGTAAATTGAGTATTAAATAACTCCCGATATTTTAAAATCATATACTAAAATTTTCTAATTAGATAACATCTTCTTTGTTTTCATCAAATCATTTATGGCAATTCTAAGGAAATTTGGAATTAAAGTTTCGTTAGTTCTGTAGATTTTATCGTCGTCCATTAAATCTTCTAGCATGTTTCTAAACTTCTTTTTTCCTTTCATGCTTTTGATTTTTTCTTTTGCTTCTTTATTTCTTAAATGCGAAACAAAACTTATTGGATCAGCTTCTGGATGAAATTGTGTACCTACAAAATAATCCGTAAAACGCACTGCCATAATTGCTCGCTCATATTGCACATGATCTCTGATTTTTTCTAAGGAAATAATTTTAGCACCTTTTTTTGCAAATATGCTCAATTTAGGCTGTACCACTTGATAATCTCGAGAATCGATAGCGTAGAACGGATCTGCTAATCCTTCAAACAAAGGATCTGTACTTCCTTCTTTGGTTTTGTGAATAGTCATTACGCCAAAGGACGTGTCGTTTCTTTTAGTTACAGTTGCTAAACCAAAATGAAGACAAGCCATTTGAAACGAATGGCAAATAAACAATACATGCTTTTTTACCGTATTTTCATTATTCCACTTTGTCAAGGAATCAATAAATTCATAATATTTTTTATCCCATTCGCCATCGCCTACTAGGGGATTTCCCGGGCCTCCTGTTGAAATATAAATATCAAACTTATTAATTTCAGGCAATTCACATTTAACCCTGACATCAAATATTTCGAAACTCACCACAGGGCTAAAGCGGGTGATGACATCAATAATACAGCGCATTCCCTGATTCGGAATTCCGTTGTACATATCTAACAGGGCTATTTTTATAATTTTATTGGACATACGTTCATTTAAAAAAATCGATCGGCAAAGGTAATTTTTATTTTATAATCCTTTAGTAAATTCGCTCGTTATAAAATCTACAACTCTGGAAAGATTACCTGTGTTTTCAAAAACTGCCAATTGCTTATCGGCCCCAGTTCCATTTTTCAAAATTTCATGCACATAATTAATATCGTCACGACTACCCAATTCATCTACAACATCATCAACAAAATCAAGCAATTCCAGAATTAGCATTTTAGTTTCAACCTCTTTTTGCAATCCAAAATCAATCATATTGTTATCAATTCCATATCGGGCAGCGCGAAATTTATTTTCTTTAATCAAGGCTAATCGGTAGATATTAAAACTAGTGTTATTCATATTAAGTTTATACAACTTGGCCACAATTGCCTGAATAATTGCGACGATACAAATTGTTTCATCCACTGTTAAGCACATATCACAAATCCTAAATTCGATGGTATTGTAAAACGGATGCAAACGTAAATCCCACCATATTTTTTTAGGATTGTCAATACAATTGGTTTTGACTAAGGTGTCTAAATAATTTTGGTATGCAGCAACAGAATCAAAATATTCAGGCAATCCAGTTCTAGGGAATTTATCAAAAACTTTGGTTCTAAATGATTTGTATCCCGTTTTTCGACCTTCCCAAAAAGGAGAATTTGTCGAAAGAGCAAAAATATGAGGCAAAAAGTAGGTCGCCTGATTCATCAATTGCAATCCAATTTCCCGATTTTCAATACCCACATGACAATGCATCCCAAAAATTAAATTAGAACGGGCTGCATCTTGCAATTCATTCACAATATCATGATATCTGGGATCATCAGTTATGGGTTGGTCTTGCCATTTAGAAAAGGGATGTGTTCCGGCACCGCCAACGATTAGATCCTGTTTATCGGCTAATTCAACGATTTTGGAACGTAAAAATTTAATTTCACACTTCGCTTCGGCGACGCTTTTACAAATATTAGTCCCAACTTCTACAACAGATTGATGCATTTCTGCCTTAACTTGCTCGTTTAATATTATTTTTGCACCATCCACAATTTTTGACAAGTGCGAACGCAAGTCTCGTGTCTCAGGATCAATAATTTGATATTCTTCTTCAACACCTAGTGTAAATACGGGTAGTTTCTTTAACATAATCATTTTTTTAGTGTTTAGTCGCAGTCGCAGTTTTCAATCTGTTTACTGAATACTGTGACTGAAAACTATTTTGCTGCATCTTTAATAAAAGTTCCCCAAGTGAGATTCATTTTAGCCGGTTTTTGCTTTTTTGCGGCAGCAATTGCCATTTTTGCAGCTTCTTCAACCACCCATTCAAAGTTCTCGGCACCAACCGATGTCAATTCGGCATCAGGAGCAGGATTTCCAAAATCTATTGCATAGGGGATTCCGTCACGTACCGCAAATTCAACTGTATTAAAGTCATATCCCAGTCCTTTACAAAGTCGCAACGTATAGTCTTTTATAGTTGCTAACAGTTTTTTATCCGTTGGTGGCCCATCAATTACATAGCGCAAATGATGCGGGTTTCTTGGCTCATATTGCATAATCCGAACCGCTTTGCAGCCCAAACAATACACTCTAAAATATTCTGTAAAAACAATTTCTTCCTGTAACATCATCACTAATTGTCCCGTTTCCTGATGCTTTTCCCAAAATTCTTCTTTATTTTCAAGACGGTATACATTTTTCCAACCTCCACCGGCATACGGTTTCATATAAGCGGGAAAACCTATGTAATCAAAAATTCCTTGCCAATCCATTGGGTATTTCAAGTTTCTAAATGATTTGCCGGTAGTATCTGTAGGATGTTCCGCTGAGGGAAGAATTACGGTATTAGGTAATGGGACTCCTAATGTATTGGCTAAAGCATTATTAAAAAATTTATCATCGGCACTCCACCAAAAAGGATTATTAATCACATTAGTTCCCGTTAACGCAGCATTTTTTAAATAGGCACGATAGAACGGAACATCTTGCGAAATCCGATCAATAATCACTGCATATTCACCATCCTGATTTTGAACTACTTTATCAATAGCAACAGCTTCAGCAATTATGCCTTTCTCGTTTTTTGAATTAACTCTGTCTATAAATGCTTGCGGAAAGGTATCTTCCATTCCAAATAAGATTCCAATTTTTTTCATCTGTTACTTTTTAATTTCTTGATACTTGATTCTCGCGATTTTATAATTTTAAAAAAACTTAATTCTTGATAAATAATGAGGAAACATTTCTCTCCAGATTGGCCAGTCATGCTTTTTATCTTGACGAATATCCAGCCAGTGATGAATATTTCGTTCACTTAAAACCTTACTCAATTTTAGATTGGCGTCAAAGCAAATATCCCAATTTGAAGTTCCTAAAACGATATCCATCTTCCATAATTCCGAATCGTTTAAGCCATACAAATAATCCTCCGGACTGTTGTAAAACACATCATCATTATGAAAACCATCTAAAAAACTCTTGATATTAAAGGCACCACTTATAGAAAAAAGGTGACTCACATAGCCTGGATGACGGAAAGCAAAATTTGCAGCATGGTATCCACCAAAACTGCAACCGGCCATTGCCACTTTTCCTGATGAAGTGTTGTTTTTTACTTTCTCGACAATTTCATGACAAATCATTTTGTCGTATTTTATGTGATTTTCTATGCGATGTATGGGATGGATATTTTTATTGTAAAAACTATCTTTGTCAATACTATCCGGACAAAAAATTTGAATTAATCCTTGCTCGATATACCATCTTGCTGATTCAATTAATCCCATATCTTTATTTTCATGAAAACTCCCCATTGAAGTTGGGAATAGAATAACAGGATAGCCCGCATGTCCAAAAACCAACATTTCTATATCTCTATTTAGATGCGGCGAATACCATTTGAAATATTCTTCCTTCATAACTTTATTTTTAACAATTATAATGAAAAAAATCGTGTGAAAAACATAAATAATTAAGCTTAACTAATAATTATCACAAAAAACGATAAAGATTATTAAATAGTAATGAAATTGTGATTCGTGTATAATTTAGTATTCCTTTTTTAAATTATAAGCAAAAAACAAGTGATTTTTACTAGATTGGTTTTCTGATTTAATGATCAAAATAGAGTACATACATATATTTATCTATAAATCTCTTCTGCGGTTACAAGCAACAATAAGTTACGGCGCTAATATTCAAGCGACAATTGCCTATATTCATACTCGTCAATACTTGCCTTTTGAGAGAATGAGCGAATATTTTAAAGACGTTTGTAATCTGCCTATTCCACAAGGTACAATTTGCAATCTCTTGGATGGTTTTGCATTAAAAGCACAACCCGCATATGATTTAATTGCTCAAAAAGTATCGAATGAAAAAGTTGTTGGTACTGATGAAACAGGTATTAGAGTAAATGGCAAAAATGGTTGGTTTTGGACTTGGCAAAGCAGGTTCGTTACATTTGTAGTGTTTTCAAAAAATAGAGGAACAGCTACTATTGATACTAATTTTCTCCAAGTTTTCATGATGCGGTTTTAGTCCATGATTGTTGGGCAAGTCATTTTCAAACCCAATGCAAAACGCACCAATTATGCATTGCACATTTATTGCGAGAACTTATATTTTTTGAACAACGCTTTGAGTCCAATTGGGCTACAAACTTCTAAAGAACATTGTATGCAGCTTTAGAACTTAAGAAAAATTTAAACCAAGAGCAATATAACAAGCCAATCTTAGAAAGGGATAAAATAAGAATCTCTTTAGAAGCTTTACTAGAAAATCCACTTCCTGAAAATCAAAAGAAACTGCGTGCATTCCATAAACCAATGATAAAACACAAAGAATATATTCTTACTTTTCTTGAGCATTTCCAAGTACCTGCTGACAATAATGCATCGGAAAGAGCGATCAGAAATGTAAAAGTTAAACAAAAAGTATCCGGTCAGTTCAAAACTGAAAATGGTGCTCAAATCTATGCGGTTATCCGTTCGGTAACCGACACCTGTATTAAAAACGATCAAAACATATTGGACGCTTTTAAAACTATTGCTGTATTACAGGCTGAATAGTTACAAAACATGTAATCTTAAAAATAAATCAACATTTAAAACGTTAAAAATGAGACTATTAGTGTTGAATTGTATTTTTGAATAAAAAGATATAAAGACATTTCGTACATGTTAAGCTTTAGATTATAAACGGATTAATACCAGCGTTTTTTATTTTGTTTTGAAACCTCAGATTTTCTTGACTTATGAGCTCCACCACTGCGATTAGAGTTGTTTTGCTTTGCTCCGGGAGCTGTCTCAGGACTTCCTGAATGCCATGGATAAGGATGATCACTAATTATTTTTACATCGGTCTTTGTCAGTCTTTGAATGTCTTTCCAATAAGTATGCTCATCTTTACTGCAAAAAGAAATCGCTACTCCACCATTTCCAGCACGACCCGTTCTACCAATTCTATGCACGTAAGTTTCAGGAATATTTGGTAAATCAAAATTTATAACAAAAGGTAATTGATCAATATCAATTCCTCTGGCGGCAATATCAGTTGCAACTAGAACACCAATTTCTTTATTTTTGAAAGCATCTAAAACACGTTGTCTTGCATTTTGAGATTTATCACCATGAATGGCTTCAGCAGCAATATTATTCTTTCGAAGTGCTTTAACAACATTATCTGCTCCGTGTTTAGTTCTTGAAAAAACCAATACATCAGATAAATTTTCGTTTTTAATTAAATGATATAATAAGTTTCGTTTTTCTGTTTTTTCAACAAAATAAACTCTTTGCTCTACATTTTCAGCTGTAGAAGAAACAGGAGAAACAGTAACAGTCACTGGGTCTTTAAGAAACATTTCGGCTAATTCTCTGATGGCAATTGGCATTGTTGCAGAAAAAAAGAGTGTTTGTCTATTATTAGGTGTCAATTTTACAATTTTTTTGACATCATTTACAAATCCCATATCAAGCATCTGATCTGCTTCATCAAGAACCAGAGTATGTAAATGATCTAAATCTATAAAACCTTGTTTTACTAAATCTAGTAAACGTCCCGGAGTGGCAATTAAAACATCAACGCCTTTTTTAAGCATTTCTACTTGCGGTACTTGGGAAACTCCTCCAAAAATGGTAAGTTGTACTAAGTTTGTATATTTTCCGTATTGGTCAAAATTTTGGCCAATTTGTACGGCTAGTTCTCTTGTGGGCGTAATAATTAAGGCACGAATTGGGCTTGCTTTTTTAGATGAGCCCACTATTCTATGCAACTGGTGAATTATAGGTATTGCAAAAGCGGCTGTTTTCCCAGTACCGGTTTGTGCGCAGCCAATCATATCTCTGCCTGATAAAATGATTGGAATAGCTTGTTCTTGTATTGGTGTTGCTTCTAAATAGCCTTGTTCAAATACCGCCCTTTGTATACTTTTTGAAAGTGAAAAATCTTCGAATAACATATTTTTAATATTAAATATCTTGTATTAGGTACATAGATAGTGCTGCAAAGATAGTCTTAATTATCGATTAGGTAAATATGGGTTATGTGTTTAAGTAATTTGTAGCATAAACAGTTATGCAATCTGCTGATTCGATTTGATAAAATCAGTAACGAGATAACCAATAAGTTTTCCAATTAAATGATTGTTTTTATCTTCTCCCAGATCCGGTGCACCTTCACAAATATGTAAATAGGTAGCATTTTTATATTTTGCAAAAAAGGAAATGAATTGTCGCAGTTGTTCAACAGAGAAACCGCTCATCGTCATTGCGCTGCAAGCTATGTTGGGAATAGCATCCAAGTCAATTTCGATGCCGTAGAAGTCATCATTTATGAATTCTAAAGCTTGTTCCATTTCTTGGTTAAACTCTTTTTCTCGTCTAATGTTGATACTGTCATACGTATTGTAACGCACCCGATCTTCAATTTTTTTAATTATATCAAGAACGCTTTTAGAGGTATAGTTTTCGTGTAAACCAAAAATAAAATATTTTTTCAGAAAACCTTCTTCATAAGCATAGGAAAAACCATTACCACTGTGTCGTCCTTCTAAAATTCTAAAATCGGAGTGGGCATCAAAGTTTATTGCATTTACAGATTTACCTTTGGCCAGAGCCGATCCTTTAATATTCCCGTAAGAATTATTGTGTCCACCACCAATGATTATTGGGGTTTTTCCTAATTTTACAATATTAAAAATTATATGAGATACATCTTTATCTATTTGCTCTACCAGTTGACTTAGTTTGGCCCGGTCATCAATGTCATTAAAATCTAAATTTTCAACTTCCTTCATTTCTTTGCTGACCTCTAATTGGCCTAAAACGATTAGTTGATTTCCTTTGCAAAACCGATTGTGCTGAATATTAGCAATGCTTTTTATTGCACTTTCCCACGCAGATGCCGCTCCTGGTCGCCCAAAATTAGCGCGTATGCCAATATCTTCCGGGATTCCAAATAATACATATTTAGCGTCAGAAGCTTTAAGAAAATCTAATGCATCGTTATCTTTCGGTATTGTTATCATTTTCTCTCCAAATTTTATTTCGCCACTTCTGTGGTTGGTAATTTTAGCAAGATCATTGATTGTAAAAGGGGTAATCTTTTCCATTTTAAGAAAATGTTTTTTCCAAAAATACTATAATTGTGTTAACTTACGTTAAATGGTAGTTATATATTGTTAAATTTGTAAAAAATAAATTAAATAGAATATGGAAAATCAAAAAAGCAGTTCAAGTCTAAAAGCGATTATTGCAGTTTTAGCAGTTTTATTAGTGGGAAGTTTAGTATATATTTTTAAAATGACTTCTGATACTGATGTTGTTAAGACTGAATTAAAAACCACATTAACTGAAAAAGAGTCCGTCATGAAAGATTTGCAGGAATTAAAATCTACTTATGATGCTGCAATTTCAGAAAACACTTCAATGTCTGATGAGTTAACTCAAGAGAGAGATAAAGTGGTAAACTTGATGAATGATCTTAGTAAATCAAAAGGAGATGTGGCTTCATTAGCAAAATACAAAACACAATCAATTGCTTTACAATCAAAAATGAAAGTTTTGATGGCTGAAAATGAAGGGTTGAAAAAACAAAATACAACCTTAACAACACAACGCGATAGCGCAGTAGTTGTAATAGGAGAAGCAAAAAAATCTAATGAAGCACTAGCTGGGCAAAATGAAGAATTATCTAAAGTAGTTGAAAAAGCAGCAAAATTAACTGTTTTGAATACAAGAGGTTCAGCTTATAAATTAAAAAGTTCTGGAAAAGAAGTTGCTACAGACAAAGCAAGTAGAGCGGATGTTCTTAAAATAAGTTTTACTATTGCTGAAAATCAAGTAGCACAATCAGGGACTAAATCTTATTATGTTCAAGTTATTGACAGTAAAAATAATGTTTTAGGAGACAAGAAAACAGAAACTTTTGGTGATAATACTTTGACTTACAGTTTTGTGTCTAATGTTAATTATGAAAACAAAACAGTTGATGTTACAGAGAATTTACGAGGGAAAGACTTTCCAAAAGGAACTTATTTTGTAAATATTTTTGATAAAGATCAATTGGTTTCTAAAACAAGTTTTTCTTTAAAATAATATTTTAAAGGATTCGCATAAAAAAGAGGAACTTCGGTTCCTCTTTTTTTATGCGATTATTTCTCCTTCTAGAATTACAATATCAATTAGATTACTCCCAAAAGCATAAGGTAATTGATAATAGGAGGGAATAGGTTTTGTAATAATCAGATTGGCTTTTTTGCCAATGGTTATACTTCCGTGCGTTTCAGAAACTCCCATTGCGTAAGCACCATTAAGTGTGGCCGCGTTGATGGCTTCCTCTGGAGTCATTTTCATTTTTATGCAAGCAGTTGCCACTACAAAATTCATATTTCCTGATGGAGTAGAACCAGGATTATAATCCGTTGCAAGTGCTACTGGAAGTCCCATAGCGATCATTTCTCGCGCTGGAGCATATGGAATACTCAAAAAATAGGAACACGAAGGTAATGCAACAGGCATGGTCTCCGTATTTTTTAAAGCTTCAATATCCTCAGTATTCATAACTTCAAGATGATCTACAGAAAGTGCGTTGTATTTTACTCCAGCCTGAATTCCTCCGATGGAGTTGAACTGATTCACATGAATTTTTGGCTTTAAGCCAAAACGGATTCCAGCTTCCATGATTTGTTCTGCTTCTTCAACTGTAAAATAACCGGTTTCACAGAATGCATCGATGTAATCAGCCAGCTTATTTTTAGCAATTTCAGGAAGCATTTCGTTGATGATTAAGTCGATATATCCTTTATGGTTTTCTTTGTATTCTAATGGAAACGCGTGAGCACCCAAAAAAGTGGCTTTTATAGTCATTGGATAGTTTTGTGCTAAACGTTGAATAACACGAAGCATTTTCAACTCTCCATCAACTGTCAATCCGTATCCTGATTTGATTTCAACTGCACCAGTTCCTAAACGCATTACTTCTTCCAGTCGCGCTTTTGATTGATTGTAAATATCTTCTTCAGTGGTTTCATTCAATTTTTTTGCCGAATTTAAAATTCCGCCGCCACGATTGGCAATTTCTTCATAAGTCAAGCCATTTATTCGATCAACAAATTCCTGTTCTCTGTTGCCTGCATACACAATATGAGTATGACTGTCGCACCAGGAAGGTAAAACCATTTTCCCGTCAGCATCAATACACTTTTCTGGATTGATATTAGGTAAATCCTTCATCGAGCCAAAATCAGAAATAAGCCCATTTTGAATTACCAAATAAGCATTTTTGATTGTTGGGAGAATTGCCATTTCAGCACCAGATACTTTCAAAATTGAAGAATCTCGAACCTGTAGTAATTCCTTGATATTAATGATTAGTGTTATCATTTTTTTAAAAATTACTCTGAAACCGTTATTTCAAACATTTTGTCCCAGTTTTTCCCAGTAACAAAAATGGTTTTAGTTTTTGGGTTGTAAGCGATACCGTTTAAATAATCATCTGCAGTTGCATTTATTAATTTTCGCAAACCTGCGAGGTTTAAAATTCCTTCTACCGCACCATTGTTAGGATTTACAACGGCAATCGCATCTTTTTGCCATACATTGGTATAAATTTTACCGTTAATCCATTCTAATTCATTGACAGATTTTATTTTAGAATCTCCAGAATACACGTTAATATAATCAATCATTTTTTGAGTGTTTGGATCCATTTTCCAAATTTTCTCCGTTTTGTCCGTTTGATAAATGTATTTCCCGTCATTTGTCATTCCCCAACCTTCAATATCTTTATCATATGTAAAAGTTTTTTCTAGTTTTAATGTTTTTGCATCGTAAATAAAACCTGTTTTTTCTTGCCAAGTCAGTTGGTACATTTTATCATTTATAAAAGTAATTCCTTCTCCAAAATATTTGGCATCAAGATTAATTTGTTTATAAACTTTTCCTGTTCGATAATCGTATTTTCTAAAGTATGAATTGCCTTTTAATCCGGTGCTTTCATATAGAGTATCTTTATAAAACTCTAATCCTTCGGTAAAAGACGCTGTATCATGAGGGAACGTATTTATAATTTTATAGCTCAATAATTTTGGCGTGACATTGGAAACTAATTCGATCCTAGCAGTAGCTTCTGAGTTTTCGCCTCCAAAATAAACTAAGGCTTTTAAGTTTTGATACCCTAATTTTTGATCTTTCAATCCAAAAGCTACTTTATCAAGATCTTTTTTTGAAGCAATTTTTTCATCATTGACATAGTAAATAATACTATCCACAGCCTTGTCATTTGGGTTTAAAATCCCAATTTGTAGCGACTCTTGAGGCTGATATTGTGTTTTAAATTTAGTATTATCGATGGTAAATATAGAATTTTTGCCTTTTTTTGTATCGTTGCAATTTGCTAACGTAATTCCTAATAAAATGATAGATAGGAAGTTATAATTTTTCATAGTTTAAAATTTTAATAAGCCAATATACAACGTTATTTTATAGGTGCAAAGGTATTGCAAAAATATAAAAAGTATTGTATATTTGCACCGGCAAGTCCTACACGACCAGCTCCTGCAGACTCCCCCAGGATGGGAACATAGCAAGGGTACGTGGTTGAGCGGTGCGATGTAGGTCGCTTGCCATTTTTTTAATCTTCCATTGCGGAAGATTTTTTTTTGAATTATTTCGTACAAAAGTGGTCTTCCTTCGGGAGGATTTTTTTATTTTTGGACCTTTCGTATAACAAACATCAATAAACATGAATAAAGTAGTTCTTATTACAGGAGGTTCGTCGGGAATCGGGAAATCCATAGGTGAATTTTTGCATCATAAGGGTTTTGTTGTTTACGGTACCAGCAGAAATCCGGAACGCGTTTTAAATTCGGTTTTTCTTTTGGTGGCCTTAGATGTTCGGGATACGGATTCGATTCATGCGGCTGTAGCCAAAGTAATTGCGATCTCCGGAAGATTGGATGTTGTAATCAATAATGCTGGTGTTGGAATTACCGGACCATTGGAAGAAATTCCAATGCATGAAATCAAAAATAATTTTGAGACTAATTTTTTTGGACCAATTGAAGTGATGAAAGCGGTGTTGCCACAAATGCGTCAACAGCAATCTGGTCTTATTATTAATATTACTTCTATTGCCGGATATATGGGTTTGCCTTACAGAAGTATTTATTCGGCTTCAAAAGGAGCTCTTGAAATAATTACAGAAGCTTTACGAATGGAAGTAAAACCATTTGGAGTTCATATTACGAATGTTGCACCAGGAGATTTTGCGACTAATATTGCTGCGGGACGTTTTCATGCTCCTTTAATTAAAGGTTCTGCTTATGAAATTCCGTATGGGAATACCCTTAAAACAATGGATGAACATGTGGATAGCGGTAGTAATCCAAATGAAATGGCTGAAGCGGTTTATAAGATTATTCAAACTCCTGAACCTAAAATTCATTACAAAGTAGGGGCTTTTATGCAAAAGTTCTCTATTGTTCTTAAAAGAGTCTTACCAGATAAAGTATATGAAAAAATGCTAATGAACCATTATAAGTTGTAATTTTGCACCAAATTTGCGTGAAGGATTGTAGCGGCATCCCTCGCTTTTTAGCGAGGATACAGCGAAAAGCCTGACCCTTGTGGTCACGCCCAAATAAAAAACACACACAATTAAATATATAAATACTATGAAATTTTTTATTGACACGGCTAATTTAGCTCAAATTAAGGAAGCGCAAGCATTAGGCGTTTTGGATGGAGTTACTACAAATCCATCATTGATGGCAAAAGAAGGAATTACTGGGAAAAACAGTATTTTGAAGCATTATGTAGATATTTGTAATCTAGTTGATGGGGATGTAAGTGCTGAAGTGAATGCTTTAGATTACGACGGGATGATTAAAGAAGGAGAAGAATTAGCTGATTTGCACGATCAAATCGTTGTAAAATTGCCTATGACTAAAGAAGGAGTTATGGCTGCTAAATATTTCTCGGATAAAGGAATAAAAACGAATGTAACTTTAGTATTCTCTGCAGGACAGGCTTTATTGGCTGCTAAAGCGGGCGCTACTTATGTTTCTCCGTTTATTGGTCGTTTAGATGATGTATCTACTGATGGTTTGGCTTTGATTGAAGAAATCAGATTGATTTACGATAACTACGGTTATGAAACTCAAATTCTTGCTGCATCTGTTCGTCATACAATGCACATTGTAAACTGTGCTAAAATTGGTGCTGATGTTATGACTGGGCCACTTTCTGCAATTTACGGTTTATTGAAACATCCTTTGACAGATATTGGATTGGCTCAGTTTGTTGCTGATTTCGAAAAAGGTAATAAATAGATTTAATGCAAATTAACGATTTCTGATTTGAGATTTCGATATAAACAGAAACTCCCATTATGCTTAGCAAAATGGGAGTTTTTTTTGGTTTGGTTTTTTGGTCTGTTGTTCTATTAAAAATTAGTGTCCTCCACCAACTTCTATTTCATGTCCAATTCCTTGTTTTTCTAATATTCCAATCACTTTCCAACCATAGAATGCTATAAAAGCGAAACATAAAACAGGAATAAAATAAGAATCGTGAATCCCAATAATATCAGATATTTTTCCTTGTAATGGTGGGATAATTCCACCGCCTAAAATCATCATTACTAAAAAGGCAGAACCTTGAGAAGTATATTTTCCTAAACCAGCAATTGCCAATGAGAAAATAGATGGCCACATAATACTTAAAAACAAACCACCACTCATAAAAGCATAAATTGCTGTTGTTCCGGTAGTGAATAAACCAATTAGCATTGCTGTCATTCCCATTAATCCAAAAATCATTAATGTTCTTGATGGATGATCTTTTCCTAAAAAGAAACCTGCGATTTGGAACAAAATTACGAATGCATAACCGTATAATGGTGTAACATCTTGGCCAGAGATTGCATTAGCAGCTAATACTACTCCAAAAGCTAAGTATGGAATTACGATAAGTAAAATTTTCTTTAATTGAGAAGATGGATTAAACACTGAAATTGCTCCTGCCCAACGACCAATCATTAAACTTCCCCAATACATTGACATGTATGGTGCTAATGAAGGACCTGCAATTTTACCAAAAGTATCCGTTTCTAATAATGATCCAAGATTACTTCCAATGGTTACTTCGACACCTACATAAGTAAAGAGCGCTAACATTCCCAAAACTAATTGTGGGTATTTCATTGCTCCCCATCCTTCAGGATTTTTTTGTGCTGTGGTATTAGCGAATAATAACCCTATAACCACAACTAATAATGTTGCAACTGTCAATCCTAAACCTAAATAATCCTTTTCTTTATTGTCAATAAAACGAGTGATGAACTCTTGATCTTCATATCGAGAGAATATATAAGCAAATATTGCTACTAAAATTACCGTAATTGCTATAAGCGTTTTCATTGCCTTGCTTGCAGGTTCAAAAGTAGAATCACTTTTACCGGATGGTAATTTTTTTGAAAAATAGAATAAGGCGGCAGCCAATAAGAATAAACCTCCAACAAATACATAAAGTATTCTCATGGAATCTAATGAATCTTCTTTTTGAGCAAATTCTTCAATGCTGACACCGGAAATAACTCCAAATAAGGCAAAAGAAACAACTATTGGTCCTATTGTGGTTCCAAGTGAATTGATTCCACCAGCTAAGTTTAAACGGTTTGATGCTGTATGAGCTTCTCCTAACGAAGCTGCAAAGGGTTGTGCGGAAGTTTGTTGTAAAGAAAAACCTAAAGCTACTATGAATAAAGCACCAAGAATGAATAAATAACTTCCTTGAGATACGGCCAAAATCATTAATAAAGCTCCAAAAGTACTTACTAATAATCCGTTGATAATTCCTTTTTTGAAACCCCAAGCATTTAGAATGTCATTTTTTGCTAAGCTACTAAAAATGAAAAGCAGTAACGCTCCAATATAATAAGCCCCGTAAAAAGCAAAATCGATAAGCTGGCTTTGGAACTGGTCTAAACCAAATTTAGCTTTACAAAAAGGGATGAAAACACCATTTGATGCTCCAATAAATCCCCAAAAGAAGAATACTGTAATTAAGGTATAAAGAGCCGAATTATTCGACTTCGTCTGTTCTGAATTCATAATTTTTTTTGGTTTTTTAGTTTAATTTTTTGTTTTTTTTGCAGTAAGATGGTAAATATATTTGTTAAGTAAATTAAAAAAAAATTATTTAGAATAAATATTCTTAAAATTATAGAATAATCACGTTTTATTAAAAAATGATGCTTTTTTTTTATTTTTTTACGCTTTCAAGTAAAATATTCAAATGACTTCTATTCTAAAATTTTACTTTTTACATCTTTGCTGTAATTTCGTCCTATGGGCAAAGTGTAAGAAAGTATTTGAATTCGGTTTCCTTCTATAGATTTTATCTTGTCTATTGCAATGATAAACGATTTATGAATTCTTACAAATCGATCCGCTGGTAATTCGTCTGATAAGGAAGTTAATGATTTGTGTGTAATATAAGTTTTATCGCTCGTCACGACCTTAATGTATTCTTTCATTCCTTCGATAAAAAGAATTTCATCTAATGTTATTTTTATCATTTTCTTATCTACTTTGATAAAAATATGGGGTTCAATCCGATGCGCTTCAATTTTTGTGTTATTTTTTAAATTGATTTCAGTTGTAATTCTATTGATACATTTAATGAATCTCGGTAAAGGGATTGGCTTTAATAAATAGTCCAATACATCTAATTCATAACTTTCGGCAGCAAATTCCCTAAAGGCTGTGGTGATTACAATTTTAGTTTTATACTCAATTAATCGAATCAATTCAAAACCAGTCATCATAGGCATGTTGATGTCGAGAAATACGGCATCTACACTATTGTTATTGATAAACTCCAGTGCTTCCAGTGCATTGCTAAATTTGCCAATAATTTCAAAATCCGCAAAATTGGTAAAATAATTCTGAAGGACTTTTATAGCTAATGGTTCATCATCTACTAAAACACATTTAATCTTCATTAGGAATAGGTATTTGTAAAGAGATGATATAATATTTGAACTTTACTTTATGTTCGAAAGGGAATTGCTTTTTGAAAATTAATTTCAACCGCTTCTTAGTCTTTATTATACCAATACCTTTTTTGTTTTTGTATGTGGTGAAAGTACAAAATAATTCAGAATTTCAAAACTCATGGTACTTCCGTTAATGGCCTAACAATTAATCTTTATTTTTAGGTTGCCATTATTTAAATAGAAAACACTTGTTTACGAAAATCAATAATTTGAAATCAGCAAAAATCAACGCATTCATTTGTCGTTTTTTAAAACGCATTGTTGATAAAAAAATGTCGTTGGTTGAATATTAGGTGCTGTTGGTATAAATTATTTTTTCTAAAATCACGTTAAAGCTATATTTACATGAAAAGAATAAAATAGTGTCCAACCTAAATGCATTCCGGAGCGTTTACACCATTTAAAAAAATGCATATCTTTATAAATTAGAATTAAAACAGAATAAAAATGAAAAGTGCTTTAGAAATTAAACCAGACATCAGCTATAAAAGTGCCGGTAAATTCGAAGAAACTAGATTTGAAAAAATTCACAATGAAATTTTCAAAAACTCAACAGAAGCCTCTGTAATTGTAGCGCAGGAAATTGCTGAATTGATTAAATCAAAAGAAAAGCAAAATAAATCTTGTGTTCTTGGTTTAGCTACTGGTTCTTCGCCTATAAAGGTATATGAAGAACTTGTTAGAATGCATAGAGAAGAGGGACTTAGTTTTAGTAATGTTATCACTTTTAATCTGGATGAATATTATCCAATGACTAAAGAGAACAATCAGAGCTATCATTATTTTATGAATCAGCATCTTTTTAATCATATTGATATTAAACCTGAAAACATACATATTCCAGACGGAACTGTAGCCATTGAAGAGCTGAATCAATATTGTATTGATTATGAAATGAATATTAAAAATGCTGGCGGACTTGATTTTCAATTATTAGGTATTGGTCGTACGGGTCACGTAGGGTTCAATGAACCAGGATCCCATATCAACTCGGGCACTCGCATAATTACTTTGGATCACATTACAAGAGTCGATGCTTCATCTGATTTTAATGGGATTGACAATGTTCCTAAAAGAGCAATTACCATGGGAGTTTCAACTATTCTAAGATCTAAAAGAATTGTATTAATGGCTTGGGGCCAAAACAAAGCAGATATAATAAAAAGAACAATTCAAGGCGATATTAGCTCTGAAGTTCCTGCGACATTTTTGCAAAATCATGCTAATGCTACGTTCGTTTTAGATCAATCGGCAGCTTCGGAATTAACCCGTTTTAAAACACCGTGGTTAGTGGGCGAATGTATTTGGACTCAAGAGTTAAAAAGCAAAGCAATTGTTTGGCTGTGTCAAAGTACCAATCAATCTATTTTGAAATTGACCGACAGAGATTACAATAATAACGGAATGTCTGATCTTTTAGCATTAGAAGGTTCCGCTTACGACTTGAATATAAATATGTTCAATGTATTGCAGCACACCATAACCGGATGGCCAGGAGGTAAACCTAATACTGATGATTCCCATAGACCGGAAAGGGCTAATCCTGATAAGAAAAGAGTGATCCTTTTTAGTCCGCATCCTGATGATGATGTGATTTCTATGGGAGGAACTTTTTCTAAATTAATAAAACAAGGACACGATGTTCATGTGGTTTATCAGACCTCTGGAAACATTGCAGTAACAGATGATGAAGCTTTGAAATTTGCTGAGGTTTGTAATGATTTCATTGGAGATGCTAAAACTAAAATGAATTTTCAAGCGGTTATAGATTTTTTAAATAATAAATCAGAAAATGAAGTCGATACAGTTGAGGCTAGAAAATTGAAAGGATTGATTAGACGCCGAGAGTCTTATGCAGCGACAAGATATATTGGATTAAAGGAGGAGAATATTCATTTTCTGGATATGCCATTTTATGAAACAGGACATATAAAAAAAAATCCGTTAGGTCCTGAAGATATTGCAATAGTTCAGGGTATTATCGCAAAAATTAAACCTCATCAGGTTTTTGCGGCAGGAGATTTAGCAGACCCACATGGTACACATGAAGTTTGTCTTAATGCTATATTTGCGGCAATGAAACAATTGAAGCCAGAGAAATACATGAATGATTGCTGGTTGTGGTTGTACCGAGGGGCTTGGCATGAATGGGATATTCATGAAATTGACATGGCCGTACCTTTGAGTCCAGATGAAGTTCTACTAAAAAGACATGCTATTTTATATCACCAATCTCAAAAAGACAGAGTGATGTTTCAGGGAAATGACTCCAGAGAATTTTGGGTAAGAGCAGAAGATAGGAATAAGCATACGGCTAAATTATATGATGATTTAGGTTTAGCGGAATACGAAGCGATTGAAGCTTTTAAGCGTTTTGATTATTAAAAAGAACAATAAAAACATATGAAATACATCTTAATCCTACTGTTTATTCCTTTTTTATCTAATTCACAAATTAAAAAGGAAGAATTAGATCTGATGCCGTGGCCGCAGAATATAAATTTGACCTCAGGAACTTTTACTTTATCTAAAAGTTTTAAATTAAATATTACCGGCAATCCCAACCCTCGAATTTTTGCAGGAGCGACCAATTTTTTGAGAAGATTAGATGGCAGAACTGGATTATTTTTGGAACAGGCTTTTATAACAAAAAACAATGAGGTTCCTGGTGCAGAATTACAAATTAATTGTATTCGAAATGGGAAAGTAGGATTGAATGAAGACGAAAGTTATGCCTTAACGATTTCTTCGAATAAAATAATGATTAATGCAGTAACAGATCTTGGGGCATTGCATGGGTTAGAAACATTATTGCAATTATTGCAAAACACAAGTACTTCGTATTATTTTCCAATGGTTGAAATTACGGATTCTCCAAGATTTACTTGGAGAGGATTAATGATAGATGCAGCAAGGCATTTTCAACCTGTAAATGTTATTAAAAGGAATCTCGATGCAATGGCTTCAATGAAAATGAATGTATTCCATTGGCATTTAGCAGATGATCAAGGTTGGAGAATTGAAATTAAAAAGCATCCTAAATTGACGAAATTAGCTTCAGATGGATATTATTATACTCAGGAGGAAATTAAAACGGTGGTAAAATATGCTTCTGAAAGAGGGATTTTAGTAGTCCCGGAAATAGATGTTCCCGGTCATGGTTCGGCAATATTGACTGCGTATCCAGAAATAGGAAGTAAAGTAAGTAATGAAGTTGCCTATATCGTTGGTAGGAGATCTGGAATTTATACACCAACATTAGATCCGACAAATCCAAAAACGTATCAGTTGTTAGGTGAAATTTTTGATGAGGTTTGTCCCTTGTTTCCAGGAAATTATTTTCATATTGGCGGTGATGAAAATCAAGGGAAAGAATGGGATGAAAATCCTAAAATACAAGAATTTAAGAAAAAAAATGGATTGGCAAATAATCATGAATTGCAGACCTATTTCACAATGAAATTGATTCCAATGTTAAAAAAATATAATAAAGAATTAATGGGGTGGGAAGAAATAATGACAAAAGATATGTCCAAAGAGGCTATTATTCATTCTTGGAAAGGAGCGAATGAAAGTGTTGTTCCAGGAGGCTCTCTTATCGCTGCTGCTAAAAATGGTTACAAAACAGTTTTGTCCAATGGCTATTACATTGATTTGATGCTTAGCATACAAAGTCATTATTTGAACGATCCGATACCAAAAAATATTGTTCTTACTGCTGAGGAAAAAGCAAGAATATTAGGAGGCGAAGCAACAATGTGGAGCGAACTGGTGACGCCTTTGAATATTGACTCCAGAATTTGGCCAAGAACTGCGGCTATTGCTGAAAGATTGTGGTCTAATGAAAATATTAATGATTTGAATAGTTTGCATAAAAGATTGAAAACGATCTCTTTTAGATTGGAAGAATTAGGCATTATGCATCTTAGAAACAAAGAGGTGATTTTAAGAAACATCTGTAATAATCAAGACACAAAAGCATTGAGAGATTTTTCTAATGTTTGTGAACCACTAAAAAATTACAAACGAAATGGAGGAGGAAAAAAATATTTTATGTTTTCTCCACTAACTTTATTTGCTGATGCCTGCACAGTAGATGCTTTTGATGCCTATGATTTTGATATAGCGGTAAACAATTTTTTAGAAAATAAAAATAAAGAAAGTCAAACTTTAGTAACTAATTTTTTTAGAAAATGGATTGCTATGGATGCAGATTTAAATAATTTAAGTGCCAATGCTCCGCTAATTCAACCGCTTCTGCCTTTATCCAAAAATTTAAAGGACATATCCGAAGAACTCTTATTAGTTATAGAAAACAAAAAAACAGTTAACCCTGATGTACTAAATGGTTTATTAGAACAATTTAATTCCAGAAGCCCTGCCGATGTTGAGGTGGCAGTTTTAGCTAGTTTAAAGAAATTAAGTCAGTGATGAATTCCAAAAAATAAGTATTAAAATTAAGCTTGTTTGTTTGTTAATTTTAAAGAAAATATAAGTGTTAACAAGCTTAATTTTCATCGTATTTTTCCAGGACTACTATTTTAATGTTAAGCTATCTACAATTCATAAAAATCAGTATTTTTTTCGTACTTTTGCAAAAATTTTTATAAAAAATATTTATGTTAACAGTTAACAATTTATCAGTTCAGTTTGGCAAACGAATTTTGTTCGATGAAGTAAATACTACCTTCACACATGGTAATATATACGGAGTTATCGGAGCCAACGGTGCTGGAAAATCTACTTTTCTTAAAATAATTGCAGGTGAAATGGATCCTACATCAGGTCATATTCATTTGGAATCCGGAAAACGTATGTCGGTTTTAAACCAAAACCATAATATGTTTGACGAAAGCACCGTACTTGAGACTGTAATGATGGGAAATAAGACATTGTATGCCATCAAAAAAGAAATGGATGCTTTGTATTTAGATTACAATGATAAAAATGCAGATAGAATAGGGGAGTTGCAAGTGCAATTTGAAGAAATGAACGGTTGGAATGCTGATTCTGATGCAGCATCGATGTTGTCAAATCTTGGAATTTCTGAAGAACATCATTATACTTTAATGGGAGATCTTGAGGGTAAAATAAAAGTTCGTGTCCTTTTGGCACAAGCTCTTTTTGGAAATCCTGATTTACTTATTATGGATGAGCCTACCAATGATTTAGATTTTGAAACCATTGCTTGGTTAGAGAATTTCTTGGCAAATTATGAAAATACAGTAATTGTAGTTTCTCACGACAGACACTTTTTAGACTCCGTTTGTACGCATATTTCGGATATTGATTTTAGTAAAATAAATCATTATTCCGGGAATTATACTTTTTGGTATGAATCAAGCCAGTTAGCCGCTAAACAACGTGCGCAACAAAACAAAAAAGCAGAAGAAAAGAAACAGGAATTAGAAGAGTTCATACGTCGTTTTAGTGCGAATGTGGCCAAATCAAAACAAGCTACTTCTCGTAAAAAAATGATTAGTAAGTTGAATATTTCGGATATAAAACCATCAAGCCGTCGTTATCCAGCGATTATTTTTGATCAGGAGCGTGAAGCAGGAGATCAAATTTTGAATGTGCAAAACTTGAGCGCTTCAATTGATGGAGATATTTTGTTTAAAGGAGTTGATTTGAATATGGCTAAAGGTGATAAAATTGTCCTTTTCTCAAAAGATTCACGTGCTACAACTGCTTTTTACGAAATTTTAAATGGAAATCAAAAAGCGGATTCAGGTACTTTTGATTGGGGAGTTACTACAAATCAAGCTTATCTGCCAGTAGAAAATCATTCTTTTTTTGAGAGTGACTATTCTCTTGTGGATTGGTTACGCCAATGGGTAAAAACGGAGGAAGAACGTGATGAGGTTAATATTCGTAGTTTCCTTGGTAAAATGATCTTTTCAGGAGAAGAAGCTTTGAAAACGTGCAGAGTATTATCTGGAGGAGAAAAAGTACGTTGTATGTTGTCTCGAATGATGATGGAGCGTGCAAATGTTTTGATGCTTAATGAACCTACGAATCACTTGGACTTAGAGTCTATTACAGCTTTCAATAATTCATTGAAAAACTTCAAAGGATCTGTAATTTTCACCACTCATGACCATGAATTTTCTCAAACGGTTGCTAATCGTGTTATTGAATTAACACCGAATGGAGCAATAGACCGTTACATGACTTTTGATGACTATCTAGATGATGAAAAAGTTCAAGAATTGAGAATTAAAATGTATACTATTTAAACAGTCGTTTATCTTGATAAAAAAAAACGCCAACTTTTCAGTTGGCGTTTTTTTTAAATAGTGGCTTATCCCTTTGTAGAAGTTGTAAATGCTGATAATATTTAATCATTTCTTACCGAAGACTTTGCTTATAATAAGTACAACAATGGCAATTATAACAACCACAATAAAAACACCAACACCAACACCGGCCTTAAATATACCTTCTATTACTGAACAGCTTGTAAATGAAATTAACACTATCAACAGCATCAATAATCTTGTTATCTTTTTTTTCATGGATTTTTATTTTTTATTTACATAAAGATACAAAATCAATGAATTGATTACTTATATAATTTCTACAGAGTTTTATATAATTTTTCGAATAGTTTATCCCAAAAATCACAAAATGGATGTTTATAAATATTTTTTTTAACTACTATTTATCCAAAAAAATATATTTTTGAGGTTTACTATTTTATTTAACGCATGCCATCATTATGACCAACATTACATTAAACTTAAAATCTCCAAGAATAGAAGTGGTTGATGCGTTGCGCGGTTTTGCCATTATGTCAATTATGTTACTACATAATGTGGAACATTTTGAATATTATTATTTGCCGGAAAATTTTCCAACGTGGCTTGTAGCATTAGATAAAATTGTTTGGGATTCGCTGTTTTTCCTTTTTGGTGGTAAATCCTATGCTATTTTTGCACTACTTTTTGGGTTTAGTTTCTATATTCAAAATGACAATCAAGCTAAAAAAGGAAATGATTTTAGAGGGCGTTTCTTTTGGCGAATGATGCTGTTGTTGGTTTTTGGACTCATTAATACGGCTTTTTATCAAGGTGATATCCTTACTTTATATGCTTTTCTGGGACTTTTGTTGATCCCTGTTGTAAATTGGAGTAATAAAGCGGTGTTTATTACTGCTATTATTTTGATGTTGCAACCTTTGGAATGGGCAAGATGTATTTATTATATTTTGAATCCGGATTATGTGGCTCCTCCTAATTTATCAAATGCCTATTATGAAAGTATAAGTTATTATATGAAACATGGTTCTTTTATGGATTATGTTATTGGAGACTTGACATTAGGAAAAACCGCCTCTTTATTATGGTCATGGGAAAATGGAAGGATTTTCCAAGCTCCGGCTTTATTTATGTTTGGAATGTTATTAGGCAGAAAACAACTTTTTGCAACAACTCTTGCAACGAACCAATTTTGGAGCAAAGTATTACGTTATGCAATTATTTTTTTTATTCCATTATATCTTTTAAAGACCTATATGGTGGATATAGTAACAAGAGCAACGTTATCAAATAAACTTACAATAATCTTTGCATCATGGTCAAATGTTGCATTTATGTTAGTTCTTGTTTCTTCCTTTGTTTTACTGTATCAAAAGGAAGTTGTTAATAAGACTTTATCTATGTTAGTTCCTTTCGGGAAAATGAGTTTGACAAATTATATTATGCAATCCATGATTGGGGCCTTTATTTATTATAGATATGGCCTTGGTCTTTTTGAGTATACTGGAGCAACTTACTGCCTGTTGATAGGAATACTATTGTTTATTAGCCAATTATCGTTCTGTACTTGGTGGCTTAAAACCCATAAGCAGGGACCCTTAGAATATATTTGGCACAAAGCAACATGGATTTCATTCGGTAAAAAATAAGTACATCTATTTTCTCGCTTTATAATTATAAAATCATAAAAGGGAATTCGTATATTTGCGCAACCAAACAACACACTTTAACATGAGTCAAAAAGTATTACTTACTGCAAAAGAAGTTACTATCATATTACATCGTTTGGCCTGTCAGTTAATTGAAAAGCACTTAGATTTTTCAGATACCATTTTGGTGGGGATTCAACCAAGAGGCGTTTTTTTAGCAGAACGTATAAAAGAAATATTAGAAAAAGAATACCAAACTCCTGAAATTCAATTGGGTTACTTGGATATTACCTTTTTTAGAGATGATTTTCGCAGAACCGATAAACCATTGGAAGCAAATAAAACCAAGATTAATTTTATTGTCGAAAATAAAAAAGTCATTTTTATAGATGATGTTTTATTTACGGGACGAAGCATTAGATCAGCCTTGACTGCTATTCAGTCTTTTGGAAGACCTTCTGAAATAGAATTATTGGTTCTAATTGATAGACGTTTCAGTAGAAATTTACCCATACAACCGGATTATAGAGGAAGACAGGTAGATGCCATAAATAACGAAAAAGTGAAAGTGAGTTGGAAAGAAAATGATGGTGAAGATGGCGTGTATTTAATTACAAGTTAGACAACATTATATTTAAAATCTAACTATTAAAAAAATTAATAATCGTAAAAAAAATGAAAGAATTAAGCGTAAATCATTTATTAGGTATAAAATACATTAACAAGAATGATATTGACTTAATATTTGAAACAGCCGATCATTTTAAAGAAGTCATAAACAGACCAATAAAGAAAGTGCCTTCCTTACGAGATATTACAATTGCTAACATTTTCTTCGAAAACAGTACACGAACAAAACTTTCTTTTGAATTAGCACAAAAACGATTATCAGCCGATGTTATTAGCTTTTCAGCAGCACAATCTTCAGTAAAAAAAGGAGAAACACTCATCGATACAGTAAATAATATACTTTCTATGAAAGTGGATATGGTGGTGATGCGACATGCCAATCCTGGAGCAGCTTATTTCTTATCCAAAAACGTAAAAGCAAGTATCGTAAACGCAGGTGACGGAGCACATGAACACCCAACACAAGCTTTATTGGATAGTTATTCAATTAGAGAAAAACTAGGCGAAGTTGCTGGCAAAAAAGTAGTTATTGTGGGTGATGTTTTGCATTCAAGAGTAGCATTATCAAATATATATGCTTTGCAAATGCAGGGTGCAGAAGTGAAAGTTTGCGGACCTAAAACGCTTATACCACGACATATTGAGTCTCTCGGTGTAACTGTTGAGCCTAACTTAAGAAAAGCGCTTGAATGGTGTGACGTTGCTAATATGTTACGTGTTCAAAATGAACGAATGGATGTGAATTATTTTCCCTCAACAAGAGAATATGCGCAACAGTATGGTGTTGATAAAACCTTATTGGATTCGCTCAATAAAGAAATCGTAATCATGCATCCAGGGCCCATTAATCGTGGAGTCGAAATTACAAGTGAAGTGGCTGATTCTCATCAATCTGTGATATTAAACCAGGTAGAAAATGGTGTAGCAATAAGGATGGCAGTTATTTATCTTTTAGCTTCAAAAATTCAGTAATTTCAATTGAAAACTTAGTAACTTAGCTATTCATAAAATTTGCGATTTTGCATTCTCTGAAATTAATAAAAAAATGAAAGTAGATCAAAAAGCCCACACGATAACCATTAGAGACACACAAGGTGATTTTACCTCTTTTTTGATGAAAGTTACACATCAATATAAAACATTTGAAAAGCATAATCTGATTATTGATCTTTTGCTTTATAAAGGCTTTTCTACTGATAATATCAAATCATTTATGCCATTATCCAAACAGCATAAAAAAGCTAAAAAATCATTTGTTATAGTTGCCTCAGATTTTGACTATAATGCAGTTCCAAGCAAATTGACCGTTGTACCTTCTTTATTAGAAGCACATGATATTATTGAAATGGAAGAAATAGAAAGAGATTTAGGTTTTTAAATTAATGGATTCCATTATTTATTTAACCGTTCAATTGATTTACCCCAATACGCAATAACCGAATAAACAAGAAATTGAAACTAACAATACTTGGTTGCTATGCAGCTACACCCAGAACTTTTACGAATCCTACATCTCAGATTTTAGAAATTAAAAACAGACTGTTTTTAATTGATTGTGGAGAAGGTACTCAAGTGCAATTGCGCAAAAACAAAATTCGGTTTTCGAAGATTAATCATATTTTTATTTCGCATTTGCATGGAGATCATTTTTTTGGACTTGTAGGATTAGTGTCTACTTTCACATTATTGAATAGAACAACCGATTTGCATATTTATGGTCCAAAAGGAATTAAAGAAATCATCAAGTTACAATTGCGATTATCCAATTCCTGGACTAATTACGGCTTGTTTTTTCATGAATTAGAATCTGCAGAAGGTGAAGTGATCTTTGAAGATGAAAAGGTTTTGGTGAAAACTATACCATTAAAACATCGTATTTACACCAATGGTTTTTTGTTCCAAGAAAAAATAGGGGCGAGGAAAATTAATTTAGATGCCGTTCAAAATTATGAAATTGATACTTGTTATTATCAAAAAATAAAAAGCGGAAAAGATATTACCCTTCTGGACGGAAGAGTAATTGAAAACGAAAAATTAACTTTTGATCCAGTTCCGGCAAAGAATTATGCTTTTTGTTCTGATACGGCTTATGATGAATCTATAATTCCTATTATTGAAAATATAGATGTTTTATATCATGAATCTACGTTTTTACAATCGGAAGAGAATTTAGCTAAAAAAACACTTCATTCTACGGCAAAAGAAGCGGCAATGATTGCCTTTAAATCTAATGCAAAACAATTAATTCTAGGACATTATTCTACACGATATGAAAATATAACTTTTTTTAAAGAAGAGGCCGAAACTATTTTTCCCGAAGTGCTGTTAGCCGATGATGGAAAAAGTTTTGAGTTTTAAATTTAAAACCTAAATTTATAAAAATTGAATAGTCTAGAATACCAAAAAATATAATATATGGAAGATTTAAGTCATTACCGAAAATCGTATGAAAAGAGCGAGTTATTAGAATCTAATATTCCTAAAGATCCCATTAATCTTTTTAATAGATGGTTTCATGAGGTAGAAGATTTTGGAGGAAATGAAGAAGTCAATGCTATGACTGTTGCTACAATTGGTTTAGATGGATTTCCACGATCAAGAGTTGTACTATTAAAAAAATTCACAGAAGAAGGATTTATATTCTACACTAATTATAATTCAGAAAAGGGGAAGGCAATTGCTCAAAATCCAAAGATATGTCTTTCCTTTTTTTGGCATTCTATGGAACGTCAAGTTATTATAAAAGGAATCGCAAATAAAACTTCAG
Source organism: Flavobacterium zhoui (assembly GCF_042787235.1). Taxonomy (NCBI): domain Bacteria; kingdom Pseudomonadati; phylum Bacteroidota; class Flavobacteriia; order Flavobacteriales; family Flavobacteriaceae; genus Flavobacterium; species Flavobacterium zhoui. The sequence continues at coordinate 160,398 of NZ_JBHZPY010000008.1, forward strand.
AAATTACTTCAAACAATTATTTCGAATCCAGACCCGACGGAAGTAAATTAGGGGCTATAGTTTCAAATCAAAGCGAAGTTATTCCCTCGCGTGCTTTTTTGGAAGAAAATTTAAAACAGTTAGAGAATGATTATGAAGGTATTGTAATTCCAAGACCAGAACATTGGGGAGGATTTTTGGTTACTCCTATAGAAGTTGAATTTTGGCAGGGACGACCTAATAGATTGCATGACAGGATTCGATATACAAGTCAAGAAAATTTTGACTGGAAAATTGAACGTTTATCTCCTTAGTGTAAGAAAAACATAGAGTAAATTATTTGATTTGTGTAGTTTGTCGATTTTATTTGGCTCTTATCCGGTAAAATAAGTAGTTTTGAGTATTATTAAAGAATAATATTTTAAATTTTTAAAGAATTTTGACGCCAAAATCTACTTTAAAATTAAACTACTAGGTTTTATGAAATTAAATTTGCTTCGTACATTATTACTTTTTTTAGCGGTGAATACCATGTATTCCTGTTCTTCAGATTCTTCTGCAAATCCAGCATCAAGCACTTCTTCTCCAACAGCAACTAATTATTCTTATAATAGTTCAGAGATTCAAACAATGGATTTAATAAACAACTACAGAGTTAGTATTGGTTTAAATACTCTGCAAAAAATTAATTACATTTCTTTAAAGTCAGAACAGCATGATAATTACATGATTACAAACAATGTTGTTAATCATGATGATTTTGTTGCTCGTTCTCAGGACATAATGAATGTAGTAGGTGCGAAAACTGTTGGTGAGAATGTTGCTTATAATTATAATACAGCACAGGCCGCTTTTGATGCGTGGTTGGCTAGTCCAGGTCATAAAGCAAATATTGAAGGGGATTTTAATCACTTTGGTATTGCAATTAGAATAAATCCTGCAAACGGGGCAAAATATTATACCAATATTTTTGTGAAAATATAAGTTAATTTTTTTAAAAAAAATTAGAGGACGTCTTTTCCCAAAAAGGCGGTCTTTTTTTATAATTACAATTCTGTAATTATGTATCTAGCTAAAGCTTTATCGAAATTTAATATTGGAGTGTATATGAATTACGTTTAACACCTTATGGTCTAGTTATTTGATAAGAAATATTGTATGTAAATTTCCATTTAATTTTCACTTTTGACCTAAGAAGATTACCATTAATAAACTGGTTAATATTTTGTTAATGTAAGAAATATATATGATTATTTTTTTTTATGATGTAGTTCATCGATTTTATTTGGTGTTTTAACGATAAAAAATGTAGTTTTAAATATTATTAGAGCAAAATGTTTGTTAATACATTAAAGAAGTTTGCCCCACAATCTTCTTTAAACTTAAACTACTATTTTTATGAAAAGAAATCTACTTCGTACATTATTGATTGTTTCAATGGTATGCACTTTGAATTCCTGTTCTTCAGATAATGCTTCATCGGCGACAGATGTTTCATCATTAAAAGTAGCAGAATACACATACAATGCAACAGAATTACAAACAATGGAATTGATAAATACTTACAGAGTTAGTGTTGGTTTAAATCCGTTAGAAAAGATCAATCACATGTCGTACAAGTCAGAAGAGCATGACAATTACATGATTGCTAATAACGTAGTGAACCATAATGATTTTGTTGCTCGCTCTGAAAATATAATGAAAGTTTTAGGTGCAAAAACTGTTAGTGAGAATATAGCATATAACTATAGTACCCCTCAAGCTGCGGTAAATGCATGGTTAGCAAGTCCAGGACATAAAGAGAATATCGAAGGTAATTTTACTCATTTTGGAATATCAATTAGAGAGAATCCAACGAATGGTAGAAAATATTACACTAACATTTTCGCAAGAATATAAGTTGAGTTTTTTATTTTGGAATTAGAGGCTGTCTTCCCCAAGTCGCAGCCTCTTTTTAATTTTTACAAAGCAGTAATTATAAACTCGCTTCGTCTGTTCAACTGATGTTCTTCTTCAGTACATTTGACCCCATCAGAACAATTGTTAACTAGTTGATTTTCTCCATATCCTCTTCCGGTTAATCTATTCAAATCGACCCCATTTTTAATCAACCATCCTATAGTAGATGTGACCCTTCTTTGCGATAAAGCCTCATTGTATTTGAATGTTCCACGACTATCTGTATGTGAACGTATATCTAATTTCATAGTTGGATTTTGATTTAAAACATCTAATATTTTCTCTAAATCTAAAGCTGCCTCTTGTCTAATGTTAGATTTATCAAAATCAAAGTAAATCATTTTTATTCCAAAGCACTTACCTAAATCATCACCTATAGTTACTTTACATTTTGCTTTTTCCAATGTTATTGGGAAATATGTTTTTCCATTTGTTTCAGCAATAGTAATTTTCTCTTCCTTTGTGGTGTATTCTGGTTTTTCAGCTCTTATATTATATGTTTTCCTACATTCCACTTTAAAAGTATAATTCCCTTTCTCATCTGAAATAGTCGTGTTAAGAAGATTAAATTGACTATCATACAGACTGATTTTTGCGTCAGGTAGAAGTTCTTTTGTAACAAGATCAGTTATTTCCCCATACAACAGTTGTTCACAAATCAGTCTTTTAGTTTCCAGAAATTTATAAATATCGTCATAACCCTGTCCACCATCTCTATTGGAACTAAAAAAACCTCTTCTTGATTTTGTATCAATCAAATAGGCAAAATCGTCTTTAGGAGAATTTACGTCGGCACCTACATTTTGGATGGGACTGAATGTTCCATCTTCATTTATTTTAGACATAAAAATATCTAATCCTCCGAGGCCCGGATGCCCGTCTGAGGCAAAGTAAATCTCATTTTCATAATTTACAAACGGAAAGGTTTCTCTTCCTTCGGTATTGATTTTATTTCCTAGATTCAGAGGAGTTCCAAAACTGCCATCTTCATTAATTGTCACCTTAAATAAATCAGACTGACCTAATGTTCCGGGCATATCGGAAGCAAAATATAACGTTTTTCCATCGGGACTTAAAGCGGGGTGGGCTGTACTGTAATTATTACTGTCAAAAGGCAATTCAGTTACGTTAGACCATTTATCATTCACCAAACTCGCTTTATATATTTTTATT